>DASZLP010000295.1:0-22528 GCA_035552355.1 Bryobacteraceae bacterium | reverse complement strand
GTCAGCTTCCACTGCACATGATTGAACTTTTCGCTCTGCGCAAACGCGAGGCTTGCGAACGAAACCAGCAGCAGCAACAAACGTCGCATGGAATCCCTATCCCAGTGTCGCGTATTCGCGCAACTCTTCTTCGATGCGCTGATTCATGTTGCTGGATGCAAAATCCGCCGCCACGCGGATGGCGTTCTTGATGGCGTTCGAATCCGAGCGGCCGTGGCAGATGATGCAGACGCCTTTGACGCCGAGCAGCGGCGCGCCGCCGTACTCGGCGTAATCGACGCGCTTCTTGAAATCCTTGTAAGCTGACCGCGAGAGCGCGTACCCAATCTTGCGCGTTACGGTAGACGCGAGAGATTCGCGCAGCATTCCGCGGATCATCTCCGAAAGTCCCTCGGCCACCTTCAATGCCACGTTGCCGACGAAGCCATCGCAAACGATCACGTCGACATGGCCCGAAAAAAGATCGCGCCCTTCGACGTTGCCGATGAAATTGATGTCGAGCGATTTCAGAAGAGGCGTCGCGTCTTTGGTGAGCGCGTTGCCCTTGTGCTCCTCCTCGCCGATCGAAAGCAGGCCCACGCGCGGACGCGCGATTTTCAGCACCAGCCGCGAATAGATCTCGCCCATCAGCCCGAACTGCTGGAGCATTTCCGGCTCGCAATCGACGTTAGCGCCGACATCGACGACGACGACGGGCGTGCCTTCGTGCGTCGGAAACACACCGGTCAGCGCCGGGCGGTCGACGCCTGGCACCTTGCCGAAGATCATCTTGGCGATCGCCATGCACGCGCCGGTGTTTCCGGCCGAAAGGAAACCATCCGCCTTGCCGTCCGCGACGAGACGCGCACAGACATGCATCGAGCTGCCCTTCTTGCCGCGTGCTGCCTTGGCGGCGTGATCGTCCATTGTAATCCGCTCGTCCGCGTGCACCACTTCGATCGGAAGATCGCTCACCGAATCGTGCTTCGCCAGTTCCTTCTGGACCGTCGGTCCATCGCCGACAAGCAGAACGCGATGTCTATATTGTCTGGCCGCTTCAATAGCGCCTTCGATTTCAGGCGCCGGGGCTTTATCGCCCCCCATCGCGTCTACTGCAATGGTGACCATTGGCTTCGGATCGCGAAATCCTACGCCGTTGTGGTTTCGATTACTTCGCGGCCCTTGTATTGGCCGCAGTGCGGGCAAACGCGGTGCGGCACCTTCGGTTCGTGGCAGTTCGGGCACTCGGCGTGCGCGGGCCTGCGGAGGGCATCGTGGGCGCGGCGAGTCTGTGTGCGCGCGTTGGAGTGTCTGCGTTTCGGATTCGGCATGGTGTTTCTTAGTCCTTAATATCTCTTAAATGTGAAAATCTTTCAAAGCCATCCATCGGTCGTCTCCCGACGGCGGCCGGCAGGAGCAACTCGTCTCGTTGCGATTCGATCCGCAGACAGGACAGATGCCCTTACAAACTTCGCTGCATATCCGTTGCATGGGAAGCTGCAGCAGCACCTGCTCCCTCACAATATCTTCAAGCTGGAGACCGGGCATTTCATAAAAGCCCATCTCCGCCTCCCCTTCGTCGATCGCCGCTTCCTCTTCTTCCGGCCCGGATTCGAGTGGCCGGTAAAAAAGATCGAACGGTGCATCCAGATGAAACGACGCTCGACCCAGACATCGGTCGCATTCGGTTTCGAGATCCGCCTGAAAACGTCCCTTCACGCGCACCTCACCGCCCGTGTCGGGAAGCAACTCCGCCGTTCCGGTAGCTTTCAGCGGACCCTTTTGGATTACAGATGGGTCTGAAAAATCGAACCCATTTGGCTCCCAGGTTTCCGCAAAAGGCAGCTTGCGGACTTCCATCTCCTTAATACTCAGCAACATGGCAACAACCTAGGAAACCTGATTGTAGCATGCGGATCGCGCGCCGTCCCGGGCGTCTCAGCGTGACCTCTCGGGAACCCGACCGTACTCTGACGGCCACCGCGGATGCCGGAGACCTTGGGGACTACCTGAATAACCTGGAGAGGACAGAAGTAACATTGCCCGCCAGTCTATAAGCGCGAACCGCGCCCGCGGCATCCGGAGTAAGGGTCATCGAAAACACCCGCCGCGGTGAAGTCGTGTTATTCAACCGGACACAAGTGAAGACCAACTGACAAAATTTGCCCGAAGCGGCCACAGGCATGATCGTATCGATAGTTCGTTAGAGGGAATCAGCGCCACGCAGACGCTGATTCCACCCAAACCCACCTGATCCTCGGGACTCGAACCCGTGCATCCGCTACATGAAGAGGTCTTTGACTTTTTCGAACAACCCCTTTTGATGCGGCTCGTTGTTCACCGGCAGCGATTCGGCGAGCTGTTCGAATAACTTCCGCTGGTCGCGCGACAGTTTCGACGGCACCCGTACATCGATGTGGACGACGAGATCGCCGCGTCCCCGCCCCTGCACTTCCGGCACACCCATGGCTTTCACGCGAAGTTCCGCGCCGCTCTGCGTTCCTTCTGGAATCACAAGTTGATGTGGACCTTCGAGCGTCGGCACCGTGATCTCGTCGCCCAGCACCGCCTGCGCGATGTTAATCGGGACGGTGCAGTGCAGGTCGTTGCCTTCGCGTTCGAAGATCGTGTGATCTTTGACGGTGAAGAAGATGTAGAGATCGCCGGACGGTCCACCATTCGCCCCCGGCTGGCCTTCACCCGGAACACGCAGCCGATTGCCGTCGCCGATACCGGCCGGCACGGTGACGCGCAGCTTCTTGTTGACCTGCCGGTAGCCTTCGCCCCGGCAATCGCGGCAAACCTGCTTGACGATCTGACCAGCGCCCTGACAACTGGAGCAGGTCCGGCGGACGGATAGAAATCCCTGGGAGAAAATCTGTTCGCCGCGGCCATGGCATGCAGGACAGGTGATGCTGCCGCTGCCCGGTTCCGCGCCTCTGCCGTGGCAGCGCGCGCAGGCTTCGAGCTTGGGAACCTGCAGTTCGACCGACTTGCCGAACGCGGCTTCTTCGAAGCTCAGTGTCAGGTCGTAACGCAGATCCTCGCCCTTGGCCGCGCGGGAACGCCCGCCGCGCGCCTGGCCGAACGCATCGCCGAAACCGAAGACCTGGCTCAGAATGTCGCTGAGATCGATCGAGCCTGGGTCGAACCCTCCGCCGCCAAATCCGGAGAGGCCCTGATGGCCATAAGCGTCATACGCCGCGCGCTTCTGCGGATCCGACAGCACGCTGTAAGCTTCGGCGGCTTCCTTGAATTTTTCTTCCGCCGCGTGATCGCCCGGATTGCGGTCCGGATGATACTGCATCGCCAGCTTGCGGTATGCGCTCTTGAGCTCCTGCTCCCCCGTGCCGCGCTCACAGCCCAGCACTTCGTAATAATCGCGTTTTGTCACCGGCATTTAATTCGTTCGAAAGTCAGGAAAATCACGCACCTGCGGCCACCCGCACCATCGAGGGCCGCAGCAGCTTGCCTTTAAAATTGTACCCGCGCTGAAATTCGCCCAGGATCGTTCCTTCCGGAGCGTCTTTCGTTTCCACACGCTCGACGGCCTGATGGAGATGCGGATCGAACTCTTTGCCTTCCGCCTCGATCGGTTCCAGCCCCACTTTCTTCAGGGCCTCGAACATGCGGCTGTAGATCATTTCGATGCCTTTTGTATACTCCGGCGCGCCGCCTTCAACCTTCCTGGCGCGGTCGAAATCGTCGATCACGGGCAGCAGGTCGCGCACGAGCTCCATGCCCGCGTACTGGGTAAACTCGCCGCGTTCCTTCTCGGTGCGCTTGCGGAAGTTGTCGAACTCCGCCTGGCGCCGGAGCAACAGCTCTTTCAGCTCGTCGCGTTCGACTTTCAGGCCGTCGCGCTCGATGCGCAGCTGATCCAGCGGGTCCGGCTGTTTTGCTTCCGAAGCTGTATTCTCCGCCGTAACATCGTCCACTTTCGCGGTGCTTTCAGCCGCTGGCGTGTCGTGTTTTGCCGCGCCGTTCGACGGGTCTTCTTTATGGGTATCTCTTTTATGCACGTTGATTGGTATCCGCAAATTCGGGCCAGTTTCAGGTTAACATCGCGCGCTGGAAGGTACCCTTTCGCCGCTTTCAGGATTGCAGCGTTTGAAACGTCCGCCCTATCTGAAGAACCGTCGAGATCACCTTCTCGTAATGCATCCGCATTGGGCCCAGCACCGCGACCCGCGTGCGCACTCCCGATGGCAGATTGATAGTTACTCCTATTAGACTCAGGTCGCTCATCGCGGGATGCGCATCTTCGAGCCCCACATGGATGCCGATCTCGCCCTGCGACGCGTCGAGGAAGCGGTCGAGCAGGGCCACCACGTGCTTCTTTTCTTCGAGAGCGCGGAACAGCTCGCGCATGCGCTCGCGCGTGAGGTGCAGGTCGAGGTCGACCAGCCAGGAAGCGCCCTCCATGGCGAGCTGCGGATCCTGATCGGCGAGCAGCAGCCCTTTCCGGCAGAGCAGCGTCAGTTGCTGCAGCACCGCGTCGTACATGGCGCGCTCTTCTTCAATGCGCCGCAGCAGTTCGGCGCGCGCTTTTTCGAGGGTCCAGCCGGCGAAATTGGCGTTGACGTAGTTCCGAAGCTGGATCAGGTTGTCCTGCGTCATGGCGCGATCGAGCGTGACGACACGGTTGCGCACCATGCGGTCCCGCGTGGCGACGATCATCAGGACGCGCTGGTCGGACAGCGCGATCAGCTCCAGATGCTCGAGTTCCTGCGCCGAAGAGGGCAGCGCGGCCGCAATCCCCACATTCCGGGTGATTTCCGTCAGCACGCGCGAAGCGATACCCACGCGCTCTTCGAGGCTCTCCCCCGACTGCATCTCTTTCAGGATGTGGTCCCGGTCGGCCACGGCGAGCGGACGCGCCGGAACGGTCCCGGCAAAGTCGCGAAAGGCCTGGCCGGTCGGAACGCGCCCGGCGGAAGTGTGGGGTTGGGCAAGGTATCCATTGTCCGCGAGATCCGCCATCACGTTGCGGATAGTTGCCGGGCTGAGCGGCAGATCGCGTAAACGGGAAAGTGTTCGGGAGCCGACCGGCTCACCGGTGTCGATATATGCCCGGACGATCGAGTGCAGAATGACCCGTTCCCGCGGAGACAACTCTTTTCCGGACAAGAGCATTCTGGGTAAGCGAAACCTCTGTCTTTAACTATACTGTTACGTACCAACGTGCGGCAAGGACCATGCACGCTGAGGCAGTTCACGTGCTCTACGGATTGCATGAAAGAACCGGACGATCCTACGTTGCGGACCTATTCCCCACCTCCGCCGAAGGTCAAGCGACCACGACCCGAAGCCGCTGGACAATCCGGCGACGACATGGGTCTATCCACCGACGAGGTGGATTCCGAAAGCGTGGCGGAACTTGTCGACGAGGGCCAGTACTTTGAGGCCGAGGCCATCTCCGGGCTCGAAAGACCGTATCCGGATGAGGCCAGAGTGCGGACCCGGGAAGTTCCAGAGGACGATGTGCCGCTCGAGTATCCGCCGAAGGATTCGTCGCTCGAAACTGAAAACGAGTAGAGCGGCACAATGTAGCGCATCATCGCTCCCTTGGGGTCGCGGCTCGGTAACGCAATAGCTTTACGGAGCCGCGACCGCGAGGGAGCGCGTATTTAGCTCAGCTTTACCTCAGCTATTGACTTGCCTGCTCATTTCTCTTACACTGTTGGAGAAATGCCGAAGGCCGATTCTCTCGGACAATTCGAACAGCTTCTGCTGACCGCGATTCTGCAGCTTCGTGGTGACGCTTACGGCGTCTCGATTCACGCCAAAGCGTCGGAGTTGGCGCATCCCAAACAGGTCTCGCTCGGCGCCATCTACGTCACGCTCGATCGGCTGGAAGATAAAGGGCTGATCTCCTCGCGCCTCTCCGATCCCACCCCGGAGCGCGGAGGAAGGGCGAAGCGGTGCTATACGCTCGAAGCGGCCGGCGAGCGCGCGCTGCAGGAATCTGCTGTGACCGCGAAGCGCATCTGGGATGTGACTGCATCGATCTGGGGCAAGGACTGGGATCGCGAATGGGCCAAAGCGCCTCGGAAGCGCTGGGGCAAGGAGATTGCCTGAGCGATGCCTGGCCCTTCGCGCCGTCTTGAAGTCATCGTCGCAATGTTCATACCGCCTGCCTGCCGCGAGGAAGTGCTGGGCGATCTTCAGGAGAAATACGTTTCGCCGATGCAATACATCGGACTTGCGATGTGCGTTGTGCCCTGCGTGATCCTCAGCCGCCTCCGCCGCACGAGTGACCCGCTCACCCGGCTCACCGAAGCGCTGCTGATCTACGGAAGCTTTCTCGCCGCGACCTGGTACAGTGATCGCGCGTTATTGTCGAAACCGGAAGGGATGCTCTGGGTAGCGCTGCCGACGGCGGCAAATCTCATCGACCTGATTTTCGAGGACCTTTGGCGCGGCGGCTCGCCATGGCCGGCCCGGCTTGTGCGGCTGGCGGCGCTTGCGGTTGGCATCGGGTTCAACATTATCGGGGAATTCCTCACCGTGGTGGTTGTCATGGGGCTGCATCTGTTACCGGGTCTTCGGCTCCACGAAGCTTCGGGGCCATCCATCCCGGTGGAGCGTAAGTCGCCCGCCAGCGCGAAGAGCGTGCTGATGGCATCCGCGGCCGTAGCAATGGCGGCTGTGTTTCTCGCACTTGCGGGCAGATCCCCCGGCCCGGCCGCCATGGGGGCAATTGTAGTGTTCGTGCTCCTGATCGTGTTCCGCAGGCCGCGAAAGGAATAATTACGTGACCTATAAACTGAAAGCCGTTGCCTTTTGGCTCGTCCTGGTGATCGTTGCCATCATGCTGTGGACCGCCGTGCGGAACCGACCGGCGAACGCAAGGGCGACCTACACTCAATTCCTGCGGCAAGTCCAGTCGGGTGAGGTGAGCCGCGCCACGATTATCACCTCCCAGGGCGGCGCGGACCGAGTCGACTATCAACTGAAGAATGGCAGCCCGGCAACGGCGATAGTGCCTTCACGCGATCGCAGCCTGCTTGAAATCCTGCAGCAGAAAATGGTCGAGATTGAAATTCGCGATGCTTCCACGCAATGGCTGCGGGTACTCGCAAACTCGTCGCCTTTTCTGCTGCTGCTCGTTGCCTGGTTCATCGCGATGGGCTTCCTGCGCCGGAAGCCCGCCGCATAATGAGATTGCCCAGGCGATCGAGCCGCATGGACCAACCTGGCGGAACCAGGGTCGTAGACCCGTAATCCGTAATCAGCGCGGGGCCATTCAGGGCTTTGCGGCCGACGGCTTCGCGCGGCGAGGAGAGGATTTTCCGCCATCGTCCGCCAATCCAGATGCGGCGCGACCCGGCTCTGATTTGCGCGCTTGCCGCCGCGCGCAGTGACGGTTTTTCGACGCGCACCATGGCCCGAACTCGCAGCGTCACTATTTGCGTCGGGCGCTTCGAGTCCGAATAGCCGTAGACCCGCTGGTGTGCTTTGTGAAAATCGTCCTGCCAGGGGATCGTCAGCTCGTAACTCTGGCCTGCGTAGCGAACATCGGCGAAGCGTTCGATAGCCGCGCGCGCAACATCCTTCTTCGCCTGCTTCTCCAGCTTTCGGAAACGCGCTTCGTAATCAGTGGCGCCGAGCGCTCCGACTGAGTAATCGCGCGTGCGATCGGCCAGTAACATTCCGAGCGCAGAGAGCGCGCCCGCCAGCCGCGGCACGATGACAGTGGAAATCCCCAGTTCTTCGGCAATATCGCACGCATGCAGTCCGCCGCAGCCGCCAAATGCAACGAGTGGGAACTCGCGCGGATCTTCACCCCGCTCGACGGAGACAGCGCGGATCGCCCGCTCCATGTTCGAATTCGCGACGCGCAGAATCGCAGCGGCGCAGTCGACCGTGGTGAGGCCGAGTTGAGACGCCACTCTCGCGACTGCGCGGTCGGCTGCCGCGGTATCGATGCGCATCGCTCCGCCTGCCAGTTGTTCCGCGCCGATTCTGCCCAGAACCACGTGCGCGTCGGTCACGGTCGCCCGCTCGGCACTGCCATAACTGCCATAACAAGCCGGACCGGGGTCCGCACCCGCGCTTTCCGGACCCACTCGCAGACTGCCTCCTGCATCGACCATCGCGATCGAACCGCCACCCGCGCCCACCGTGTGAATGTCGAGCATCGGCACGCGCACCGGGAAGTTGTCGATGCGGCTTTCTGTTGTGAGTTGCGTCTCGCGCCCGGCAAGCGCCACGTCAGTGGACGTTCCGCCCATGTCGAAGGTCAGGGCCTTGCGGAATCCGCAGAGCCGCGCGATTTCAGCTCCGCCGACGATACCGCCGGCGGGGCCGGAAAGAATCGTCCGCACCGGATGCCTGCGCGCTTCCGCGGCGGTCAGCAGGCCGCCGCTCGATTGCATGATCGAGACTTTGTGCGGACTGCCGCGCTCGAGTTCGCCGAGGTAGCGGTCCATCAGCGGTCCGACGTACGCGTTGATCACTGTAGTGCTGGCGCGCTCGAACTCACGAAATTCCGGAGACACGTCGCACGAAGCGCAAACGAATCCGGCGAGATGCTTCAAAAGAAGGCGTTCGTGAGAATCGTTCTGATACGAGTGCAGCAGGCAGATCGCCACCGCGTCAGCGCCGGACGCCGCTACGCGCGCGCGTAGTTCTTCAACGGCGGCGGATGAGGGCGCGCGCTCGATCGTTCCGTCGAAAAGGATCCGCTCGTCGATGCCGAATGAGAGTTCGCGCGGCACCAGCGGCTTCGGCAATGCGGGAGTGAGGTTGTAAAGCTCTGGCCGATTCTGGCGGCCGATGGCGATCAGATCCTCGAATCCGCTGGTTGTCACGAACGCCGTCTTCGCGCCTTTGCGTTCCAGCAGGGCGTTCGTCGCGACAGTCGAGCCGTGCACGACTTCCGCGCGCTTCGCCCCGATGCGGCGCAATCCTTCAATTACCACGCTCGCGGGCGATGACGGATTCGATCGCAGTTTGAACGATTCGATCTCGCCATTGTCGCGCACGACGACGAAGTCCGTAAATGTGCCGCCGGAATCGATCCCGATGCGCATGGGCAATATAATGACATTTCACCCCGCCAATGAAACTCAACAGTTACACCATCACGCAGGGACGCGACCGCGCGGCTGCCCGCAGCTATCTCAAGGCCATCGGGTTCAATGACGACGATCTGAAAAAGCCCATCATCGGCGTCGCCAACACGTGGACCGAGACGATGAACTGCAATTACAAGCTGCGCGATCTCGCGGTGCACGTGAAGGAAGGCATCCGGGCCGCCGGCGGCACGCCGATGGAATTCAACACCATCGCGATCAGCGACGGCATCACGATGGGCACCGAAGGCATGAAGACATCGCTGGTGAGCCGCGAAGTGATAGCCGATTCCATCGAGCTGATGGCGCGCGGCCACATGTTCGATGGCATTGTCGCGCTGGTTGCTTGCGACAAGACGATTCCGGGCGCCGGCATGGCGCTGCTCCGGCTGAATGTGCCGGGCATCGTGCTCTACGGCGGATCGATTCTGCCTGGCCGCTGGCGGAATAAGGACATCACGATCCTCGACGTTTTTGAAGCGATGGGTGCGAATGCCGCGGGCAAGATATCCGACGACGAGCTGCTTGAGATCGAGAACCACGCCTGTCCCGGCGCCGGCGCGTGCGGCGGGCAGTTCACCGCCAACACGATGGCGACGGTGATGGAGCTGATCGGCCTTTCGCCCATGGGCAGCGCGGCTGTTCCGCAGGTCGATATCCGCAAAGAGGATGTCGCGCGCCGTTGCGGTGAGGTGATTCTCAATTGCGTGCGCAAGGAGATTCGTCCGCGCGATGTCGCCACGCGCAAGGCTTTCGAGAATGCTATCGCGGGCGTGGCGGCATCGGGCGGCTCGACCAACGCTGTGCTGCACCTGCTCGCGATGGCGCGGGAAGCCGGCGTCGATCTGAACATCGAAGACTTCCAGACCATCAGCGAGCGCACGCCGCTGTTTGTCGATTTGAAACCAGGCGGGAAATACAACGCGGTTGACGTCGACCGCTCCGGCGGCATCGGCGTGATCGCGAAGCGTCTCGTCGAAGGCAAGTATGTCGACCCATCCGTACCCACGTGCACCGGTCATACTTTCGGCGAGGAAGCGGCGAAGGCGGTTGAAACTCCCGGGCAGCAGGTGATCCTGCCGCTTGACAAGCCTCTCAAACCGACCGGCGGACTTGCCATTCTGCGCGGATCGCTCGCCCCCGATTCCTGCGTCATCAAGCTTTCCGGCCACAACAAGCGCAAGCATGTCGGACCGGCACGGGTCTTCGAGCGCGAAGAAGACGCGCTCGCCGCCGTGAATGCCGGGGGTATCAAGCCGAACGATGTGATAGTGATCCGCTATGAAGGGCCGCGCGGCGGACCCGGCATGCGCGAAATGCTCCTGGTGACTGCGGCCGTGCAGGGCGCCGGACTCGGCGACACCGTCACACTGCTCACCGACGGCCGCTTCAGCGGCGCGACGCACGGCTTCATGATTGCGCATATCGCTCCGGAAGCATTTGAAGGAGGGCCGATCGCGGCCGTCCACGAGGGCGACATTATCGATGTGGATGTCGATGCGGGAACGCTGAATCTCAATGTTCCTGGGGATGAGATCGCGCGGCGGCTGGCGGCGTGGAAAGCGCCCGAGCCGCGTTACAAAACGGGCGTGTTCGCGAAGTATGTCAAGCTGGTCGGCTCGGCCGCGGAAGGCGCGGTGACCTCGCGATAATGTGGCGCGGGCACTTATGCCCGCAGCGCCGGCATTCTTGCCGGCGTTTCTTAATACATGAGACTTCTTTTCATCGGTGACATCTTCGGCCACGCCGGGCGCCGCGTCGTGGCCGACCATCTGGCGGACATCCGCCAGACCGAGGCCATCGACGTCGTCATCGCCAACGGAGAGAACTCAGCCGCGGGCTTCGGCATCACTCCCGCCGTGGCGGATGAACTCTTCGGCTATGGCATCGACGTGATGACCTCCGGCAACCACATCTGGGACAAGCGCGATATATACGAATATTTCCCGCGCCATCCGCGGCTTCTGCGTCCAGCCAACTATCCGGCGGGCGCGCCGGGCTCGGGCGTGTACGTTCACGAGACTGCAGCAGGAGCCCGATGCGCCGTGATCAATCTGCAGGGGCGCGTGTACATGGCGAATACGGACTGCCCGTTTCGCAAAGCGGATGAACTTCTCGCCGCGCTTCCGGCCGGCGTGAAGGTACGGTTCCTCGACTTTCACGCGGAGGTCACGAGCGAGAAGATGGCGATGGGCTGGTATCTCGATGGCCGCGTCTCCGCGGTCGTCGGCACACACACGCACATTCCGACCGCCGACACGCGCATTCTTCCGGGCGGTACGGCCTATCAAACGGACTGCGGGATGACCGGCCCTTACGACTCGATCATCGGCGTCGAGAAAGATCCCGTGCTGCAGAAGTTCCTGACCGCGCTTCCGGTGCGGATGGAACCGGCGAAAGGCTCGGTCGAGCTGCACTCTGTCATCGTCGAAGCCGATGATACGACGGGCAAAGCGGTGAGCATCCGCCGGCACACGGTGCGCGGCGATTAGGCGGCTCCCGCCTACTTCTGCTTTACGTAGATAATCACGGCGCGGCCCAGTCCCCCGCCCCCGCTGAAGACGCTGTTCAACTCAGCGACCACCTGCGTCGGATTCGTAGGCGTCGTGATTACAGTGTCGGGGATTTTTACGTTGATCTGCCACACACCGACAAGTCCGGGCGCGAGACCCGAATACTGAATGTCCTCTTCGGGCACCGGGCCGGTACCCATGATGATCGTGGGGTTGAGTGGAGTGGATACTTGTCCCCCCGGAGCGGTTCCGTCGGCAGGAGCGCCGCTGACGAAGCCCTGGCCGGTCGCGAAGATCTGAATCACGCTTCCCTGCACCGCTGGATTGGTCTGGCTATTGACGGTGCCGTCTTCATTCTCAGCCGCGGCGGCGCCGATCCCGTTACCGGCTTGTGTAAATATCCCGGGTACGCTCGGCTGCATGAGGATCGCGGTATCGCCCAACACGCGACCGGTGGCAACGTCGACCACCTGAACATCCTGCAGTCCGCTCTGCGGCGCGCCCATAGGCACCTGAAAATTGATCTGATTGGGATCGGCATAAAAAAGCGGTACCGGCGCGCCATTGAAGAGCACCTGAATGCCGTTGAGCGTCGCCGGCAGAGGCAGGGCGGAAGCCTTCGTCGCCTGGCCGCCAAACTGGTTGAAGTTGCCCTGCGTGAACAGCGCCGCGATCATGCCGGGCGCCAGCACGTTCGGATAAAGAAAGTTCGCGGCGTTAATCGGGCCGAGGCCCGGATAGAAAATAGCGACGCGATGGACGGCATCGGCGAGAAACAAATCGCCCCATGCGTCCTCGACCAGCGCCAGAGGCAGCCCAGGATCGCTCAGTGTTGCGTTGGAGGCGCCGCCGTTCGCCGCCAGCACCCGGAAAGCGGGATACCGGACCGCGGTGCCGTTCCCCGCGTCGCCAACCCAGATGTCGCCCGTATCCGCGCTGACGTAGACCGCCCGAGGGCTGCTCAATCCAGCAGTCAGAACCTGCGCGGCAGCCTGACCGAGAGCCGCCGTCGGCGCGTGATCGAAGATGGTTACGCGGCCATTGCCGCTGTCCGCGACGTAGAGCCGATCGTCGGTGTCGGTCGAAATATGATGCGGGCCGTTCATCTGGCTGAGGCCCGAGCCGCTTCCGGCTGAGTTGAAATCCGGCTGCCCGAAAACGATGCTCGCCGGCATTCCGGACTTCAGATTGGCGGTCAGTCCCTCGAAATAAAGCACGCGATTCAGCGCGATGTCCGAGACGAGCAATCCACCGGCGAGAGTGAACGCGAGCCCATAGGGTTGTGACATCGTGCGATCGGTCGCGTCAGGGATGCGAGTGCCGGTGAAGCTGGTTTGCCCCAGCACGAGGTTGGCCTGTTCCAGAGCACCGGGCGTGTAATTCGAAAACGGTTTGGGAAAACGCAGCACGCGTCCGTTGCCGCGATCGGCGACGTAGAGATCGCCGTTTGTATCGACCGTCAGGCCGGTGGGCGCAAACAGACCGGATGCGTTCGGTTTGTTCGCGTCATTGGCGGGATAGTTTGCGAGCGTCTGCTGAAAATCCGGTTGCCCGATAACGAGGTCGGCCTTGGCGCCCGAATTGAAGTTGCGCAGATCGGAATAGCCGAGAATGCGGTTGTTATAGGTATCGGCGACGTAAAGATGCGGCGGAGTCGAAGTCAGGTCGACGGCGAGCCCGGTATCCTCGCCGGTGAAGGCGGTGCCGAAATTGAACTCCCGGCCCTCGACGAGGTTGGGAGCGTTCAAATTCATCTGGTCCTGCCCCAGAACGCGCGTGGCGGGCGCAAACGACGCGCCGCTCTGCGGCATTACGACAATACGATTGTTGGAGGAGTCGGCAACGTAAAGCTCGGAACCAAAAAAAGCCGCCGCGCCCGGATCCCAAAGCCGATCGGGTCCTGTCGTGGGCTGCCCCCGATTCGGCGAGCCGCTCGTGAAATCGGCCTGCCCGGCGATTTCGACCGCCGCCTGATAGGTTGCGTTCGGCGTCCACTGCTCGACCGGGGGAAAGACGAGGATACGGTTGTTCAAAGTGTCGGCCACTCCGATGCTGTTACCCATCGCGAAGAGGGAGCCGGGCGAGGCGCTGAGCTGGAGCTCGCTGACGGCGGGTGGCGGAGGATTATCGCTATCCACTCCGAGCAGGCGCGCGGCGGGCTGGCCCGTCGCGAAAGGCGGGTTCCACATCAGAATTCGACCGAGGCGCGCGCCCGTCGATTCCGCGACGAACAAGCGGCCGGACGAATCGAAGGCGATGCCGTCGGGCGCGGCCAGCGAGATCAGCGACTTCAGCGGATTCGCCGCCGGGGGATTATAGGTATTCGTCACGAAATCGGTCTGGCCGAGGACGATGTCCGCCGCGGGTCCAGAGGAAGCCTGCGCGCCCAGCACATTAGCGTTGAAGCGCAGAACGCGATTGTTGCCGGAATCGGAGACCCAAAGATTTCCAGAAGCATCGAACGCGAGGAACGCCTGCAGCACCGCGGTGCCTCCGCTATTGGTAGCCGCCGTGAAGGAAAGCGTGGATGCGGAAACGCCGCCAGTATTCGCCGTGCCGGTTGAGAACGACGTCTGGCCGATCGCGATATCGGGCAGTATGTCGCCGGTCTGCGCGAACGGTTGCGGAAAGCGAAGGATACGGTTGTTGCCGGCATCGACGACGTAGACGTTGCCCTGAGAATCGACCGCGATGCCGCTGGGAGAGTTCAATCCAGTCGAGCGCTGTCGGCCGGGACCCTGCGGGAAGGTCGAAACCAGGTTGGCCTGGCCCAGCACGATATCAGCCTTCTGACCGTTTGCAAACGAGATCGCGCTGCGGAAACCGAGCACGCGATTATTCGTGAAGTCGCTCACGTACAAAGCCGGCGGATTGGTGGACGTATCGAGTGCGATGCCTTCCGGCGTGTCGAATTCGCGGCCTTCGACGAGGTTCGGATTGAGGTTCGTGATCTGGGTGGAATCCTGTCCAAGGACGCGAGTCGGAACCGCATTCAGAGTGATCTGGGCGAAAGAGGCGGAGAGAAAACAGAAAAAGAGAACGGGAAAAATGACGAGACGAATGAGTTTCATTGGAAAAATACACGTAGTGCGCACTGCCGATGAACGCAAAATGCCACGTTTCATCATCATCGCATTGAGAATGCTGGTTAGAGACGCAACGTTGGGTAGACTGAGGATTGCTCGTTTCCGCCGTCAGCTATCTGAACACGTGGCCTTTAGTCTGGGGATTCCTGCACGGTCCGCAAAAGGGTCTGTTCGATTTCCGGTTCGATCTGCCGGTTCACTGCGCCGAAGCGTTGCGCGATCGTCAGGCCGACGTCGGTCTGCTGCCTTGCGCGGAGCTGGACCGTCTTGGCCTCGACTTCCTGCCGGAGCTCGGCATCGCCTGTGAAGGTCCGGTGCGCAGCATCCTGCTGATCTCGCGCCGGCCGGCGGCGGATATCCGCACGCTGGCCGTGGATTCGAGTTCGCGGACATCCGTCGCGCTGGCCCGCATCATTTTGGCGGAGCGCTATGGGTGCCGTCCGGTGGTGACACCGCGGCCTCCCGTGCTCGAGAGCATGCTGGAGGACCATGACGCCGCGCTGATCATCGGGGATCCGGCGCTGCGGCTCGATCCCGAGGCACTGCCGTATTTGACGCTCGATCTCGGCGCGGAATGGGTGGCATGGAGCGGCTTGCCGATGGTGTTTGCGGTATGGGCCGGCCGCGCGGAGTTCCTCACGCCGGACGCGGCGGCGGCCTTTCAGGCTTCACACCAGTGGGGACGCTCGCATCTGGAGGAAATGATCGAGTTCGCGTCGGCGGAGCGCGGCTTTCCAAAAGCGCTGGCGCGCGCGTACTTCACGCGGCACATCGTGTATTCACTGTCAGCCAGGCATCTCGAAGGGCTGGCGCTGTTTCGGAGGCTGGTGGTTGCGCTTGACCGCGGCTCGGATTTGTCGATGCAGGGTAGTGAGTTCCTCGCGACGAGCAAAGTAGAAAGCTAAAATCCGACCCCGGCATTTCGCGCGACAATCTCCAGGATCCTCGGGACGCTTACGATCTCCGTAAGTTGGGACGTCGATAACCCTGATCGGGAAAGGAAACCAGGCCGCGGATGCTATCGAAAGATCTCCGTTACGACGCGATCGGCAGCGTCAGCGCTGTCCTCGGCGATGTGTTCGCGGATTCATCGATGTCACCCACCGACTGGAGCTGGTTGAGGTACTCGACGAAGAGCAGCCTCCAAACCACCCGGATATTGATGGCGAACAACGAGGCAATCAGGTCGAAACCCGGTGAGGCGACGCGGCGCTGCGGCGTGTCATTCATACCGGGCTGAAAATAAATACAAGAGCCCGGCCAGGACCGCCTGGCAGGGCTCTGAGAATGGCCGTCTTTGTTGATGCTTTTAGTACCGGTAATGGTCCGGCTTATACGGACCATCCACCGGCACGCCAATATATTCAGCCTGCTCCGGCGTCAGCCGCGTCAGCTTCACCCCGATCTTCTCGAGGTGCAGCCGCGCCACTTCTTCATCCAGCTTCTTCGGCAGCGTATAAACTCCCGGCTTATACGTGTCCTTGTTCGCCCACAGATCGAGCTGCGCCAGCGTCTGATTCGAGAAGCTGTTCGACATCACGAAGCTCGGATGGCCGGTCGCGCAGCCGAGGTTCACCAGGCGTCCTTCGGCCAGCACGAACAGCGAATTGCCCGCCGGGAACGTGTACATATCCACCTGCGGTTTGATCTCGATCTTCTTCGCATCCGAGTTATTCAGCTTGTCGATCTGAATTTCGCTGTCGAAGTGACCGATGTTGCAGACGATCGCCTGGTCCTTCATGTGCCGCATGTGGTCGAGTGTTATCACGTCGAGGTTGCCCGTGGTCGTGACGTAGATGTCGCCGCGGCCGAGCGTCTCTTCAAGCGTCGTGACTTCATAGCCTTCCATCGCCGCCTGCAGCGCGTTAATCGGATCGATCTCCGTAATCACCACGCGCGCGCCAAGCCCGCGCAGCGAGTGCGCGCTGCCCTTGCCGACATCGCCGTATCCACAAACCACGCAGACCTTGCCCGCGACCATCACATCCGTCGCGCGCTTGATGCCGTCCGCCAGCGATTCGCGGCAGCCGTAGAGATTGTCGAACTTCGACTTCGTCACCGAGTCGTTGACGTTGATGGCCGGCACCAGCAGCGAGCCCGCTTCGTGCATCTTGTAGAGGCGATGCACGCCGGTGGTCGTCTCTTCGGAAACGCCGCGCCATTCCTTCACGACGTTGTGCCAGCGGGCCTTGTCCGAAGCATGGATCTTCTTCAGAAGGTCTTTGATGACCTGCTCTTCGCGATTGCCCGAGGGCGTATTAACCCAGTCGCTGCCGTTCTCGAGCTCATACCCTTTGTGGATGAACAGCGTCGCGTCGCCGCCATCGTCCACGATCAACTCGGGACCGAGGCCGCCCGGATGACTCAGCGCCTGATCGGTGCACCACCAGTAATCTTCGAGCGACTCGCCTTTCCACGCGAAGACCGGAATGCCGGCGGCGGCGATGGCCGCGGCCGCATGATCCTGCGTCGAGAAGATGTTGCAGCTCGCCCAGCGAACGCTGGCGCCAAGGTCGGCCAGGGTCTCGATCAGAACCGCCGTCTGAATCGTCATGTGCAGCGAACCGGTCACGCGGATGCCCGCGAGCGGCTTCGTCTTCGCATACTTGCGCCGGATCGACATCAATCCCGGCATTTCCTGTTCCGCGATCGTGATCTCTTTGCGGCCCCATTCGGCCAGCTTCATATCGGCAACCTTGAAGTCGCCCGTTTTTGGCAGCGTTGCTGTGCTCATAAATCTTGTCCTTAAATTGATATCAATAAATCCAGATACGTTGATATAATAGCATTCGGAAGCAAAAAGTCCATAGTGGCCGGATTATTAAAATCTTTGCGGGTGCTCGCCGACCCGAACCGCCTGCGTATCCTGCTCCTCCTCGAACGCGAGGAACTTTCCGTCGCCGAACTGCAGGAAATTCTTTCGACGGGGCAGAGCCGCATCTCGACGCATCTTGCGCAGCTTAAGCAGGCGGGTCTCGTCGAAGACCGCAAGCAGGGTAAAAACAGTCTATACCGGCTGAAGGACCGCCAGTTTCTCGACCTGCTCCAGGCGGCGAGCAGCGAAATTCCCGAAGCCGCGGAAGACCTCGCGGCGCTTGGGCTCGTGCTCGAAAAGCGCACCGATAAGATACGGCATTACTTCGACGAACTGGCCGGTAAATTCGGTCGCGACTACGTGCCCGGCCGTTCCTGGAAGGGTCTCGCCGAGACGCTTCTGCAATTGATGCCGCCCATGGTAGTCGGCGACCTCGGTGCGGGCGAGGGCACGTTCTCGCAGCTTCTCGCGCAGCGGGCCGAGCGTGTGATCGCGGTCGACAACTCCGCCAATATGGTGGACTTTGGCGCGCGTCTCGCGCGGGAAAACGGTCTCACCAATCTGGAATACAGGCAGGGCGATCTGGAGTCTCCGCCCATCGAGCCCGCCAGCCTCGACCTCGCTTTCTTCAGCCAGAGCCTGCACCATGCGCTGCATCCGGACCGCGCCGTGCGCGCCGCATACGAGTTGCTGAAGCCCGGCGGCCGGATCGTCATCCTCGACCTGAAGCGCCACAGCTTCGAGCAGGCCCGCGAGCTCTACGCGGACACCTGGCTCGGCTTTTCGGAAATGGAGTTGCGAGCGTTTCTGACCGATGCCGGGTTCGACAAAGTGCAAAGCTGGATTGTGGACCGTGAGAAGCAGACCCCTTCTTTCGAAACTATCCTGGCCGTTGGCGCACGTCCGCCACGGGCCGCCTGAGCGGACGCTACTATACGAGACCGCCCGGCCCCGCGCCGAATGAAGGAACTTTCCACCGCCGCGATGCATATAAATTTTAGCTGCATATGGAGTTAAGCGGGAAATATCGCCATCGAGGAGAAACAAGCGCCGGTACGACTGTCCGGCGCGGCGGGCGGCAGCGCCCGCGCCACGATGTAAGCCTGGCTGTGGCGCGGACACTTATGTCTGCCGCGCCCGGCATCCCCTTCAGGGGTGCTGGTTCGGCAATCCTGCCGGCGCTCGTTACCCCAGGGACCATGTGACAGAGCATGTTCGAACGAGATCAATAAAATAAAGATGACTTCAATCCGAAAAGCCACCATAAAATCCGGAGGACTGGCGCTGCTGTTCTGTGCCGCCGCCACGCTGCCTCTTCAGGCCCAGGCGCCGGGTTTCGATAACAGCAACAACAAAGCTCTCACCGGAACCTATTACTTCCGGCAGACTCTGCACGCAATTTCGAGCAGCGCCGATTCGTCCGGAATCTATGGCGACACCATCGACTCGATCGTGGTTTACGGCAACATCACGTTTGACGGTAATGGCAATTACACGATCGCGGGCGGAACGGGCGGCGGTCTGGTCGCCGACAGCGGCGTGGGCGCGCCTGTTCCCTTATCGTGTTATCTCGCGGCAGAGGCTCTCGGAGGGACGCCATGTACGTCGGGCTCGCCCGTCACCGGCACATATGCCGTCTCGCAAACGGGTTACGCGTATCTTTCCAATCCGGTGGGCCCTTATCTCGCCGAGATTGAGCAGGAGAACGGGATCACGGGTAACGGAAACCTCGTCTACGGCCTTGTAGCCGCCAACGGCGTCTTCTCCGGCAGCACGACGGAACCCTCCCTCGCTTTAGCCGATATGTTTCTCGCCGCGCCGCTTTCGAGCCCGCAGCCGACCAACGCGACGTTCAACGGCAGCTACACGGTGGTTGGTTACCTGCCTCCGACTGGCATCGGCAGTTCCAGTCCCGCGGACGCGGCCGACGTTTTCTTCCAGATGAACGCGGATGGCGCAGGCAATCTAGGCACCGTCAATATCACGGGTTATTTCGGCGGAGGCGGAACACAGACGATTTCGCAATCCAGCAGCAATATCAAATATTTCTTCAGTAGCGGGGCGGCCGTGGTCACGTTCCCGACCGACTCGAGCGCTACGCTGCTCGCGGGACAAGAGTATTTCTATTTCTCACCCGACGGCAGCTTCTTCTTCGGAGGCTCGCCGAATTTCGGTTACGAGATGATCGTGGGGGTCCGCAATAGCGGCACGCAGAACTTTGGCGGGCTCTATTACGAAGCGGGCCTGGACGAAGATTTGTCGACCACAGCAAACGATGGAAATGCGCCTTTTGACGGCTACTATGGATCATTCAGGACCACGGCCGCCGGGGACATCGTCGCGCACGATCGCGTGAACAACGTTTTCAATAACAATGCCATCGGCTCGACCTATGCCGATAGCTTCACACCGCCGGTTCAGGCCAGCTACACGGATCAGGCCGCGTCGGTGCAGTTTGCGGTTGGAGCGGGAGGCGCGATCCGGATCGGCGCCGGAGTGTGGCCGCTTATCTCGGTGACGGTCGCGCTGCAGGCCCCGCCGTTCACGCCAACGCAATCCGTGTTTCTCGATCCGACCGGGATCGTCAGCGCAGCCAGCTTCTCGCCTTTCACGGCGGGCGTTTCGAGTGGCGACTTTCTGACTCTCTATGGCACGAATCTCGCGGCGTCGACCGTCGTGTCGTCGCAGGTGCCGTACCCGGCGATGCTGGGCAACGTGCAGGTGCTCGTCGACGGATCCATTCCCGCGCCGATCTACTATGTCAGCTCCGGGCAGATGTCGATCATCATGCCGACCGAAGCTACCGGGAGTTATGCCACGTTTCAGGTAATCAACAATGGCGTCCCATCCAACATAGTGACGATGCCATTGAACCAGACCACGCCCGGACTCTTCACCGTGCCGAACTTCAATGGCCTGGGGTATGCGGCGGCAGTGCACAACAACACCGGCGCGCTGGTGACGCCGACCAACCCCGCGGTACCCTGCGCCGATGCCAGCGGACAAACTTGTGACTACATCGATGTGTTCCTCACCGGTCTTGGGTCGGTAGTGCCGGCAGTGCCCGATGGGGCCGCGGCGCCTCCACTGGGACCATTGAGCAACGTCTATCCGCCGAACTCGATTAGTGCCAGCGTGGGCGGATCCCAGAACCCCGCGACAGTCGTCTTCGCCGGCCTGGCGCCAGGTCTGGCAGGTCTGTACCAGGTCAACCTGTCTGTGCCCGCGGGTTTGGCCAGCGGTGACTACACGCTGGACATCGGCGGTCCGGACTCGCTTGCGACGCAGGCGTTGATCTCCGTGGGTACCGGACCATCGGCCGCGGTCGCCGGCCCGACTGCTTCCGCGCGTGGGCGCCGGCGGTCGAGCGGCAAGGCTCTCGCGAGTAAGCCTCCGGTTTGCCGGCTGGGCGGGGCGAGATGTGGAGTACGGGAGGCGCCACCGGTGGCACGCTCGCGCGCCGGGCAGCCGTAGCCGGATGCTGAAAACGCTTCTTGCCGCTTCCTGAAGGTCGCGGTTCAAAAGATCGCTGCTGATTCAGAAGCAGTTTTGAACCGCGCGCGTGAGCGGCAACGCGAGGCAGTTTTTCAGCATCCTGCGTGGTTTCGCCTGGTTATTTACGCGCTGCGGCCATTTTCTTCCCGAACCAGCCGATCAGGGCCGCGACGACGAGCACGGCGATCGTGAGGAGCCAGAGCCCGTGCATCACGGTATAGACCAGCGCGGCGGCCACCGCCAGCAGAAGAAAGCACCCGCAAGCGCACATAAACCAAACAGTGTCTCAACCGGGCACGTGCTTACTCGGCTAAAGTAAGAAGCGACATGAGGCGAAGAACTTTTTCCGCCCTCCTCGCCGCGGGCCTCTTCCCGGCATTTGCACAGGAACCGCCGCCCGACGAAGAAGCCGCTTGGGTTTGCCCCATGCACGGCGACTACACCATGAACGTCGCCGGCAAGTGCCCGCGCTGCGGCATGGACCTCGTACATGCCGCCCCCTTCGACGTTCGCGACTACGTTCTTGACTTTCATACCGTCCCCGCCGCCGTGAAGCCGGGCGAGAAAGTCAAAATGTTCTTCCGCTTCCGCCACCCCGGCACCGGAGCGGTCGTGACGAAGTTTGAAGTCGTGCACGAGCGCCAGTTCCATCTTTTCGTCATCAGTCAGGACATGGAACACTTCGAGCACATCCACCCCGCTTTGAATCATGCTTCGGGGCAGCCCGACGGCACCTGGACCATCGAAACCGTTCTCCCCAAACCGGGCTATTACAAGGTGCTCTGCGACGTCCTCCCAGGCGGCGGCGCGGCGCAGTTCCTCGCGCACCCGCTGGTGACTGCCGGTTATGACGGCGACCTCGAATCCGGCGCCGCGCATCTCGTGCCCGACGCCAATCTGACAAAGACCGTCGAAGATATCACGGCGAGAGTGACATACGACCCCGCCGAATTTCAGGTCGCGCTCTACGGCCACATGACTTTCCTCCTCACCGACACCGCGACCGGAAAGCCCATCACCGATCTGCAAACTTACCTCGGCGCTTTCGGCCACACGCTCATCATGAGCGAGGACATGGAGGATTACGTCCATTCGCATCCGCTCGACATCCTCGCCCAACCCGACGACGACGGCGGACCGCCGGTGTTTCTCATCCCGCCCGGTTCCGATCTCGAGAAGATCCGCGGCGGCCCCGAGGTGACGTTTGAAGGCCTGATGCCGAAGCCCGGCCGCTATCGCGCTTGGACCCAGTTCCGCCGCAACGATCAGGTCCGCACGTTCGCCTATACGTTCAATGTGGCTCCGGCTGCTTAGCTGCGGGGTAACCGCGATCGCCGTGACCGCGATCGCGCACGAGACCCTGACCACGACGGTGCTCTTCGATCGCGAGATCGTGCGCATCCTCGACAAGCACTGCGTGATGTGCCACTACAAAGACGGCCCCTCGTTTCAGCTCGAGACGTACGAGCAGACGTGGGTGCGCGCGCGCAAGATGCGCTCCGAGGCCATCGCGCGTCACATGCCGCCATGGTCGGCATTCCCCGGCTATGGCCATTTCGC
>DASZLP010000294.1:0-2854 GCA_035552355.1 Bryobacteraceae bacterium | reverse complement strand
ATCCCCTATGTAGTCAGTATTGATTTGCACGACTTTCTCAGAGCGCATCGTGACAATCCTGAAGAAGTGCCCAACACGGTAAACGAGTTATGTGCAACGCAATGTGTTGCTCAAGTGGTTCGCCAGTGCGAGTTGATGGGCGCTCACTTCTATCACTTCGTCTTTGATCAGAACGAACCTTTTATGGGCCACGTATCGGATCGACAAACAAACAGGAAGGCCAAGAAGCATTTGAAGAGCTTCGTGGACAGAATTCTCAGCACCACTACCGGAAATATGCGCGAAGTGCCCGCACTGCAGATGGCGGATTTATTCGCCTGGTGTGTGAGCCAGAAGGGACGCAAACCTAGATTTCGATGGCAGAACAGGCTTCTGAATCAACGCGATTGGTTTCACGATTGGTTTGGCTACGATCAGATCGTAAACCCAATTCCGGGCGTTCCCGCTCTTGTTAAATCGTGGAATCTGCCGAGACGGAAACCTACAAAATAGAGTCGAATGTTCGTCGCGCACGGCGCGGTTCATACTGGGTTAACCCCTCCGCGTTAATTGCTCCGCTTCGCCTTGGGGCCGCGATTGCCATTCACGAGGCGGTAGATGTCGCGCTTCGAGAGACCGCGTTCGCGGGCGACGGTTTTGAAAGCGTCCATGCGGCTGACGCCGGCGAGCACAAGCGATTCGACCGCTTCATCGACAGGCGTTTCGTCATCTGCGGGTTTCATCGCTTTTGCGATCAGAATCACGAACTCGCCACGGATGGAATCGCGTGCGGAGAGCGTATTGCGGATGGAGGCGGCGCTTCCGCGGAGGACCTCCTCGTAAATTTTGGTCAGCTCGCGGGCGACCACAATTTCGCGGTCGCGAAGGACGGCTTCAATATCGGCCAGAGTTTCCAGAATGCGATGCGGCGCCTCGTAGAAGATGAGCGTGGCCGGTTCGCCGCGCAGCGACTCGAGAACGCGTGCCCGCTGTGATTCTTTGGCGGGGAAAAAGCCGGCGAAATGAAACTGATCGGTAGGCAGGCCCGAAGCGACGAGCGCGGTGAGGAGAGCGGATGGCCCCGGGATGGCTTCGACCGTGATGCCCGCTTCGACGGCGGCGCGTACGATGCGGTAGCCGGGATCCGAGAGAAGCGGCGTGCCGGCGTCGGAGACAAGGGCGATCGACTGGCCGGATTCGAGTCGAGTGGCGAGTTCTTCGGCGCGTTCCTGCTCGTTATGTTCGTGATAGCTGACCGTACGCGTCGGAATGCCGTAATGATCCAGGAGACGGCGAGTGGTGCGGGTGTCTTCGCAAGCGATAAGATCGGCTTCGCGCAGAATGCGGACGGCGCGATACGTGATGTCTTCGAGGTTCCCGATCGGCGTGGAAACGATGTAGAGGCGACCGGGCACGGACTTGATTTGATTATACGGACCGGGCGGGAAGGAGCAGCGCGATCGCGCCCGCCGTCATGATTCCCGCCGCGACAAAGAACGCGATGGACGGGGAAACGGCGGTCCAGAGGGTGCCGACGAAGGCGCTGGCGACGAGGTCGCCCACGCCGTTGACCGCGCCCAGCGTGCCGTAAACCGTGCCGCGGGATTCGGGGCTGGTGAGATCGGGCGGGATTGCGCCCTGGAGCGTATCCTGGGCGGCGGCGAAGACGCCGGAGAGCGAAAAGATGCCGCTGAGCAGCGCGAAAGTGGCGTGGTTCTGCGAGAAGAGAATGCCGGTCCATGCGGCGACAATGGCCGCGCAGACGAATCCGGCGGCCAGCAGCGGTATTTTCCGGGCGCGGTCCGCGAGGGCGCCGATGGGCCAGGAGGCGGCGGCGTAAACCGCGTTGCGGATGACGTAAAGCAGGGCCGCCAGTTCAGCGGCGCGCAGGGCGCCATGTTCGGGGCGAAGCAGCGTGGCGGCGGCGAGCGTGAGCAGCGTGGGGGAGAAATCGCCGCAGCCGAAGATGCCCACGCCCACGAGGAATTTGCGGAATGCGGCCGGGAGTTCGCGAAGCGATGACGCCAGTTTCAGGCAGGGGCGCGGCTGGCGGCGCGTTTCATGGACCAGCAGCGCGAAGGCGACAGGGGCGGCGAGTCCCGGGATCAGAGACAACAGGAAGATTTCGCGAAAAGGGATGTCGGGGCTGGGTTTCGGCAGCCATGACAGCAGCGCGACTCCGGCGAGCGGACCAATGATTGCGCCCACCGTGTCGCCCGCGCGGTGAAAGCCGAAGGCGCGGCCGCGTACCGCGGGATCGACGGATTCGGAAAGCATGGCGTCGCGCAAAGATCCGCGGATGCCTTTGCCGAACCAGCTCACGAGGCGTCCGAGGAAGACGGGAATCCAGGTGGAGGCGACGGAAAAGACAGAGAGGCCGGTTCCGGTGAAGAGATAACCGAGCACCACCATGCGCTTGCGCTGGCCGATGCGATCGGAATACCAGCCGGCGAAGAGTTTGAGAAAACTGGAGAAGGCGTCGGAAGCGCCTTCGATCCAGCCGAGAGCGGCCGCGGCCACGTGGATAACGGGCAGAAATCCGGGCAGGACGGCCAGAACCATTTCGTAACAGGCGTCCGAAAGCAGGCTGGTAATGGTCATGCCCCAGACGTTGCGGCTTAACCAGCGCGGATTCTGCACTTTCCGATGTTCACATGCCCGGCGAAACCGAACTCGGAGTCTTTTGGTCCGGGTTCCTGATACAATCGGATCGAAACAAAGTTCGCCCTTATGATTGATACGTTTGTAATCACCCTGCGCGAGGGAGTAGAAGCCGCTCTGGTGATTGCGATCGTGGTTTCATACCTCCGAAAGGTGGGCCGGTCGGATCTGATGCCGGCCGTTTACCGCGCACTCGGGAGCGCGGCGGTGGCGT
>DASZLP010000293.1:0-29966 GCA_035552355.1 Bryobacteraceae bacterium | reverse complement strand
GGACTGCGGATTCGACGGCGTCGAGATTCACGGCGCGCACGGTTATCTGGTCGATCAGTTCTTTTGGGACCGCACCAATCAGCGGACGGACCTTTATGGCGGCGACCTCGTGGCGCGCACGCGCTTCGCTGTGGAAGTCGCAAACGAGATACGCGGACGTGTCGGGGCGGACTTCCCGGTCGCGCTCCGCTTCTCGCAATGGAAGATTCAGGACTACGCGGCGAAGCTCGCGAGCACTCCACGCGAGCTGGAGGCATTTCTCCGTCCACTGGCCTCGACCGGAATCGATCTGTTCCATTGTTCGACGCGGCGCTTTTGGGAACCTGAGTTCGCGGAAAGTCCGCTCAATCTGGCGGGCTGGACAAAGAAGATTACGGGCAAGCCGACGATTACAGTCGGATCGGTCGCATTGAATGAAGACTTTACGAAATCCTTTGCCAGCGATGAGGCGGCCGCCGTGGCGGGGCTCGAGGATCTGCTTGCGAGGCTGGAACGCGCTGAGTTCGATCTGGTTGCGATCGGGCGCTCGCTGATTGCAAATCCCAGTTGGCCGCGCGATGTCAGGAGCGGTGGCGTTGCGGCGCTGCGTCCGTTCAGCCGTACGCTGCTTGGCGAATTGGTGTGAGCGGAATCATTCCGTAATCAGGTAATGCGCACGATAACGGACCGTTTTGGATTGGGACTGATGGAAATTTTTAGATTCTCCGCGCATCTTCGGTTGCGGCACCCGAACGCCGATCCGGACGTGATTTCCAAACGCATGGGCAGGCCGGTTCGAAGACAGTGGCGAACAGGCGAACTGATGCGAGGGCCCGAAGGCGCGAGCCTGGGACGAGCGTACAGCGACACCTACTGGTCCTCTGAGCCGCGCGAAGGTGAGGATTCCGAACTGATTGCTGTCATGGAATCCGATCTGCAGGACCTGGAGAAGCGGGAACCCTTCTTAAGAGAGTTCCGCGACAGTGGTGGCCGAGTCGTATATTATGTCTCGTGGTTTTCCGGCGACCGGTCGGGGGGAGAAACAATCAGCTTCGAGATTCTGCGCCGAATGGCTGATCTGCGGATAAGCCTGGCGCTGGATGTATACAGCGCAGCCGCCCCCGATGCCGTAAGCGGGGATGTCCAACGTTCCGCGCAGATGCAACCGGCCGACGGAGGCACGGTATAACAATCACTCGGTAATCGCCACGATCGTTTCGGGTGAGTTTCCCTCCAGCCGGTTGTTGACAAGAATGAACGCCGGCCGCCCGTCGAGCAGTGCCATATCCACCAGTTCGCGCAGCGCGCGGCGCACGGGACGGTTGATCTCCTGCACCCGCTTGTATGGCGCGAATTCGCGGACCGCATCGGCATAGGGCCGGCCGCGCCGCAGCAGAGCGCGAGCCACAAGCAGGTCCGAGGTCTGCGATCCCTTCAGAGCCATCTGTTCGCCGATCTCGGGCATCCGCGCCCATGCGTTATAGACATGCGTCGCGTTGTGCGCGCGCAGGCACGCGAAATAGTCTGGCGCGAGGAATTCGGGATTGCGGATTTCCACCGCAAACCGCCACTCCGCAGGAAGCCGGCCGAGAAAGCCGTCGAGAGCCTTGACGAAATCCGCCAGGGCAAAATGCCGCGCCGTGCCGAATTCGAAGATCAGCACACCGACCTGTTTCCGGTAAGGATCGAGCGCCCGCAGGAAGGAACGCTCAAGAAGCGCGGCGTCGAGGAAATCGGGATTCTCCCGTCCGGCATGTGCGCCATAACGCGGATGCACCGGCCACTTCGACACCGTGATTTGCTCCGGAACTTTGAACCCCCAGCGGAAAGTGCCGGGCGTCTGGGCGAACAGCTTCGCCCAAAAAGCCGGCTCCGGAAATTGATAGAAGGCGAAATCGCCACACACCGCTGGAAAGACCGACGCGTACTCACTCAGGCACGTCGCTTCAAAGAGCTTCTTCGAGAAGCGCCCGCGGACCAGGTAACGCGATCGGCAGTAGATTTGCCCCAGCCAGCCTTCATACTTCCATGAGCCGCCGCCGATGTAGACGCCGCGGGCCGCGAGCGCGCGCAGACGATCGCGCAGACCGTCGCGGTCGAAAACGATCTCGGGATCTTCGAGGGGAAAGAGAGTGTCCAAATCGTTTGAACCGCGACCGTCAGGGAGCGGCGACGCAATGCTACATCATCACTCGATCGCCGCTCCCTTACGGTCGCGGTTCAAACGGTCTTCGGTTATTGTGCCGATGTCCACCGGCGTGGGCGAAGGAACGAGCTGAGCAGCAGTGCGGCTTTCATCAGTACGCCCGCATGCTCCGGTAACCCCAGGGGTCCGCGCCGGCTTCGATCACGCCACCCGGCGTCACCCGCACCAGCCCCGGAGCCGACCCGCTCTGCCACCGCGTCCGGGTGCCGATCTTATGTCCACGGCTCGCCAGATTCGCGATCACGGCCTCCGGCGTCCGATCGTCGAGCTGCAGATCACCGGGGTTCATCGCATGATTATCGAAGCTCGACACCAGATGCCGCGTTTCGAACCGCGGCATTTCAATCGCCTGTTCCGAATTCATGCGGAACAGAACCACGTCGAACAGAAGCTGAATCAGCGCCTGCTCCTGATTGTCGCCGCCGGGTGTCGAAAGCACCAGCCACGGAGTGCCGTCCGTATGCGTCACCAGCGTCGGACTCAGCGTCACCCGCGGACGTTTGCCGCCCGCCAGCTCGTTCGGATTCCCCGGCACCAGCAGGAAACTCTGCGCCCGCTCGGTGAGCGGAATGCCCGTGTCGCCCGCGATCACAGAAGGCAGCCACGCGCCCGAAGGCGTCGCCGAAAACATGATGCCGTCTTTATCGATGGCATCCACGCAGGTCGTATCATGCGCCATCAGGAAATCGTCGATCTTCGTGCGCACGATTTCCGACTGGGACGGATGAATTCCCACGCGGTTGCCCACCTTGCCGGGCAGGAACTCAAGCGAAGCGGTCTGCCCGATCTGGGCACGCCGCGCCTCGGCATACTTCATCGAAAGCAGCTCTTCGGGAATCTTCACGAACTTCGGATCACCGTAATAGGTATCGCGGTCGGCATAGGCGAGTTTCAGAGCTTCCGTCAGCGTGTGGATATACTGCGCGGAATTGACCCGCATCGAAGTGACGTCCATGCCGCTCAGAATGTTCAGCGTCTCGATCATGGCCGGCCCCTGGCTCCAGAAGCCCGGTTTGTAAACGCGCGCGCCGTGAAACTCGGTCGAGACCGGCTCTTCCGGCGTCAGCTTGAACGCGGCCATGTCGTCGTAGCGCAGCAGGCCGCCGTGGGCGCGGCTGAACTCATCGATCTGCTTCGCGATCTCGCCGCGATAGAAGTAATCGCGCGCGGCGTCAATGCCGGCGGTCCTGCTGCCCCCGGCCGCGAGCACTTTCTTCTCGGCGGCAACCATGCCACGCAACGAGCGCGCCAAATCCGGCTGGCGGAAAATCTCACCGGGCAGAGGCACGCGTCCATCCGGCATGAAGTGCTTTTGCGAAGTTGGCCAGAGCGTAAAGAATTCGCGGCTCGACTGGATCGCACCGGCGCGCATCTCGTCGATGGCCGAACCGTCGGCGAACTCGATCGCCGGCGCCACGGCTTCGCTGAACGATTTCGTCCCGTAATCGCGCAGCGCCACCATCGCGGCTTCCGGCAGGCTCGGCACCAGCGCGGCCATGAGTCCGGCGACGGGGATGATTCCCTTTAGTCCGTTCTTCTCCGGCGGCTCGAGGACTTCGCCGAGTTGCAAGGGACGGTTCCGGTAGAACTCCGCCGTTGCGAGCTTCGGCATCGTGCCGACGCCGGCGATGGCGTGCACCTTGCCGTCTTTCGTGCGAATCAGGATGGGCGCTTCCCCGCCCCATCCCACGTGCGAATATTCCGTGGTCGCAGCGGCAAAAATGCTGGCGACACCGGCATCGACCGCGTTGCCGCCGCTGTAATACATGCGCATGGCCGCGTCGGTGGCGTAACCGCTTCCGGCGGCAATCGCGCCGTGCGTGCCGCGCGCGGAGAACTGCGCGGGACGCTCCGGCGCCGCGCCGGGCTTCTGCGCAAATACCCAACAGCAGAGGCCAAAACCGAGGACGAGCAAGGCGGGCTTGAATCTCATTGTTTACTCGATGTGAGAGGAGTCGATACGGTTTCCATCGGCAACGCGATCAATGGAGCAACGTTTACTGCTGACTATAATAATGCTAGTTCCGTGCCCGAGCCGCAACCTTCTTCGGATTCGCAAGCCGCCCGGACGGCCGCAGAGCCCGGCGAAAATCCGATGCTTTATTGCCCCGTCTGCTCTTTGCGCCTCGAAAGCCGCAAATGCAAGCTCTTCTGCACACAGTGCGGATATTACATGAGCTGCGCCGATTACTATTGAGAAGCCGATGAGATTCGTTTTGAAAACCGCCGCGGCTATCGCGGCCTTTGTCGTATTGGGCGCGGCACCCGATGGCGCGCGTTGGTGGTCGTACGTTGAATTTCTGGCTTCCGACAAGCTCGAAGGCCGCAACACCGGCAGCGAGGGCCACCGCAAAGCCGCCGAGTATGTCGCCGGACAGTTCGAGCGCGATGGATTGAAACCCGCAGGTGAGCAGGGCTACATCCAGCCCGTCAAGTTCCTCACGAAGGAATTGGATGAAACGCGCTCCAGCCTCAAGCTGGAACGCGACGGCAAAGACCGTTCCCTGACCCTCGGCGAAGACGCCATTATCGGCACCGGCGCGGACCCGGCCCCTTCGGTCGAAGCCGGACTGGTTTTCGTCGGCTACGGCCTGAAGGTCCCCGAACTTCAATACGACGACTTCGCTGGTCAGGACACGAAAGGCAGGATCGCGGTCTATATGAACGGCGCGCCTGGCAATCTCTCCAGCGCGCTCGCTGCCCATTACCAGTCGCGCGGGCAGCGCTGGAACGAGTTCAAAAGCGCCGGGATCATCGGCGCGGTCTCGATCGCTAATCCCAGGCATATGGACATTCCCTGGCCACGTATCGCATCGAACCGTTTTCAAATGACGATGCAGCTTGCCGCGCCCGGAATGAATGAGACCGAGGGCGAGAAGATCGGAATCAATTGGAATCCGGCGCATGCCGACGAACTTCTGAACGGCACCGGCCATTCGCTCGACGAGCTCGTCGCGCTGGCCGAGGCGCGAAAGCCGCTGCCGCGCTTCGCGCTTCCGGGAAAACTGAAAGCGGTGACGGCGGTGAAGCACGGCGACGTTGTCTCGCAGAATATCGCCGCTGTTTATCCCGGCTCCGATGCGAAGCTCAGGAACGAGTACGTCGTGATGTCCGCCCATATCGATCACCTGGGCGTCGGCAAATCAATTAACGGAGATTCGATTTTCAACGGTGCGATGGATAACGCTGCCGGCGTTGCCGCGATGCTCGACGTCGCCGCCCATCTGAAGGAGACCGGCGCGAAGACCCGGCGATCGATTCTGTTTGTAGTCGTGACGGGCGAAGAGAAGGGGCTTCTCGGCTCGCAGTACTTCGCCGCCAATCCGACAGTTCCGCCGGCGAGCATGGTCGCTGATATCAATACCGACGAATTCCTTCCGTTGTTTCCGCTGAAGCTCCTGACCGTCTTTGGGCTCGACGAATCGACGCTTGGCGACGACATCCGCGCCGTCGCGGGCCAGATGGGTGTGGCGATTCAGCCCGATCAGGAGCCTGCGCGCAACATCTTCATTCGCAGCGATCAGTACAATTTCGTTCGCCACGGTATTCCATCGGCGATGCTCGCATTCGCGGGCGCGAAAGGGTCGCCGGAAGTGGAAACGTTGCGTCTCTGGAATCGCGATCGCTATCACGCTCCGTCGGACGATCTGAGTCAACCGGTCGACAAAGCGGCGGCGGCGAAGTACGACGATCTGATCGCGCGGCTGATCGAACGTGTTGCCAATGCGGACGCCAGGCCAGCATGGAAGCCGAACTCTTTCTTCCGTCGCTATGCGAAGTGAAACGCACCGTAATGCCTGACTGGAAAACTTCCGGCATCCGCATCGTTCGCGCCGGCGAACTCGACAGCAATACTCCCCAAACCGCGGGCATGACGCGCGCCGCCGCCATCACCCACGCGCGCACCGGCGCCGACAAGCTGTGGGCCGGCACCGTCGTCGTCCAGCCCGCCGCGCGCACAGGAGCTCATCACCACGGCGAAGTCGAAACGGTCATCTATATCGTGAAGGGCTACGCGCTCTTCCGCTGGGGCGATCACCTCGAGTTCGCCGAAGAAGCCGGACCGGGCGATTTCATCTACGTGCCCCCTTACGTCCCGCATCAGGAATGTAACGCCCGCGCGGATCAGGCAGTTGAAGCCGTCGTGGTCCGCAGCGGTCAGGAGCCTGTCGTCGTCAATCTCGATATCGCCGAAGCGAATGAGTTTCCAGTGCCCTTCCATCCGCGCCCAGGCGAAAACGGGTGAACGTTGTTCCTGCTTCTACTCGCCGCACGGGTGGGCGGAGGCGTCAACGCTCTCGCGGGCGAGCGAACGCGACCGCATCGCTCGTCTCCGCGCGGCGGCACCCTCGGGGGGCCTTCTCGCCGGAAGGCCTTTCCCCAATAGCACGCGGTCTCATCCGCGTTTTCACGACGGCACTGCCTGTAGATTCCTTCGTGTTTCGATTCCGCTTCACTCAGACTCTTTGCCCAAACGAGCATTCCTCGTCTTCAGCATCGATTCACGAGCTCGCGCCGCCGATTCCTTCAGATCCGGTGCGCGCAGGTAGCCTTCCCGTTCGAGCCCGTTCCATAGCGCCACAGAGCGCCCCCAATCCACGGCCGCATCGTCCCGCTGCGCCATTGATTCGTGAATAGCGGCTCGCCGTCCTTCATAATCGGCAAGCGAAACGCGTGCTGGAATCCCGCGGGCATCCAGCGCCAACAACTGCTCCTCGAGTTGAATCGACCGTTCAATGCTTTTCAGCGCGGCTTCTTTGCGCCCCGCTTTCAGAAGCACGGTGGATTCTTCGGCGTAATTCCCCGAGAGCATCGAACGAGTACGGGCGTCGCGCTGGTCCGCCGCCAGCATCGCCTCGCGAATGGAAATGGCCTCCTCGAAACGAGTCAGCGCCTCGGCAAAATCGCCGATACTCCCAAGCGCCACGCCCAAAAAGTGATCGGTTCCGGCCATTTCGAACCGGGTTTGCCGGTCACCCGGATCACGGCCCAACAAGCCTTTCTGAATCCGGAGCGCTTCTCTCAACTCGGGCATCGCCCCCCCAGGCCGTTCCGCCTGTGTCTCGAGTACACCAACCCGGTAATGAATAGTCGCAAGCTCGCGTTGGGCAGTCGGGTCTTTCGGCGCAACACGCGCGCGCCGCTCGCGGATGGGAACGGCTTTGCGGTAGAGGCCTGCTGCTTCCTCCCATTTTCCGTCCAGCTCGAAAGAGTAAGCCAAACCAGTCCAGGCTGCCGCAAGCAACGCCTGATATTTATCGTTCGCCGGATACCGGACGGCGAGTGCCTGGCTCACATCCAGAGCTCTGCGATCGTATTGGCGCCGCTGATCGACGCTGGCGATACGGCCAACGATGTAGCTGCCCATCATGTAGTTGGATGCCAGGTCGGCTTGCACTTCGGTATCCCCGGGGAACTCGCGCGCCAGTTGCTCGCGTATTCTCTTCGCCGATTCGTATGTCTTCAGCGCATCCGCGGGTTTGCCCAATCCCGCTCCGCCCACTCCCGCAAGCAGGTCCGCAAATCGTTCATACGCGAGAGCCAGTGACATCTGCGTTTCGCGATCTTCGGAGTCTTCGCGCGCCAGCCCGTTCAGGTAATCGAGAGACTTCGCGAGTAACTCCTGGCGCACCGGGGTTGAACCGGGCAACCGCGCAATCTCCTGAATGCCGGCTAAAAACGAGGTCGCCAGTTTCCGGTCCGTCGCAATACGATACGCCCGCCGCTCGGATTCTCTGACTGTGAAGACTCCCGCCACGCACAGCGTAACGACCATCAGAGCCGCCGCCGCCACTGGCAGTTTATGCCGCCCGATGAACTTTTTGGCCCGGTAGCCCAGCGAGTCGCCGCGTGCTGTCACCGGCCGGCCGCCCAGGTGATTCCTGAGATCCTGCTGGAACAGGTCGACCGAGCGGTAACGGTGGCTCGGGTCTTTTCGCAAAGCTACCGCGAGTATGTTGTCCAGATCTCCGCTCAGCCGTTTCCGCAGACCTCCGGCAGTTGTGTTGCGGCAGCGGCTGATTTGTTCCGTGCCCTCACCCGTGTCGCTTGTGACAACCACGCTCGCGCGTGTCGGCTCCTCCTCGCAGATGATTCGAGCGGATTCTCCCCATGCCGATCCCAACCTGTATGGGCGGCGTCCGGTCAACAACTCATACAACAGAACGCCCAACGCATAAATATCCGACGCGACCCCCATCGGCTCGCCGCGGATCTGCTCAGGGCTGGCGTACGCAGGCGTTGCCATCCGCACCAGAGTCACGGTTTCGTCGGCCGTATCTCCCACCGCCGAAGATTCCAGGATTTTGGCAATCCCGAAGTCGAGCAGTTTGGGGATGCCGTCGTGAGTCACCAGAATGTTGTCCGGTTTCAAATCGCGATGCACGATCAGACTCCGATGTGCATACGCCACCGCATCGCATAATCTCGAGACCAGCTGGATCCGCTCCGACACGGACAAATTCTTCGCGTCGCAATATTGTGTCAGGGGTTTGCCATCCACGTACTCCATTACGAAATACAGCAGGCCGTCTTCGGTGGCGCCGCCATCCAGAAGCCGCGCAATGTTCGGATGCTCCAGCTTTGCCAGAATCTGCCGCTCGGCGCGGAAACGGTCCAGCAGTAACGGCTCGTCCGCTCCCCGGCGGATCACTTTGATGGCGACCTGGAGTTGAAAATCACCATCGCCGCGAACGGCTCGATAGACCGTTCCCATGCCGCCATGGCCGATCTCTTCGAGAACTTCGTAGGGGCCGATGCGTTTGGCTGACGGGCTATCGCTCTTCGGCTGCGGAATTTCCTGCGGAAACAGAAGCTGAGTCGCGACTGTCGCTTCTGGCAAAACTTCCGGGCGCTTCGAATCCTGCGCTCCTTCGTGCATCGTGATCCCCCTAGTGTATCGATGGAGGGTACGCGCGGGCGATATGGCCGCATGTCCCCGCCGTCTTTTCGGCGACAGTTCGCGCGGCGGCAGGTGCAGTGAACGGTTGACATTCGCGCTGACAATTCCCCAGCCTTCGTCACCGCGTCATCATTTCATCTCCGAAATAAATCTCGCGTGAAATGCCATCGTCCATTACCGGGGTAATATAAGATTATGGCGATTGCCCAATCCAAAGTCACCGCACAAGGCCAGATCTCGGTCCCGGCCACGGTCCGCAGGAAGCTGGGCATCGGACCCGGATCCGTTCTCGAATGGGACGAGAACGATGGCCGGATCGTCGTCCGGAGAGCGGGACGGTTTAGTTCCAAAGACATCCACAAGGCTCTATTCGGCAACACAATGCCGAAGCCGCACTCGCTGAAAGAGCTCAAGGAAGGCATCAGCCGTGATATCCGAAAGCGTCACCGGCGCCATCAGTGAAAGCGATCGGATGAAGGCCATCGATACAAACGTGCTCGTCCGGCTGATCGTGCAGGACGACGCCCGCCAGGCGGAGAAGGCCGAGCGCTTTATTGAAAGCGGTGCGTGGATTTCAACCGTAGCGATGGCGGAGGCAACATGGGTACTCCGCAGTGTCTATGGTCTGCGGCCGAGCCAGATCGCGAATACTGTCGCCATGCTGCTCGAACACGAGAGCCTCGTGCTGCAGGACAGCGAAACCATCACCGCCGCTCTGGAAATCTTCCGCGCACGCCCGAGTCTGGGCTTCTCCGATTGCCTGATGCTCGAAATGGCCCGCCAGGCGGCACATCTGCCGCTCGGAACATTTGACCGCGATCTGTCACAAATGTCGGGTGCACAGAGGCTGTAAGCACTTTCGTGCCCTTCGTCACGCGCATTTGGTGCGCCGGGAACTCGGAGCCCAATTTCGGAAGCGGCCGGGCCGCAGACCCGTACGCTGGAATAGTCCTTTACCCCCCAGCGGCATCGCCACACCCGAGCATTACAACTGGACTCACTCTGTCGACCCCTGCTCGCCGTCGGAAATGCTGACACCCGACGCCGACCGCCGCTACAACGTCGTCGCCGCCCGGCCCTCAGGGGAGGATTGATGCCCGATTGTCATTCCACCACTGGAGCCAGAAGCCGACATAGTATGACCGGTCTCTGGCGACCAGCGCTTCGTCGAAGGCAGAGTGGTCGATTGTATTCTTGGTCCGATATTTCCAGTCGCCCGCAGCCGGTTGATGCGAACCGGCAGGGACGTTGTTTGCAAAGCCAGCGAGGCCGCCCACGGCCAGCGCCTGCAGTCTCGAGTTCTGATCGGCAAGCAGTTGGGCAAGGAGCGGAAGGGTCTCCCTCGAGTGCAGTCTCGCCAATGCGGAAGCGGCGGCGATACGAAGCTCCACGCGAGAGTGCGGGTTTGCAGTAAGGGTTCCCAATGCATTGATGTCGGCAATATTGTCCGGGAGATACCAGGTCCGCAGTTCCTCCACGATACTGGCCCAAAACGGGTTTATCGCTAATGCACTCTGTCGCTGAAGCAGCAACTGAACAGTCCCCGCGTCTCCGGCGGAGAGGCGTCCTCGGATGCCAAGGGCCGACACGCGAGCGTCCGCTTTTCCCGAAAGGCGCCTGAACGTTGCCAGCAGAACCGGCGCTCTTGTTTGCCGGAAGACGGGGAGGAGGTCCCAGTCGAGTGGCGCACCGCCCTCCAGAACAGCCGTCAACTCAACCAGGACGCGATCCAGAGATGTGGGATTGGTTGACAGATCCCGCGCGGTGTTCGTGCTGTCCGGCGAGATCGTCGCCGGCGTCGCAATGTATGCCTCTCGCCAGCTAATGTCGCCGGAAGCGACAGGCAGTATTTGCCATGATCCACCGGTACGTCCGAGAAAAAACACGCCGTGATGGGTCCCTTGTATGGGGCCTGTAACAGATCCCGAAGCGATCCATTGCGCCGTTATAACACTGCCCGAAGTCAATGAACCCTTCAATACCCTCTGCACATCGATCGTTGCCCAAATCGTTCCGGAGGCGGCGTTCATGGTGGCGGTTCCGACCACAACGCTTTCCGCCTTCGCGGTCAGATCCGGTATGGACGCATGCGACGCGGGTCCGGCGTAACTGGAAATTGCCGCAAACAACAGAAGCAGATACGGCTGTAAGGTACAAATATCAAAAGCACGCATTTGGATTGTTCACCTGATTGTCACCGTTTCTCATTGGCCTCACCTCACCCGCGTGACTACGGAATCATGCCAGCCCGAATAGGTATACCGCTGCATGATGTCGGTTTGGATCAGGGTTCCGACGCCTGATGTCATACCCGCGACCCGCCATAAGCTTCACTTGTATGACGCTCGTGGGAGGATTTTTCCAACACGCTGTCAATGCGCTTGCGCAATTGACATCTCGCGGCCCCAGGACGGAGACTGGCTCACGCGGAGAAGTCGCTGGACGGTCCCGTCGGCGCCCGCGCAAGGACATCCGGCGGGGCAACGTCGTCGTTGTGCGGGGCTACTTGAGCGCACGCGGCACGCGGCGCCGCCGTCCCCGCACACCCGTTCGCTACAATGGTCCTTACCCCACACCACTTCACCCACGGAGGAAACCGCTGTTGGATTCTGCAATCCTGGCCCTGGAAGACGGCATAGTCTTCGAGGGCAGGAGTTTTGGTGCGCCCACCGAGCGCTCGGGCGAAGTCGTCTTCAATACCGCCATCACCGGATACCAGGAAATCTTCACCGATCCTTCCTACACCGGCCAGATCGTCGTCCTGACCTGTCCACAAATCGGCAACTACGGAACAGCCGCGTCAGACAACGAAGCTACGAAGCCGTACATCGAAGGACTCGCGGTGCGCGAGTTCTCCGCCATCACCAGCAATTGGCGCTCTGACGAGGAAGCGCAGGCGTTCCTCGCAAAATCGAACATCCCGGTTATCTCCGACCTTGATACACGCACGCTCGTCCGCCACCTTCGCAGCCGCGGCGTCATGCGCGGTGTGTTATCCACGATCGAAAAGGATCCGCACAAGCTGGTCGACAAAGCCCGCGCGATTCCTTCCATGGCCGGGCTCGATCTCGCCAGCCGCGTCAGCACACCCGAGCGTTATCGCTGGACCAAATCCGTCGATGCCTGCTCGCCTTCGGAAATCGTGGCAGCGACCGCCGAGCCGCGCTTCAACGTAGTCGCCTATGACTTCGGGATCAAGCAAAACATCCTCCGCCGGCTGGTGCATTCCGGCTGCAACGTGACGGTTGTCCCCGCGCTCACGTCCGCCGAAGACGTACTGGCCCTGAAACCCGATGGCGTCTTCCTGTCGAATGGACCCGGCGACCCCGAGCCGCTGACGCCGCAGATAGAAAACGTGCGGAAGCTGGTTGGTAAGACGCCGATCTTCGGCATTTGCCTCGGTCATCAGATTCTGGGACTCGCGCTCGGAGGGAAGACTTACAAACTCAAGTTCGGGCACCGCGGGGCCAATCATCCCGTAATCAATAAGGTGACCGGGCGCGTCGAGATCACGTCGCACAACCACGGCTTCGCGGTCGAACCGGATTCTCTTTCGGCTAACGATGTCGATCTTACCCACATCAATCTCAACGACAACACGCTCGAAGGATTCCGGCATCGCCGCGAGCCGGTGTTCTGCGTCCAGTACCATCCGGAAGCAGCGCCCGGGCCGCACGACTCGCACTACCTGTTCGGTGACTTCACGAAGCTGATGGCGGAGAATCAGTAATCGAATGCCGCGGCGTAACGACCTCCACCGCATCCTGGTCATCGGCTCCGGACCCATCATCATCGGCCAGGCCTGCGAATTCGACTACTCCGGAACGCAGGCCGCCAAGTCGCTGCGCGGCGATGGTTACGAAGTGATACTCGTCAACTCGAATCCGGCGACGATCATGACGGACCCCGAGCTCGCCGACCGCACTTACGTTGAGCCGCTCAGCCGCCAATACCTCGAAGAGATCATCGCCCGCGAACGTCCTGACGCGCTGCTTTCGACGGTCGGCGGACAAACCGCCCTCAATCTCTCGGTCGAGCTCGCCGAAGCCGGCGTGCTGGACAAGTATGGTGTCGAGCTGATCGGCGCGAAGATCGAAGCCATCAAAAAAGCTGAAGACCGTCTGTTGTTCAAAGACGCGATGACGAAGATCGGTCTCGCAACGCCGCGCTCGCAGCTCCTCACCGATCTCGAGGGCGGATTCGAGTTTGTCGCCAGGCACGGCTATCCAGCGATTCTGCGTCCGAGTTTCACGATGGGCGGGTCGGGCGGCGGCATTGCCTACAACCGCGAAGATCTGATCACGATTCTGGAACGCGGGCTCGATCTCTCGCCGGTGCACGAAGTCCTGATCGAAGAAAGCGCGCTGGGGTGGAAGGAATTCGAGCTCGAAGTGATGCGCGATCTCGCGGACAACGTGATCATCATCTGCTCGATCGAGAACTTCGATCCGATGGGCGTCCACACCGGCGATTCGATAACCGTCGCTCCCGCGCAAACACTCACGGACCGCGAATATCAGATGATGCGCGACGGCGCCATCCGCTGCCTGCGCGAAATCGGCGTCGATACCGGCGGCTCGAACGTGCAGTTCGCGATCAATCCGAAGGATGGCCGCATGGTCATCATCGAGATGAACCCGCGCGTCTCGCGCAGTTCCGCGCTGGCTTCCAAGGCCACGGGATTCCCCATTGCCAAAATCGCCGCGAAGCTGGCCGTGGGCTACCGGCTGGACGAAATCCGCAACGACATCACGAAGGTAACGCCCGCGTCATTCGAGCCGACCATCGATTATGTGGTCGCGAAGATTCCCAAGTGGGCGTTTGAAAAATTTCCGGGCGCCGACCAGACGCTCGGCACGCAGATGAAGTCCGTCGGCGAGGTGATGGCCATCGGACGGACGTTCAAGGAAGCTCTGGGCAAAGGCATTCGCAGCCTCGAGACCGGCAGGAAATTCGGCGCCGAGTCCTTTGACGTGAATCTGATTCCGCAGAAGCTGATCACGCCGACGCCTGACCGGCTCAGCTATCTCCGGTTCGCTTTCCGCTCGGGATACACGGCCGGACAGATCCATGAGATGACCGCGATCGACCCGTGGTTCCTCGAACAGGTTCGCCAGACCGTCGAATTCGAAGAAGAATTACCGGGCCGTGAACATGGGCGGGCGACTTTGGCCCATGCCAAACGCATCGGCCTTTCCGATCAACAAATAGCGGCCGCCTGGGACACGAGCGAGATCGAAGTCCGTAACCGGCGCCGCGAGCTGGGAGTGAATGCGGTGTTCAATCGCGTGGACACGTGCTCGGCAGAGTTTGAGAGCTTCACGCCGTATCTCTACTCCACATACGAAACCTCCTGCGAAGCCGATCCGAGCGATCGAAAGAAGGTGATGATCCTCGGCAGCGGACCCAACCGCATCGGCCAGGGCATCGAATTCGATTACTGCTGCTGTCACGCCTCTTTCGCGCTGCAGGATGAAAAGATCGAGTCGATCATGGTCAACTGCAATCCCGAGACCGTATCGACCGACTACGACACCAGCGATCGCCTCTACTTCGAGCCGCTGACGCTCGAGAACGTTCTGAACATCGTCGATGTCGAGAAGCCGGATGGCGTGATCGTCCAGTTCGGCGGCCAGACGCCGCTCACGCTTGCCCTGCCGCTGAAGAACCTGGGCGTGCCGATCATCGGGACTGATCCTTCAAACATCGATCTCGCCGAAGACCGGAAGCTGTTCGGAAAATTGCTCGACGAGCTGGGCATTCCCTCGCCCGCCAATGGCACGGCGATCAGTGCCGACCAGGCCGTCGATATCGCCAAACGGATCGGCTACCCCGTGCTGGTTCGCCCGAGCTACGTGCTGGGCGGACGCGCCATGGTGATCGTGTACGACGAAGACAGCGTCCGCCGCTATATGCGCGAGGCCGTGACATTCTCGCAGGACCGGCCCGTGCTCGTCGACCGCTTCCTCGAAGACGCGCTCGAAGTGGATGTCGATGCGCTCTGCGATGGCGACGAGGTACTGATCGCCGGCATCATGGAGCACATCGAAGAAGCCGGCATCCACTCAGGCGACAGCTCGTGCGTACTCCCGCCGCAATCGATAGCGGAATCGGAGATCCGGACGATCGAGGAATACACGATCAAGCTGGCGCGCGCACTCAACGTCATCGGACTGATGAACGTGCAGTACGCGATAAAAGACGGCGTCGTCTACGTGCTCGAAGTGAATCCGCGCGCGTCGCGCACCGTGCCCTATGTCAGCAAAGCGACGGGCGTTCCGCTGCCGAAGCTCGCCGTGCAGCTCATGCTCGGCAAAAAGCTGCGGGATGTGACCGCGCATCGCGGACGCCTCCCCGTGCCCCTGTGTTTCGTAAAGTCGCCTGTGTTTCCGTTCAACAAGTTTCCTGGCGTGGACCCTGTATTGGGTCCTGAAATGCGCTCCACCGGCGAAGTCATGGGCGTGGGCGACAATTTCGGCGAAGCTTTCCTCAAAGCGCAGTTGAGCGCCAACACACCGCTCCCGGAGAAGGGCACTGTATTCATCAGTGTGAGCGACCGCTACAAGCCGGAAGTCGTAGCCCTCGGCAAGCGCTTCGCCGAGCTGGGATTCGAGCTGGTGGCGACGCGCGGCACTGCCGCACTGCTGCAGTCCGCGGGCCTGAAGTGCCGCGTCGTGTTTAAGGTCAACGAAGGACGTCCGAACGCCGTGGATCTCCTGAAAGACGGCGCGATCCAGCTTGTGGTCTATACGACAACCGGAGCGCTTTCGTTCGAGGACGAGAAGTCGATTCGCCGCGCGGCGATTATTTACCGCGTTCCCTGCATCACGACGATGAGCGGCGCGCGCGCCACCGTCGAGGCGATTGCGTCAAGGCTGCGGGATCCGATCCGGGTCTGGAGCCTGCAGGAGATTCACGGATCCGCTGGCGCCTCGGCTCGGTAGCGGGCATTCCTGCAGGCGCCTCTAAACCTCCGGCCGGCCGACCCGCACGCGCAGTGTTGTCGGCTATGGGAGGCACCAGACCCGGTTACGCAGATCCTCCGCGCATCGTGCCGATGTCCTTTGAAACCAATACACGCCCGGCTTCCGCCGCCAACAGGAGAACATCCGAATCGGACGTTCCGTCGGGTATCGCCCCTGCGGGCCACGAAAGTCAATCGCTTGTTCTCTGCGTCTCAAGCCACGATTTCCTTCGCATGTTCCAGAATGAACGGGATGGTTCCGTAGACTTTTGCCGGCGAACCGATTGTAAGGATATGCGTCGAAGATCGCCTCGGCAGAGGAGCCGTTACGGAAATCGTAAACGATCACGTCCAAACCGATGCGCGTTGCCGCAACATAGTACGTGCCGTTGTGAACCTCGATGTATTCGTTCGCCGGGATGGCTTCCATAGAGAACGCCTCCCTCCGGTTTACTTCTGCGTTCTCAGAAGTAAAGCTTCGCGGCGATCTGCAAAACCCGCTGCAGATTGCCGCGGATGCTGCTCTCCGCCCCGAACCCGAAACGATTCGTCGCGCTGGGCAGATTGATAATCTGTCCCGCGGCATTGAACTGAGCCGACGTATTGAACGAGCCCCACTCCGCGTGATTGAACGCATCGAACGCCTCGAGACGAAGCTGAATGCGAGCCCTCTCTTTGATCGAGATGTTCTTGAACAAGCTCATGTCCCAGTTCTGCAGCCCCGGTCCGCGCAGCCGATCGTAGCCGGAATCGAGACCGATGCTGCCCTTCGCGGCCGGCCCAAAACACGATGTATCGACGAACTCATTGATATTGCGGTCGCCGTAACCGAGAATCGGATTACACGTAAACACCGGCCGCGGCGCGACGTCTTCGCTTCCCGTGATTTCACGGTTGAGTGTCGTGGCGCCGACGTTGGTGACGCTGTATGTCACGTTCACCGGCGCACCACTCGAGAAGCTGGTGATTCCGGAGAGCTGCCACCCATTCAGAACGATTCTGGCGGCGGCATTGTCGAGAAAGCCTTTCCGTGAGAGTCCCGGGAGATCGTAGATGTAGTTGAGGACGAGTGAATGCGTGCGATCCTGTGGCAACGGCCCGTAGCCATAATCGCGCGTATCCGTAGGGTGGCCGACTCCCACGCCCAGAGCTTTCGACCACACGTACGACCCGCCGAATTGGACCTGGCCGACACGCTTGTTAATGGAAACCTGCAGTGAGTTGTAATTGGCGGACGTGCCCCACGTATAATCGGTGGCGGCAGCGTAGCCTGCGTACGGACGGTACATGTTCACGGGAAGGTTGGTCGTGCCGTCGAATTTCGGGATCTGGGTCGGGTCCTGTGAGTAAGGCTGCCAGGCGCTTCCGAATGGCGCGTAATTGAACGGCTGCGCCAGCCACAGATGCCGCGACTGCGACCCGACATAAGAGAGCTCCCCGAACAATTTCCACGGCAGCTCCCTCTGGATTCCGGCGTTGAAGTTGTACACCGTCGGAACATGCCCGTCGCTCGACAGGCGATTGATCGTCGTCGGCTGGAACGATCCCGGCGTAGACCCGATATCCGCGACATTACCGTAGTAAAGGTTGGCTGTGCGGAGTGAGGGAGGGTTCGTAGTGTAATTGCTCGTGATGCCCGGACCAAAAGTTGCGACGCGTTCGTAAAACACGCCACCGCCCATTCGGAACACCGTCTTGCTGTTGATCTGATAGGCGACGCCGAGTCGCGGACCCCAGTGGGCTCCGCGATCCTGGATGAGCCCGGCCGGGACGCCATTGGTTCCTTCCACGACCATGCCGTTATTGATATTGCCCACGCCGGGCACGATGAAGCCGATGTAAGTCGCGGGCAGAATCTCACCGGTGATCGGGTTCAGCGCCCTGCGGTTGGCTCCCGACGCCGCGCCCGTGGGCTGATAAAAGACGACCGCCTGCTTCGGATCGTACTTCGAATAATCGAAGTTGGACATCAGCCCCAGGTCATCTTTGAACGGGCGGATAAATGCTATCCGCAGCCCATAGTTGATCGTCAGCTTATTCGACACTTTCCACGTGTCCTGCCCGTAAAACTCGAAATTACTGTAGTGATAGTCCGGCAACGGGTCTTTGTTGATCTGCGTGTAGCTCAGGTAATCGCCCAGCAGCGCATTCGAGAAACCCCAGTTGGTGTCCCCCGGGTTATTCGGGTCGCGCGCGAAATCGATCGAGCCATTGTAAGGCTTGAACGCGTTCTCTGTCTTGACGGCGAACTCGTAATAGATTCCCGCCTTGATCGTATGCGAGCCGACCACCTTTGTGACGTTATCGATCCAGTTCCATACCGGATTCCGGTTATGGTAAGGAGTTCCGGCGAAACACGTCATCGAAACCACGGGGCTGGGAAATTGTGTGCAGGCGCCCGCGCCGGCCCCGTTTGGCGCACCGAAGTTGAAGTTCGGGATGACACCTGAGATGTTGGCCTCCGGATAGAGAAGGGGCACGTTGATTCCCGACACCGACCGGTAATAAGGGCTTCCGGCAACCGGCGCATTACCTGGAATTCCATTCACTGTGTACCCGAACTGAAATTCATTCGTCAGGGTCGAGCTTATGATCGTTGCGACGTTCGCCGTGATCGACCACCCATAAGTCGGCGCGAAGAACGGCGTGAGCGCCAGGTTGTTGGCTGTGTCCGCGCGGCCATAAGGCACATTCTGCGTCTGCACGTTGTCGAGACCGCGCACGAAAATCCGCCATTTTTCGCTGAGGTTGTAATCGACGCGGTAAATCTGGTCATAAGATGGCTGCGCGCTCGGAACCTGCGACTGATAGTTGTAACTCACCTGGCCGAACGTGTTGGGCTGCGGCAGCCAGTTGAGGATGGATGGGCCGTAAGAGCTGAACCGGCTCGCTGGGATGATGTTCCCCGAAAACTGCGTTCCCTGTGGATTGGCCGCCGTGCGTGTCGCCGGATCGTAGATGGGCACGAACTGGCCGGCCCCGTCGTGAGTCTGGGAAAAGTTGCCGCCGCGTTCGGCCGCCGTCGGCACGGTGATCTGGTGCAGCGTGCCGGGTATGATGTTGTGGTTCCACTCCTGCGACATGAAGCCGAAGAGCTTTTCCTTGTTTTTGTTAAAGAGCTTCGGAATGTAGAGCGGACCGCCCAGCGTCCAGCCGGCATCCATGTACCGGTAGATCGGAGTATTTATTCCGGAGAAGTTATTCACGAACGTGTTGGCGTTCATGAACTCGCCGCGCTTGAACCAATAGCCGTCGCCGTGAAAGTCCTTTGTCCCGGCCTTGGTGATCACCTGCACCTGCGCGCCGTCGTTGCGCCCGAACTCCGCGGTCTGTCCGTTGGTCGAGACTTTGAACTCGGCGATGGCGTCCATGCTGATGCGATACGCGAACTGCTGGTTGACGCCGATGTCGGTGACGTTCTGCCCGTCGAGCGTAAAGTTATTCTGCGCCGTGCGCCCACCGTTCACGCTGGCGTCACCCGTGCCGGTGTCGGCGGGAATTCCCGGCACGGTCTTGAGCAGGCTCGTGTAGTTGCGGCCGTTAATCGCAATGTCGACTACCTGATTCCCGGTGACAACACCTGACCGTTCGGCGGTAAGCGTCTCAAGCTGTACGGCGTTGGCTTCCACGGTGACCGATTCACCGGTCGTTCCGATTTCGAGATGTATAGGCGAAAGACCAAGCTTCTCCGCGACATCCAGCACGATACCCGCCTGCGTGTACTTCTTGAAACTAGGCATTTCGACCGTCACGTCCCACGTGCCCGCGAGTACCGGGGAGAAGACGAAAGTGCCTTCGCCGTTGGTATCCAGCGTGCGCGCCGAAGCCGCGCCCTGTGCTTCATTGATTAGTGTGACTTTGGCGTTCGGAATCACGGCGCCCTGCGAATCCTGCACCACGCCGCTGATGGAGCCGGCGGTATTCTGGGCCCCGAGAGGTAAAGCGAAAATAATCGATACCAACGCGCAAATGCGGCCGCGAGTCGTCAATAACATTTCGAATTTTCTCCAATCTTGCAGATCCCCACCTGCAAAGCTGCAGACAAATGTTTCGGGCGGGACTGGCGGGAAGTTTATAAACTGCGGTCGCTAATGGCAAGATATCTCTGTAATGAAAAACACCGATGCGGCAGTCAAAACAATTCAGATTTAATTAACGCGGGATGCGAAGTAAGTCGCGTTTGCTGCTGCCAGGGACAGCACCAGGCGGAAGTCTGTGCCGAAATCGTTCGCAGGCAACTATACAGACGGCGGGGAGACGCGGAGTAAGGCGCGTTTCCCTGCCGTCACAATATAAACAACCCTTTACTGAGCCCAGGAACCCGCCGTCGGCTGCTCTATCGTCCAGACCGCCGTGTCTGAACCTTCAACGAACACAGCCATCCGGCCGTCCTGATTGACCGCCGCTGTGGGCGCGCTTGCCACAGTGCCCTGGGCGCCGAGAGAGTTCCAACCGGTCCACGCCGATGGTGGACCCGCGGCTGTGTCGGCGATGTACCAGAGCCCGTTGTCGGTGGCGCGTGCAAACACCTCGAAAATTCCGTTCTGATCGAAGGCCGCCGATGGATCGGCATTCACCGTTCCGCCAAGCGAGCTGAAAGACCCCCACGGGGAACCGTATGGATGCGACACATACCAGACCGCGTTGTCCGTGCCGCGCCCCACCACTTCCACCAATCCGTTGCCGCTGTTGACCACGGCCACCGGACTACCCGCAAGGCTGCCACCCAACTCTGACCATCCCTGCGGATTCCCCTCCGAATCGAACCAGTAGTGCCACACCGTGTGGTCCGCCGCGGCGACCGCGAAAACCTCGACGGCGCCGCCATTGTTCGTAATTGCTGAGGGACTATTCAGCAGGGACCCCCCCAAAGAGGTCCAATTGCCCCACGCACCGGGCGCGGTTTCGGCGATCGTCCAGAGCGCGTTATCGGCTCCCGCGACGAAAACATGCAGGTCGCCGTTGGCGTCCGCGGTTACCGAGGGGTCGCCAAGGAGGCTTTGCCCAAGATCCTGCCAGCCGCCGAACGGCCCGCCAGGACTCTGCTGCGAGATTGTCCAAAGGGAATTGTTGATTCCCAGCACATAGACTTCGAGAACATGGTTCCCGTTCATCGCGACAGCGGGATTGCTCACCAACCCGTCGCCGAGGTTCTGCCATGTACCCCAGGGGCCATCGGGCGAAGTCTGGGCGGCTGTCCAGAGCGCGTTGTCCGTGCCGCGCGCGAAAGCCTGCAGGGTTCCGTTCGAGTTACTGACCATGGAAACCTTTCCCGCGACGCTGCCGCCGATGCTCATCCATTGAGGGGGACCGCCGCTCGCGTTAAAGCTCGCGCTGCACAGAGTTGAGGCGCCGGCGACGTTCGTTGCCTGCAGCGTGACCTGCCCAGGCTGCGAGAGATTCGACTGCGTCGCCATGGCCGTTACCGGGCTCGTCGTGCCGGATGCAAACGATGGAATGTTGACTGTGGCGTTGGTCTGGCTGTTCAGAACGATGCTCTGCAGGCCGCTGTTGACGTCCTGCATGGTGAGGTTCGCCTGCCCCGTGCCGCTGCTTGAAACCTGACAGGTCGGCGGGGGCACAGTCCCTGTCACCGAAAGGCCAAGCGAGCCCCCTGTGCCGGAGCTGTTATAGAAAGACTCGGTGCCGGTCTGTTGTCCTTGCTTGTTCGGCGTCGCCGTGATGTTCATGGTGCAGCTGGCGCCTGGATCGAGGCTCGTGGTCGGTCCGGATGACGTGAAACAGCCGCCATCCGATTTGAATATGGCGGTTCCCGTGTTGGAAAGTTGCACATCGCCGAAAGCATACATGTCGAGCCGTGCGTTGCCAGGGTTGGTTATCGTCACAGGCATGGGAGCGGTGGTCTGGCCTACCGGAGTGTCGGGGAAATTCAGGGTAGTCGTCGAAATTGAAAACTGCGCGGCGCCAGGCTGTGGATACGCGATCGCCTGACCGACCAGTATGCCGCTGTCGTTGATCCCGAAAAGTCCGGGTTGCGCGTCAAGGCTCGGTTCCTGGCAGAGCAGCTCCGAGTAGGCGCCCGAATTTTCATCCCAGGTAAAGTCGCGGTAGGGCGGTTCGTCAATCTCTGGCGTGAGCCCGTACCCGATGACGCTCCCTGCATTGTTCACGCCGAAAGCGTAGGTAGGGGTTGGGGGCGGCAACGCTATGTTCGCAATGATCCCGGACGGGCTGGCGAGCGATGTCTGTCCGAAGCTGTGGTCCGACTCCAGCATCTGCGACGCGTTGTTCAGACCGCCCGGCAGGTTGCGCGACTGGCTCCCAAAGCTGTAACCAGGGACAGTCGAGAGAGTGCCGTCCGCGTTGAGGATGGCGAAAGTGGGGGGGCCAACGGCCGGCTCCGGCATAACCAGCACCGAAATCGCGCCGTTGTCATTGATCCCATAGGCCGCATTCAGGGTGTAATACGGCGGCGGCGTTATCGTCGAAAAGTTGCCGGAGTTCCAGGTGAAGTATCCGGCGGTATTGCTCTGCGAATTCGTGTAAGTACCGACGATCACGCCATTGTTGTTGATCGAATAGAGCTGGGTGCTGATGGCGCCCGAGGGCCCGGGATAATCGATCGTCGAAATATCTCCGTTTGAGACGTTCATCACGAGCCCATGATGAACGCCGCCTGAATCGTAGAATCCAACGGCGGCGTTTGAATTGTTGATGCTGTTGAGTTGTCCGCCGGTTGCGCCCGGTACGGAGAGCGGTGTGCAGTTGTAGGTGGTTGCCTGGCAAAGAGAGGCCAATGCCGTGAATAGGAAAGCAAAAAATGGAGTTGTTCGTTGCGAGCGCGTCGACATGAAACGTCACCCCTGTTGGAAAGTACTAACCGTCGTCGAGCGTAACGTGCCGCTTCTCGACGAGTCAAACACGAGAAGAGATGGCTCTTACAGATAAATTCAGGCGGCGTATAGCGGCTCACTCGCGATCGTTCGCCGCGCAAAAACTTTCGTGCGATCCCGCATGATGGAATAGTTCCTTATGCATTCGCACGAAAGAGCGCCGTTTGTCGAGCCATTAGTCGCGGCAGGCCGGACGCTGGGCGTAATCGGCGCCGGCGTGATGGGGCAGACACTCATGCAGGGTCTGCTCGAAAGCAAAGCGGTCGCGCGCGCACAGGCATGGGCATCGTCGAAGACGGAAACCACCTGCGAAAACGCGGCGGCGAAACTGGAAGTCCCTGTCGAAGTCGATTACCGTCATCGCGTCGCCGGCGCCGCCATGATCCTGATCTGCGTCAAGCCCGCGCAGGCGGGGAAAGTCATCGCGACTTTGAAAGAGAGCGGCATCAGACCCGACGCCCTCGTGATCTCGATCATGGCGGGGGTGACGATCGCGCAACTCGAGGTGATGCTCGCGAGCGCGAATCCATTGATCCGCGCCATGCCGAATACGCCGTGCATCGTGCGCGAAGGGATGACGGTGATATGCCCCGGCACCAAGGCGTCGACGGCAAACATGGCCGCTGCCCAGAGAGTGTTCGAAGCCGTCGGCCAATGTCTCGCCACCGAGGAAGGGTACTTTGACGCGATCACGGCGTTGAGCGGCAGCGGTCCAGCGTACCAGTATCTGATTATGGAATCGTTCGCGGATGCGGGAGTCCGTGTCGGCTTGCCACGGCACATGGCCCTGAAGCTGGTTGCGCAGACGGCCGTCGGCGCTGCCCGCATGGTGCAGGCGTCGGGACGTCATCCGGCGGCGCTGCGCGATGATGTGACCACTCCCGCCGGCTGCACGATCGGCGGTCTGCTCATGCTTGAGGATGGCAAGATACGCTCGGTATTGGCGCGCGCCATCGAAGAAGCGACAAAAATCGCGGCTGGCCTCGGAGCGGCGGCGCAAAAGAAAGACAAGCAGCATGCTTAGGTCAATAGCGCACAGCCCGGAGGTGCGTTGTGCGCGCTAAAGAAAAGCCCGCCGATCTCAGCGCGTCCGAGCTGATCGCTCTCGAAGATCGCTGGGGGACACATAACTATCTGCCGCTCGACATCGTCGTGGATCGTGCCGAGGGCGTGTGGGTCTACGATACGGATGGCCGGCGCTATCTCGATTGCCTGAGCGCTTACTCGGCGGTCAACCAGGGCCACTGCCATCCGCGCATTCTCGCGGCGCTGCGCGAACAGGCTGCGCGGGTCACTCTGACTTCGCGCGCGTTCCGCAACGAGCAGCTTCCACTCTTCTGCAAAGAGCTCGCGGAATTATGCCGGATGGAAGCGGTGCTTCCGATGAACACGGGCGCGGAAGCCGTCGAGACGGCCGTCAAGACGGTCCGCCGCTGGGGTTACCGCCGGAAAGGCATCGCCGAAGGAAGCGCGCAGATCATCGTTTGCGAAAACAACTTTCACGGACGCACGACCACCATAACCGGGTTTTCGTCCGAGGCTCTTTACCGGGACGGCTTCGGCCCTTTCACGCCGGGCTTTGTTTCGGTGCCTTTCGGAGATGCGGCGGCTCTCGAAGCCGCCATCACTCCGGATACATGCGCGTTCCTGTTCGAGCCCATTCAATGCGAAGCCGGAATTCTGATCCCGCCCGGCGGCTATTTGCAGCGTGTCGCGGAAATCTGCCGGAAGAATCGTGTGCTGCTGGTGGCGGATGAAATTCAGACGGCTCTGGGACGCGCCGGCGAAATGTTCGCGTGCTGGCGTGAAGAAGTCGAGCCGGATATTTTGATTCTCGGTAAGGCGCTTTCCGGTGGGTTCTACCCCGTGTCGGCTGTCGTATCCCGGCGCGAGATTCTCGACGTCTTCGAGCCGGGCAGTCATGGAAGCACTTACGGAGGCAATCCGCTCGCGTGCGCCGTCGCCCGGACGGCCTTGAACGTAATTCAGGACGAGAACCTCGTGGGCCGTTCGGCATCGCTCGGCGCGTGGTTCCTCGAACAGCTTCAGTCGCTGCGGCATCCCAATATCAAGGAGGTTCGCGGAGTTGGATTACTCGTAGGGATCGAATTGCACGGCGCGGCGCGTCCTTACTGTGAAAAGTTGATGGGGCTTGGTCTGCTCTGTAAGGAGACCCATGACCACGTGATCCGGCTGGCGCCGCCGCTGGTGATTTCGAAGGAGGATCTCGAATGGGCGGCAGGGCAGTTGCAGAAAGCGTTCGCGTAACTGTGCCGCGGGCACTCCTGCCCGCCGCCCCCGCGCTCTCGCGGGCGCTTGTGGTCAGCGGAAGAACAAGTGCCGGCATGATTGCCGACACTGCGGGCAGGAGTGCCCGCGCCACGCTTGCAATATGATGCCGCTCACAGTCCTGACCGAAGACGAGACGCTCTTCCAAACCTCCGTCCGCCGATTCGCGCGCGAGCGGCTCGCACCTCACGTCCGCGCCATGGACGAAGCGGGCGTCTTCCGCAAAGACCTCCTCGCGGAACTTTTCGATCTCGGCCTTATGGCGATAGAGATCCCCGAAGAGCTCGGCGGCCAGGGCGGCACGTTTTTCCAGTCGATTCTGGCGATCGAAGAGCTATCCCGCGTGGACCCCTCAGCCGCCGTGATTGTGGACGTGCAGAACACGCTGTTCCACAATGCCATCCTGAAGCGCGCCACCGACGAGCAGAAGCGCCGCTGGCTGCCGCGCGCGGCGAAAGACACCGTCGCAAGCTATGCGTTGTCCGAAGCAGGCTCGGGTTCGGACGCATTCGCGTTGGCTACTCGCGCTGTCCCCGACGGAGACGGCTGGCGCATCACCGGCCGCAAGCTGTGGATCACCAACGCCGCCGAAGCCGGATATTTCCTGCTCTTTGCGAATGTCAATCCCGCTGAGGGTTACAAGGGCATCACCGCTTTCCTCATCGAACGCCACTTCCCCGGCTTTCAAGCCGGCAAGAAGGAAGATAAGCTCGGGATTCGCGCGTCATCCACCTGTGAGTTGATTCTCGACAACTGCTTCGTCCCCGCGGCGAATGTGGTTGGCGAAACCGGCATCGGTTACAAGATCGCAATCGAAACTCTCAACGAAGGCCGCATCGGCATCGGCGCCCAGATGCTGGGGCTCGCGCAAGGCGCGCTCGACCACGCCCTCGCTTACGCAAAAGAGCGCAAGCAATTCGGCCAGCCGATCGCGGACTTTCAGGGAGTGCAGTTCGAGCTGGCGGAAATGGCGGTCGACGTGGAGGCGACGCGCCTGATGGTTTACAACGCCGCCAGGCTGCACGATGCGGGGCGTCCCTTTCTCACAGAAGCGGCCATGTGCAAGTATTTCGCCTCGCAGGTAGCCGAGCGCGTGGCATCGCGAGCCGTCGAGATTTTCGGCGGCGTCGGCTTCACGAAGGACTATCCCGTCGAAAAACTTTACCGCGACGCGAAGATCGGCCGCATCTACGAAGGCACCAGCAACATGCAGCGAATGACAATCGCGAAACAGCTCCTGAGCAACCGAAGAGTGTGATCCAGATCACTCTCTCGTACGCTGCTGAAAGAGGGCTTCGCGTTGCCGCTTACTGCTTCAGAATCAGCAGCCATCCTTTGAACCGTGACCGAACCCCTCGTCCTCGCGATTCTTCACTTCGATTCGGTCGGTCTCGGCAGCGCGAATATCTCAGTGAGTGCGGACAACACGAATCCTGACCAGGGAGCGCCTTGGCAGCCTGCGTTACCTGATCGTAGGAGTTGTAGCCGAAATCGAGACGGGCCTGCTCGTCAAAGCCGAAGGTTTGCGTGCCGTTGAGTTTCGGATCGTTATTCGTCGCGTTGTCGTGGCCGGAGTCCTGCGATACGACCGCATAGCCCAGGACCAGCGCGTTCGTTGTCTGCTGCCCCTGCAGATTGCCGAGTGCCTCGCCGATGTTGCCGTTCGATCCGCCGCCGCCTTCGAAGAAAAACTTGCCGTTCCACTGCGAGGGCAGGCGCATGTGGAAGTTGATCGCGTAGTGTTGTCCGTTGGATCCAGTGCGCTCGTTCATCCTGCCGCGCAGATCGCAGTGCGCGGGAAGCGCCGGAAGGCTGCCGCGCCCTCCAGGCGTTCCGGTGGCCGGGGACGCGGGCCTGGGAGTGGCGGAGACGATCCGGGTACTGGGGTTCGGCAATTGAGTCCCGGCGAGTCCGGTCAAGCCGGCGCACTTGTCTGGAGGCGTCTGCGCGTGCGCGGTAAAGGTGAGGAGCAGAGGGATGACGGCGATGATTCTTGACAGCATCGGGTGCGAGACTATCACACCGGACCGGCTATCAGTCGCGCGGAATCAAGCCCGGGTAGTCAGTCGGAACGATCACGCGGACGCTTCGCGATCACGCATGAGCCGGGTGTGGATCGCCTCGGCCCGGGCGAACAGCTCTGAAGCCTCGGGGCCGCGGCCGGTCTGCTTCAGAATAACCGGCTGATTGAGGAGACTTATGCGGAGGCCGTCCTGCAAGCCCAGCCGCGCCGGAAGCGAGGGCAGCTCCGGTGAAGTAGCTGATGGGGTCAATCATCGTGAGGTTCCGGAAGTGTGGGCTCACTCCATCATCGCGGTGTTTCCCCGGAATGTATAAGGGCTCTGGTTCGGCTGACTCAACTCGCCAGCACGCTGTCGTCCCCGCGATAGGAGCTGTAAGTCGCCCGAAACGCGACGATCATCAGCACAGCCGCAGCGCCGATGGTGATCGCGAGCGAATGGCCCAGCATCTTGTCGTCGTGATAGAAGTGATCGTCGAGATACCCAGGCAGCAGCGGGCCCAGGCTGAGTCCGCCGAGATTCAGAAAGAAAAGGAAGAGCGCCGAAACCTGACCGCGCACCTGGTTGGGGAAAATCCGCTGCAGCGCCGCGGCTGAAGTTCCCATGCAAAGCGCGAGGAAGAAGATGCCGGGCCCAAGCAGCGTGAGCGTCAACGTGGCATCGGGCAACAGATAGGCCACAGGCAGAAAGATCAGCGCGCCGATTCCGCACAGCACGCCGACTCGCAGCGGCGCCTCGACGATGCCCTTCCGTTGCCAGTAATCGTTGAGTCTCCCGCCGGCATACATGCCTGTGCAGCCAAATGCCAGCAACAGCCCGGCGAGGCCGCGTCCCGATTGCCCCGCGCTCCACTGATGCGTGCGCTGAAAGAAGGCCGGCGTCCACGAGATTAGAGCATACGTCGGGATCGCCTGAAAAATGGCGCCGATCGACAAGCCGATCAGCGAGCGCCAGCGCCGTACCATTTCGCGAAATGTATCCGCAAAACTGAGCTCGGGTCCCTGCCCCGCCTGCGCGCGCGCCAGGCCTTGCCGCAGCGGCTCGCGAATCGTGTAGACCAGCGGAGCGAAGAGAAGACCGGGCAGTCCGACAAAGAGGAAAGTAAGCCGCCACGAAGCCATTGCGCCCAGAAGCGGAAGAGTGATCACCGGTGTGTGGGACATCGTGTCGATGACCATTCCCGTGACCAGCAGCGAGGCGCTCGTCCCGAAGAAGACGCCCATGTAATAGATGCTGACGGCAATGCCGAGTTTGTCGCGCGGGAAGTAATCGGCGATCAGCGAGTAAGCCGCCGGCGACAGCGTGGCTTCGCCAACGCCGACACCCATGCGGGTGAGAAATAGCGACCAGAAGTTCCGCGCCACGCTGCACGCGGAGGTGAAGATGCTCCACAACACGACCCCCGCCGCGATTAGATTGCGACGGCTGCCGGTGTCGGCGAGACGCCCGAGAGGCAGCCCCATGAAGGTGTAAAAGAGACCGAACGACAGGCCCTGCAGCAATCCGACACGCGTGTCGCTGATGCCGAGGTCGCGCTTCATGGGTCCGACCAGCATGCTGAGAATCTGGCGGTCCATGTAAGCGAGCATGTAGATCGCCGTCAGGGCGAAGACTACGTACCAGGCGTAGCCGCGCGTGGCGGTCGGATTGGCTGCGTCGGTCGAAGCTTGTGTCGATGGCGCGGACATGCTGATCACGGCTTCGCCAGTATATACCCGGGGTGGAACAACGCGACAAGCACCGGCACAACCGCACGGGATATGGCGTGCCCGGGCGCGTTCTACGGACGCAAAGTAGCCCGCCTCGAAAACCGCCAGGTGGCGGCTTTATTATGCGGCGCAGGCACCCGTTCTCGAGCTCGAGACGCCATATCAGGGCCGTCGGCCCCCGGCATCAGGGCCAGACAACAGTAATGACGGTTCCGATCCTGTCTCGGCTGGGCAACCAGCTTGGACGAAACTAATCAAATTTTGGTTAAGTGTAATAGATTCAAGACGCTGAGCAGTTTAGCAGGGCCGAGCCCAAGGCGCAGGAGTTCTGATGGTGTTCAAGGTTGCGGGAGGCAAATGGCGCGGGATTTTCGGCCGACTCTTCAGTTAATCGTGAAGGCTGGAGCGATAATGCGTCATCAAGCGCCGTACCATCGAAAAGGATTGCGCAGTTCCAGGTTCCCCCATCGCTGTCCGCTGGACAGATCCTCCGACCATAAAACGGAGCAGTGGCATGCCTGGGCGCTTCGCAAAATCAGCCCATCCCGGAAGGAGACCGAATTCCCCTGATGAAGTTGGATGGCGGCCAATACATCCTCCACAGACGGACGATGGACACGCCATCGGCTCAACCGGCTGACCTGTAACAAAGCCTTGTCGGCTGCGAGGATCAGCTTTCTGGTAGCGGCGGCGTAGAACTCCTGCAGCACCTGCAAGCTGACACAACCCGTTCGGTCCTGCCAGAGACGAGTGATCAACTCGACGGCGACCCGGCGCTTGCTTGTCCCCCGCAGTGACGTCGAAAGCGTAGATGAGGATATTGGTGTCGACAAACTCGGCAGGCAACCGGTCAACGCTCATGCAGCGAAGCGCGACGGTACCAATCCATGGCCGGCCGCCCGGGCCCTTACTTCCTCCCCGCGGTGCGCGCCATCGGACCCGGCGCCGGCGCAACCACCTCCGGCTCGGGTGGCGGCACTTTCTTCGGCCGTGCATTCAGATGAATCGTCACTATGTTTCGGAACGCCTTCTCGAACTTCGGC
>DASZLP010000292.1:0-51411 GCA_035552355.1 Bryobacteraceae bacterium | reverse complement strand
CCCCGAGATAATTCCAGGTGACCAACGGCTCCCCGTTACGCCATTCGATCCAGGCCGGCGCCCAGCCCTGCCGCAGCGGCGTCACTGCGTCATTGCCGTGTCCGGCGTCATTGGCGTGTCCACCTCTCCAGCCAGGCGCGCCGGTTAGCGCGGACGATTTCGGCGAGATCGCTCGCTTCCACTCCGAAGCCCTGCCGGCAACCGATCGACAGAACTTCGGCAAACAGTTCCTCTTCCGTGGCGCACCCGGCAAGTCTCCCGATCAAGCCGGCATCGCCCATGACGAATTCGAGAAAACGATCGAAATCCAACTCGCGCCTTTCTGAAATGCCTCCCTGTTACTTCGACCCCTCGATTCAGTTCTCCGTCGGCAACTGCGCGCTGTCCACCATCACTACTTCAAGCGTGCCCTTCGCCGGTTCCAGCTTCAACCCCCACTGTTCCCGCACCGCCGTAAAAATCGATGGCGCATCGGATTCCGGCGGAGCGCCCGGCCGGCCCGGCTGCGAGAACTGGAAGTCCAGTTCCATCTTGTAGCGGCCCGTCAAACCTGTGTGGTCCTCTACCACGCGGCCGATATCCTGCCGCCGTGTCGACAACATCTCCGCGACCGCATACATCGTCACCCCTTCTAAAAACATTCCCGGCGGGCGGAACATGGCCATGCACCGAGGAGTCTTCGGATCGTCTTCTTCGGATGGTGCGCGGCCTTCGCACGTCCCATCCCAGGGTTCGACTTTCGGACCCAGCTTGCCATCGCTCCGGGCCGGCACCATGGCGAACACGTCGAAAGGCTGCTTCTCAATATGGGCCTTCCACGAAAAGCGCTCTTCAAGCAGCGCGCGCAGCATCTCGCGAAACTGGCGTTGCGTCGATCTCCCCGGTGCCGTACCCACCACTTCGTAAGGAGTCTTGCCTACCCAATCGGGTCCGCCGGAGACGCGCAACTCCGTGCTGAGGCCGCTGCCGTATGCGTAGTAGATCAGATTGCGCAGCGTCATTTGAAACGCAATGCGCCCGGACTGGTTGGAACAACGCGGTTGATGGGCGCATCCGGCGCGGCGGGCTTGATCGTCGCAACCTCGAACCTGAGTGCCGTCTGAGCCCACAGCAACGAGGCGAGAAATCCGAAGACAAGCCCGCCGCGCATCAGATCGATTTACCCATCGCTTTCCAGACATCCGCCTTGTGCTGCGGCTCCGCCGACGCGTGCACGTTGATATACCGGTCGAAATCGAGATTCAGCTTTTCGAGAACCGGCACCAGCGCTTTCACGTGATCGTTTGCCGGCTCCCCTGGATTCACCGAAAAATCGCCCTGGAACAGCACCTTCTCCTTCGGGATGTAAGCGATCATCAGCCCGTTCGAGTGCGGGGCCGGAAAGATGTGATACATCACCACCGTGCGGCTCCCATCCGTATAGACCTTCTTTTCCTCAACGGTTTCGAACTTCGCCTTCATCGGATGCTGCGCGAGGGTGTCGTTCATCAGCGTGCGCGGCGTATTGAGCGCCTTCGACAGGAACGGCTCGTTATTCTTCTGCGTGATGATCGTGGCGCCCTCGGCCACCAGCACCGGCAACCCGCCCGTGTGATCCGAATGCGGATGGGTATTCATCACGTAACGGATCGGTTTGTTCGGAAACAGCTTCTTCGTCTCGGCGACATACGCCAGTGCGCGCTGCTCGGATTGTCCAGCCTCGAGCATCATGACGTACGTCTTGAACTCGACCACTACGGAGTCGTAACTGCCGGCGCCGGTTGTCAGGCGGTAAAGTCCGTCGCCGAGCTTTTCGGTGGTGACCGTCATTGCCGGCGGCGCGGCCGGTGCCCCACCGCGTCCACCGCCGCGGCCCGCCGGCGCAGGCACGAGCGTCGCGACATCCGGCGGATTCGCCTTCGCCGCGGTCACCGTCACTTCAAAGAACGGCCAGCCGCCGCGCGTTTGCACGATCTTCGCCGGAACCATCACGCCGCCGAAATCTTTCCAGTCGGTGTAAGTCGCGAGGATGTGCATGTCGCCCATGATGTTTTCGCCAACCCACGTCTCGACCCGCTCGACCCTGTTCTGTGCGTCCAGATATCCGTTAATGATGTAGTTCCGGCCGGAAGGCGCCTTGACTGCCGGGCTCCACCACAGCACCGTGTATGTCTTGCCGTCAACCTTGCGATGGTTCACCGTCGCGTTGTTCTCCGCCGCGCCTTTCAGGAATCCCCAGGGCGTGATGTAAAACTCGAGCGAACCGTTCCAGGGCTGCGAGATGTCGGTCTGCTGCGCCGTGATCACCTGGGAGTAGGTCCCCGCCGCCACCGTCGTGGATCCACCGGCGCCAATGTTATTGGTGGCGCCTGTTGCCCGCGACGCGGGAGCCGTCAAATCGATCACCCGGACATAATTGTTGATTGGCCGCATCGGGTCGTGCGTCGCCCGGCACGTCATATCGGTCGAATTGGCTCCGCATTGCTGGAAGGCCACATCCTTAGCGGTTCCCGAGTAGGTGATCGACTTCAGATCCCCCAGCGCCTTTTGTGCGTTGGCGATTACGGTTTTGGCATCCTGCGCCAGCGCGCTTCCATATGCGGAGGCGAGGCAAATTACGATAATGGGAAATTTCCTGAACACGGCTTCTCCTTGTTGACAGACCTTGCGACAGAACGGGCGCCCGATGGAACGGGGCTGTCCCCGAGTATTCTATATCGACTTTGTGCCGGGTGGCGCGATGCCTAAGGCCGGCGTACCGAATTCGGCACGACCGCGGCCATCAGCGACTTCACCATCTCTTCCAGCTCCGCCACGCGCTCCTTGAGGTCGTTGATCTCCTGACCTTCCGGATCCGGCAACTGGCCATGTTCGAGAACTCCGGGCGGAATCGACCGCATCCGCACGATCCTGCCGGGGATGCCGACCACCGTCGAATAATCCGGCACGGGATACACCACGACCGAGCCCGCGCCGATTTTCACATTGCTGCCGATCGTGATGCTGCCCAGCACCTTCGCGCCCGTGCCGATGACAACGTTATTCCCGATTGTCGGATGTCGCTTGCCCTGTTCGTTACCCGTGCCTCCCAGCGTCACGCCCTGATAGATCAGCACGTCGTCGCCAATCTCGCTGGTCTCGCCGATCACTACGCCCATTCCGTGATCGATAAAAAAACGCCGCCCGATTCTGGCGCCCGGATGAATCTCGATTCCCGTCAGGAATCGCGAAACCTGGGACAGGAAGCGCGGCAGAAGGGGAATCCCCGCGTTATACAGACGGTGAGCAAAGCGATGCAGCAGGATGGCGTGAAATCCGGGATAACAGAGGACGATCTCGAGCCGGCTTCGCGCCGCCGGGTCTTCGCGAAAAATCGTCTCGAATTGTTCCCGGACGGCGGCGAACATAAAACTGGCGGACCGGCATCGCACACACAGGCGCGAACACCAGCCTCTATTGATCTTACAGATGCCGGTTAGTGCCCGGACGCTTCAGCGGTTTCGCGAATAACAGGCGGATGCGCGCCTGGCGGGATGGGGGCCAGCATATCGTCCTTGGTGTAAACCAGCGTGGACGTGTTGTAACTCGCGACTTCGAAGCCGTGGCCGTGCGTGATGGCGTCCGTCGGACAGGCTTCGACGCAGTATCCGCAGAAGATGCAGCGGTTGTAATCGATGTTGTAGACCTTCGCATAGCGCTCGCCGCCGCTGATGCGAGTTTGCTCGGTGTTCTCGGCCGCTTCGATATAGATGCAGTTGGAAGGGCATGCCGCCGCGCAAAGGAAGCAGGCGACGCACTTCTCGAGGCCGTTTTCATCGCGCTGCAGCACGTGGACGCCGCGAAAGCGTTCCTGCAGCTTGGGCGGCTCGTCGGGATAATTCTCCGTCACGGTGGGAGACATCATCTCCTTCATCGTTACGCCCATGCCTTTAGCTACGGCCGCTGCCGCGCCGATTACTTCGCCGATGATGTTTGCCATCTGTACTTATCTTATTAGACTGCAAGCGCCGGCAATCGTGCCGGCGCTTGTTACTCGTCCTGCAGCCTTTGAACGAAGGAAAGGATATCGAAGCGCTTGATCTCGCGGCCGGGAAAGAAGCTGTTGACCGCATCCGTCTCGTCCTCGAAGACCTCGAAGATCGTATCGATCTTGGTCATCACGATCAGCTCGATATTTCGCCGGTTGACGTTCACGAGCTTCGCCACGCCGCTCTCATTTCTCATCCGCGTCGAGCACATCACCATGGCGCCGAGGCCCGTGCTGTCGACGTAGTCGACCAGTTGCATGTTGAGGATGAGTCGGGCGCCGGGCGCCGCGATTTTGCTAAAGGCATCGCGGAAGGCCCCCACTTCGTCGCCCATGGTGATGCGGCCCTTGAGGTCGAGGACCGCGATCCCCTCCCGCTCCCGGTGGACGATTTCCAGACTCATCGGCTTATTATCACCCGTTTTCGGCGCATTGTCATTTGCGGGCGGCGGACGTTCCGCCGTGCCCGACGCCCGCCGCCTCCTCCGTCCGCTTCGGGTATTTCATTCGAAAAGACTCCATCGTCCGCACAACGATTTCGGCAACGGCAAAATTGCGAAACCACTTGTGGTCGGAAGGTATCACGTACCACGGCGCTTCCTTCGTCCCGCATCGCTCGATTGCGTCCTCGTAAGCGGAATGATATTGATCCCAGTACTCCCGTTCCCGAAAATCCGCCGGTGAGGACTTCCAGTTCTTATCCGGATCGCGCAATCGCTCGTCGAATCTTTTTCCTTGTTCCCGCTTACTCATGTGCAGGAAAAACTTCAGTATGTGGACGTTGTTCTCCGCAAGCATCCGCTCGAATTCGTTGACCTGCCGGTAGCGCTTCTTCCAGACGGCGACGGGCACGAGGTCATGGACTCGCGTCACCAACACGTCTTCATAGTGTGATCGGTTGAAGATACCGATGCTCCCCTTCGGCGGCACTGCCGCATGCACGCGCCAAAGGAAGTCGTGATCAAGCTCGGTCGCCGACGGCTGTTTGAAAGAAGTCACAGTGCAACCCTGCGGGTTTACGCCCGACATGACATGTTTAATCGTGCCGTCTTTGCCCGACGCGTCCATCCCCTGCAGGATGATCAGCAGCGACCGCTTGTGTTCGCCGTAGAGCAGATCGTGCAACGCCGCGAGCCATTCCACGTGCTTGCGGTGTGTATCCGCCGCGTGCTCTTTGGATACTCCGTGCGTGTCCTCAGCCGCGAATTTCGCGAGCCGAAAGCGAGCCCCAGGCTCTGCTCTGAGTTTGCCGATGTCCATCGCCATCGGCTCGCATTATTACATCCGCGGCCGGTCGCCCTCTGTCGTGCGTGGCCGCCGCTCTTCGATGCCCGCGAGATCGGGTTCCGCGTGCACATCGTTCACGTGCTCCACGACGAGCGGCTCCTCGACGATCGACCCGCGAGTGCGCGGCATCGGCTTGTCGGAGCGCGCGAAATCAGCGGCCGCTTCGCCCGTTGCGGAGATATCCTCGGCGCCGGTGCTCCTGAGGATCTCCTCGGCGCGCTTCACCCACTGGTGATCGTCGCAGTGTACCGACAGCAGAATGCCGCCGTGTTTCACGCGGCCCTCATAGCGCTTCGCTTCGTATTCGGGAATTCCCATTCCAACCAGCGCGCCCACGATTCCGCCGAAAGCGCCCAAAGCACCGGCGCCCGCCAGCGCGGCAACAATCGGACCCGCGGCGATCAGCGGACCTATTCCAGGGATCGCCAGCATACCCACGCCCGCGAGCCATCCCAGTACGCCGCCCGCGACTGCGCCCGACGCTGCCCCGGTGGTCGCGCCTTCGGGCGCCTTCGTATTCTTTTCGTGCGCAAAATCCTTCGTCCCCGCGTTATCGGGAAACAACGCGGAAATATCGGTATTCCGGAAGTGCCCGCGCCGGAGAGCGTCTACAGCCTCCTCCGCGCCGCCCCGTGTCTGATAGATGCCAAAAACAGCGGTGTTTTTGCCTGCCATTTGTTTTCTCTCCTGTTGACGCAAAGTCACTATCGGTACAGCAACAAGAGGGCCAAAGGCATGCGAGAATCGACTCATTCTCCTTTATTCATGCCCCACTATGAGATAGGCGCCACACGCGAGGATGTAGTTGATGTTGCGAGCGATCATGCGATCCATTTTCTCGGGCCGGAATCGCGCGTCCTGTCAACGCCCCAGATGATTCTCTTCATGGAGCGCACCTGCAGGAATCTCATTCTTCCCATGCTTCTGCCTGGGGAGGACACCGTCGGCACACACGTAAATGTTTCGCACAATTCGGCGGCGCCTTTAGGGTCTTCCGTCACCTTTTTCGCGGAGCTGATCGGCGTCAACAATCGCCGAGTCGAGTTTCAGGTCAGGGCAAGGCTCGGCGGCAGGACCATCGGCGAAGGCACGCATCAGCGAGCGGTGATTCAGATTTCGCGGTTCGCCGAGAAGGTCCGGGAAAACGCGGGGTGAGACTGCGAGCCGCCGTCACGATCGCTCTCTTCGCCGCTGCGATTGGCGGGCTGATCCTTCTCGGCGCGCCGGAGCCTGATTCTTTCCGCTTCGTCCTGCTGGGCGATCGCACGGGCGAGGCGGCGCCCGGCGTTTACGAGCGCGTCTGGAAAGATGCAGCCGCCGCGAAACCCGCCTTCTTTCTCAGCGTCGGCGACACGATTCAAGGTTTGGATGACGCGACCGCCGAAGCGCAGTGGCGGGAAGCAGAGAAGCTCTTTGGCGAGTGGAAACAATTTCCGCTCTACCTCGCGCCCGGCAATCACGACATTTGGTCCGAGCGCTCCGAACAGCTCTTCCGGAAGTACTCGGGGCATCCGGCGCATTACAGCTTCGACTACGGCAACGCGCACTTCACGATTCTCGACAACAGCCGCTCCGACGAAATGCCCGCGACCGAACTGGCATTCCTCGAGCAGGATCTCGCGCAGCACAAAGCGCAATCCCCGAAGTTCATCGTTTCGCACCGGCCTTCCTGGATTGTCAAAGCAATCATCGGCGACCCGGGATTCCGCCTCCACCAGATCGCGAAAAAATACGGCGCTCGCTACGTAATCGCCGGCCACGTGCATGAGATGCTTCACGCGGAGCTCGAAGGCGTCGATTACGTTTCAATGGCCAGCGCCGGCGGACACCTGCGCGCATCCGGAAAATATGCCGACGGGTGGTTTTTCGGTTACGCCGTAGTCGATGTTGGCGCAAACGGCGCGGACTTCCACATCCATGAACTGGGTGCGCCCTGGGGCGAGGGGCGCGCGTCCAGCCTGAGCGACTGGGGACCGGCCGGTCTCCGCACGCGTTGATATCATCCGAAGACCGCCTTGTACGCGGTTAATGAAGCTTCTCCAAGTTCGAGAGGATTTTGATGACGATTCCTTTTGCGTTGCTCTACGCAACGACCGACCTGAACGCTCGCCTGGCGGCACTCGAAAGCGCTACAAAGAGCGCCCAGTCGGCGGGCGACAACGCGTGGATGCTGGTGAGCGCCGCGCTCGTGCTGATGATGACCGGCCCCGGCCTCGCGCTCTTCTACGGGGGGCTCGTGCGCCGCAAGAACGTGCTCTCCACCATGATGCACAGCTTCGTCATGATGGGCTTGATCACGGTCATCTGGGCTGTCGCCGGTTACAGCCTGGTTTTCAGCGAAGGCACGCCGTTCATCGGCGGGCTTAAGTATCTTTTCCTGAACGGCGTCGGCACTGACCCCAATGCGGATTACGCCGGCACCATCCCGCAGTTGACGTACATGGTCTATCAGCTCATGTTCGCGATCATCACGCCCGCCCTGATCTCAGGCGCCTATGCGGAGCGGATCAAGTTCAGCGCGATGACGCTCTTCACCGTGCTTTGGGCTTTTGTCGTCTACTTTCCGATGGCTCACATGGTCTGGGGCAAAGGCGGATTCCTGAATGCTTATCTCGGTGGGCGCGTCCCGACGTTCGACTTTGCTGGGGGCACGGTGGTGCACATTACGTCCGGCGTCTCGGCGCTGGTCTGCGCGCTTTATCTGGGGAAGCGCGCCGGATATCCGCAGGAACCCATGAAGCCGCACAGCATGGTGCTGAGCGTGATCGGCGCCTGTCTGCTCTGGGTCGGCTGGTTCGGCTTCAACGCCGGTAGCGCCACAGCGGCCAGCGGACTCGCGTCGAGCGCCTTCGTCGCGACACACTTCGCGGCCGCGTCCGCGGCTCTGGGATGGATGGCCGCCGAGTGGATGAAATCCGGCAAGCCGAGCATGCTGGGCGGCATTTCAGGCGCGGTGGCCGGGCTTGTCGCAATCACGCCGGCATCCGGCTTCGTAAAGCCCATGCCTGCTCTGTTGATTGGACTGCTGGCGGGAATCGTCTGCTTCCTGATGGTCACCGCCGTCAAGCATGCATTCGGTTACGACGACACCCTCGACGCGTTCGGGGTGCATGGGGCGGGCGGAACGCTGGGCGCACTGCTGACGGGCGTCTTCGCGACCAACATGATCAACAACGCGCCGATCGGCGGAAAGGTGATCCCGCTCGGTTTGGTGGATGGCAACCCGGGCCAGATTCTGAATCAGGCGATTGGCGTTCTGATCGCCATCGGCCTTGCCACGGTGGGGACATTGGTTATCCTCAAAATTTGCGACGTGCTGATTGGTATCCGGGTGGAACCGGAGGCCGAGGAGCAGGGTCTCGACATCACACAGCACGGCGAAGAAGGCTATTACCTCGAGGCTTGAGCGTAGAGAGAAGATCGCTGAGAGAACACAAAAATGAAAAAGATCGAAGCAGTCGTGCAGCCGTTCAAGATGGAAGAAGTCAAGGAAGCGCTCAAGAACATTGGCATCGACGGGATGACGATCAGCGAGGTCCGGGGCCATGGGCGGCAAAAGGGCCACAAAGAGGTTTACCGCGGCCAGGAATACAACGTCGATCTGCTCCCGAAAGTGAAGTTCGAACTGGTAATTCCCGATGCCCGTCTGGATGAAGTCGCCGACTGCATTACCAATGCGGCGCGGTCCGGGAAAATTGGCGACGGGAAGATTTTCGTGTACGATGTCGCCGAGGCCATTCGCATCCGGAATGGCGACCGCGGCGATTCCGCAGTGTAAAGAACGCACTGTACTGCCATTCACACCTGCCGGTTAAAGTGGATACTGTGACCGAGCAGGAAATCCGCGACCGGTTCTTCGCGACCCGCGATGCTGCCGCCGCTCTTGCGAGCCGCACCGCGCGCGTCGACGATCTCGTCCGGATGCACTGGCAGTGGATTCCGCCCGAGGTCGCGCTCCTCGCCGTCGGCGGTTACGGCCGCAGCGAACTGTTCCCGTTCTCCGATATCGACCTGCTCATCCTCACACCCGACGAGAAAACGCAGTTCGCCATCAAAGAGCCGCTCTCCCTTTTCCTCCGCGATCTTTGGGACGAGGGCCTGCGCATCAGCCAGTCCGTCCATAATCCCGCGGAGTGCAATCAGATCGACTCCGGCAATGCCGAGCTCGCGGTCAGCCTTCTCGATCGCCGCCTGCTCTGCGGCAATGAGGAACTGTTTCGCCAGGTGCGCGACCCACGCCCCGAGCTCGGCCGCAATATTGTCGAGCTCACCAAAGAACGTCACGCGAAGTTCCACGGCACCATCTACCATCTCGAGCCGAACGTGAAGGATTCGCCTGGCGGCCTGCGCGACCTGCAGGTTCTCCGCTGGCTCGCGAAGCTCGGGGCAGGGGATCAGGATCTCCCCTCCGGCATGCCCGTGCTGTTCGAGATCCGCTGCTTCCTGCACTATCTCGGGGGGCGCGACGACAACAAGCTCGGCTTCGAGCGTCAGGACGATATCGCGAAGCTCCACAGTGCCGCGTCGCCCGAAGAACTCATGCGGCAGTATTACCTCGCCGTGCGCCCCATCGCGCGGCTCGCGAGCCGGCGCCTCGACCGGTTCGAATCCAAACGGAGCTCACTGTTCTCGCAGTTTCGCGACCGCTCGGCGAAGCTCTCCAACGCCGAGTTCTCGGTGCTCCACGGGTCGGTATTCCTGCGCTCGCCGCAGGCGCTCGAGTCTGATCCCGGGCTGCTGATGCGCCTGTTCGAATTCATCGCGCGCCACGGGTTGCCGCTGGCCCCCGATACCGAAGAGCGCGTCGAGCGGCACATGCCGACGTTCGAAAAATGGACCCTCTCCGAGGCCGCGACCTGGCGTTCGTTCCGCGACATTCTGCGCCTGCCTCATGTCGCCAAAGCTCTGCGCGCCATGCATGAGACGCACGCCCTCGAAGCGATCTTTCCGGAATTGCGTGAGATGGAAGCGCTCGTCATCCGCGATTTCTATCACCGCTACACCGTCGACGAGCACACGCTGGTCGCTATCGAGAACGTTCTCGATCTGCGCGGCCGGAAAGATGACACCTTCGCCGACCTCGCCGCCGAAACCGATGAGCAGGAGCTCCTGGTCGCCGCACTGCTGTTCCACGACGTGGGGAAGGGAACTCCCGGCGAGAATCACTGCACCGTTTCATGCCGTCTCGCGCAGCAGGCCTTGCGGCGCGCCGGGATGAGCGATCACGAACGGGAAGCCGTGGAATTCCTCATCCTTGACCACCTCGAGCTTTCGGCGGTCATGAACGGGCGCGATATTTCCGACCCTTCAACCATCCGCGAGTTGGCCCGCAAAATCGGCACCGTGGAGCGGCTCAAGCTTCTCGCGCTGCTGACCTATGGCGATATCAGTGCGGTAAACCCGGTGGCGATGACGCCATGGCGCAGGCAATTGCTTTGGAACCTCTACACCCTGACATATGGCGAGTTGACCCGCGAACTCACGGAACGGAGCGCGCTGGTCGATACGAGTGCAAGCCCTGAATTGAAGCAGTTTCTCGAAGGGCTGCCGCCGCGTTATCTCCGGACGCACAACCCCCGCGAGATCGAGCAGCATCTGCGTCTGGCGCGCGAGTCCGGCGAACGCGGCGTGGCTGTGTCCATTGTGAGATCCGCCGCCTGGGTGCTCACCGTTGTCACGGACGACCGGCCTTTTCTCTTTGCCTCAATCGCGGCGGTGTTATCGAGCTTCGGATTCAATATTCTCAAAGCGGAAGCGTTCTCCAATTCGACCGGCAAAGTGATCGATACATTCACCTTCGCCGATCCGTCGAAAACTCTGGAGCTCAATCCCGGCGAGATCGCCAATGTGAGCCGCACTCTGGTGAAAGCGCTGAAAGGCGAAGTCACTGTCGATCAGCTTCTGGCCCGGCGTCCGAAGGTAAAGCCAGATGCGCACGCACTGGCGGCCGCGCGCGTCAGCTTCGATAACACGGCTTCGCCTTCCGCGACGCTGATCCAGCTCATCACGCAGGATCGCCCTGGATTGCTCTACGACGTCTCGGCGCTGATCTCGAAACGTGGCGGCAGTATCGAAGTCGTCCTCGTCGATACGGAAGCGCGGAAGGCCATCGATGTGTTTTACGTTAAGAAAAATGGCCGTAAGCTCAGCGATGTCGACGCCAGCGAACTCAGCGACGCTGTGCGGGATATCGCCTGTACTCCCGAAATTTGAGCAGCGCCTATTTCACATACGCCAGCAGGCGGCCGGACGTAATCGCTCCAAACCAGCAGAACAGCGAGGCCCAGGCCAGCACTTTCGCACCGCCCGGCAGCGGCCCCTGATCGAGTTGCGGATCGTCGAATATTTGGCGCCGCATCCTGATGAGAACGTATAATCCCGCAAACACCAGCACCATCTTGATGTAGAAATCCGCGGTCGTCAGCTTGGCTGTGGCGTCGGCAACCAGCATCATGGTTCCGCTCACTGCATTCACGGCGAACGCGACCCACATATACGGGAACACGCGCGCGAAGGGTTTGATCGGCACATCGGGCCAGAATCCGAGCAGAATCAAACTGATCATGGCGCTGCCGCCCGCCACGATCCCCATCCCTATCGTGTGGACGACGAGAATCGTTGGGAATGCCCACACGGTTGGGGCATCGCGAACCCATGTGCCGAATGCCGACTGTTCGAGGAGATTGAGAAACTCTTTCATTCTGATTTACCGTGGCGCTCCTGGCGCGCCGTGCTCCTGTCTATCGCCCAGACCACGAACCCGAGCACGACGGTCGCGCCTGACACCATAACAATTGTTCCGAGAACCAGAGACATCGTTCCCTCTCGCTAAAACGCGTTGCCCAAAAACGGCAACATACTTCCGCAATACAATACACCGATCCAAAGAACCATTGCCGATGCGGCGGCGAATTTCGCCGTGAGCGGCGCATCTTCGCCGGGCCCCAGTGCCCACGGTTCTTCCAGCACGGTAAAGTACAGCGCGTTCAGCCCGGCGAGCATCACCAGAGCAATTTTCACGTAGAAGGAGACATTTCCTGTGTATTGCTTCGGAATCCCCACGAAGAACAGCATGCCCGTGATCACATTGACGCCGAACCCAAACGCGGCCCACGGCAACAAACGGTGCAGGGAAGCGAATGACACGCCTTTCATCAATCCCAATACGCGCAAGTCCACTATGAGCACCACGCCCAGCAACAAGGTCAGGCCGATGAAATGCAGAGTTTCGCAGGTAGGCCACACCCACTTGGTATCGGTAACGAATGAGCCCACGGTGCGCGCCAGACCCGTGCTTTCGGTGTCCGCGGTGGCCGTTGTCTCGCTTGTCCCGGACGTGGTGGCCCGGATCTCCGCATGGCGAATTTCGCCGCCGAGATTGGAGGCTCGAATCATCAGGCCGAGGCTCACCACGGTCAGCACGAGGATCACCGCCAGATTCCAGTCCGGAATGCGGGCGAGGCGTCTGAATTGCCAGAGTCCAAGCCAGGCAAACGCGCCGGTGAATTCCATAAATGCGATACCCACGAGCGCCGCTCCCTCATGCTCTTCGATGAGCGATTTGGATATGCCGGGCAGGGACTTGATCGCGTCCTGCGCGCCATTTCCGCTCATATATGTGGGAAGCGCGATCAAAGCGATTCCGAGCAGAACGACGAGGCTGGCGCGCTTCAGATCGCTGCTCTTCGTGATGAGCGCAAGCGCGAAGAGGCCGCCGCCGATGATATAGCCGATGGTCGGAAAGTGGTTCAGCAGGAGATGGATATGTGTCAGGTCCATTGATTCTTAACTGATGCGGCGCGAGCGATGCCGTGATACGCGCATCATTCAATGGATACGCGCATCATGAATTCCGAAAGCTGATATGCCGCTCGATCACTATAACACCGGGCTTGAAAGAGCGATCGCGGCGGTCGCGAAATTGTCCGGCGAGTTCATTGCAGGTTGCTTCAGGGACGCTCGCGCCGGGCATGATATTTTAGGTAGCGCGCGACATATCAGAATCATGCCCAATGTCAAGGGACTGCTCGGCCCCGCCCTCCTCGCCTTTCTTCTCTCTACCGGCCGTCTCTACGCTCAGGTCGACCTCTCCGGCGTCTGGGCCGACCGCATCACCGAAGATTCCTACGAACGCTCCGGCGGACCGCCCCTCGGCGACTACCAGGGCATCCCCCTCAACGATGCCGGACGCATGAAGGCCGACAGCCACGATCATTCCGAGTGGAGCCTTCCCGAATTTCAGTGCCGCCCTCATCCCGGACCGTATCAATGGCGGGCCCTCGGCGCCGTACGCATCTCCGAGGAAATCGATCCGGTCTCGCGCGAGCTCACCGCCTTCCACTTTGAATACCTGCGCTCGATGGAGCGCCCCGTATTCATGGATGGCCGTCCGCACCCGCCCGCCTGGGCGCCGCACACGTGGTCAGGATTCTCGACCGGTAAGTGGCAGGGCAACATGCTCGTTATCACCACGACGCACCTCAAGGGCGCTTATCTTCGCCGCAATGGGGCTTCCTTCAGTGATGACGCCACGATGATGGAATACATCACGCGCCACGGGAACTATCTGCTCGTGACCATGATCGTCACCGATCCCGTGTGGCTCGAAGAGCCTTTCATCCAGACGACGAACTACGAGCTGGACCCGCACACCACGCTTTCTTACTACCCGTGCACTGTGAGCGAGGAGAACATCTCGACTGCCGTGCCGCACTTCCTGCCGGGCCAGAATCCGAACCTCGGGGCGGACGATATCCCGCAGGTCGCCGCGCGCGGCGGCAAGGAATCGACATATCCGGAGTACGAGGCGAAGCTGAAGGCCAACACGGCCACAGAGCCGCACAGCGTCGCCGCTAAAGCGCCATCGCCCCACGCCGGATTTCCCGGCCCTGACGACGACATCAAAGTGATGCCCGTCCAGGGGAACGTCTATATGTTGATTGACGGCGGGGCGAACATCGCGGCGTCGATCGGACGCGACGGCATCCTGCTCGTCGATACCGGCACCGAATCGCAAAGCACGAAGCTGATGTCGAAGATCCTCGACCTCGCGACGGCCATCAGCTCGTCACCCCAGCCCAACCATTGCCTCGGCCTGCACTGCCCTGGAACTCCCGCAGGATGGTCAAGCCCCTCTCTCAACGCCATCATCAACTCGCCCGCGCCACCCAAGCCGGTTCGCTACATCCTTAATACGAGCGCGGACCCCGACCACGTCGGCGGCAACGAAAGACTCGCCGCCCTGCCGGCGGATGCCAAGATCGTCGGCGTCACATTCCCGCCGGTAGGCGTCGCGCCCGGCGCGACCGTGATCGCGCATGAGAATGTTCTCAAGCGCATGAGCGAGCCCGGCAAAGGAGAAACGGCCGCGCCTTCCGGAGCGCTCCCGACCGACACCTATCACAACGCCGGATACAAGCTCAGCGAATTTTTTAACGGCGAAGGTGTCCGGATGTACTCCGAGCCCGCCGCCCACACCGACGGCGACAGCATCGTCTTCTTCCGCTATTCGGACGTGATCGCCGCCGGCGACGTTCTGCGTACCGACTCGTATCCGGTGATCGACGTCGCCCACGGCGGCACCATCGACGGTATTCTCGCGGGCCTGAACCATATCCTCGACCTCGCGATTCCCGAATTTCGCTCGCAGGGCGGCACGATGATCATTCCCGGGCACGGCCGCCTGTGCGATATCGGCGACGTGGCGAATTACCGCAACATGGTTTCGCTCATGCGCGATCGCATCGCAGATTTGAAGAAGAAGGGCAAGACGCTCGAGCAGGTGAAAGCGGCGAAGCCCACCATGGATTACGACGGGCTCTACGGGTCGGACACCGGCCCCTGGACTACCTCCATGTTTATCGAAGCCGTCTATAAGACGCTGAAGAATTAGGAGAACCCAATGAAGCGCAACGCATTACTAACCGCTTTCGCCGGCTTAACGATGTTTGTCGGATTGCTGATGACGACCGCGACAGCGTGGGCGCACCACTCGCTTGCCGCGACGTACCACGCCGATCAGGAGGTCAAGCTCGACGGCAAAATCATCGACTTCCTGTTCCGCAATCCGCACTCGTTCCTGCAGATTGAAGCCCCCGACGAAAACGGCGTGATGCAGCGCTGGTCGCTCGAGTGGCGCGCTTCCGGACAACTCGGCCAGCAGGGCATCAAGCGCGACACTCTCAAAGTTGGCGATGAAGTTGTCGTCACCATCAACCCCTCGCGCACGCCCGCCGACCATCGCGGCGCATTGAAGACGCTGCACAGGAAGTCCGATGGATTCGGCTGGGGCAACAACCCCGGAGATACGAGTGAATAGAGCGTTCCTCCTCACACTCGTCGCCGCAACGCTGCCACTGCTCGCTCAGGTGCCCTTCAATCCTTCCGCCAATCCCGGAGCCGGCGCCGGCCGCGGCGGTGGACGCGGACGCGGTCCCGCACAGACCGCGAAGCAAGCCGCTCCGATCGACATGACGGGCTACTGGGTTTCCGTCGTTACCGAAGACTGGAAGTTCCGCATGGTTATGCCGAAGAAAGGCAACTTCGCGGGAGTCCCTCTGAATCCGGAAGGCCGCAAGATCGCCGGCGCCTGGGACCCCGCGAAAGACACCGCCGAGGGCAACCAGTGCCGCTCCTACGGAGCCGCCGGCCTCATGCGCGTCCCCGGCCGCCTGCACATCACGTGGGACAACGACACCATGATGAAAATCGAGACGGACGCGGGCACACAGACGCGCCTTTTCCACTTCGGCGGCAGGGGTGCGGATAGTGGAGCCCCGGCGTCGGAGGCACCCTCCTGGCAGGGATACTCGATCGCGGAATGGGAGCCGGCCACCACCGGCCGCGGCGAACCGAAAGCGGGCGACCTGAAGGTCGTAACCACGCACCTGCTGCCTGGGTATCTGCGGAAGAACGGCGTGCCTTACAGCGCGAATACGGTGCTGACCGAATATTACGACCGCATCTCGGCGCCCAACGGCGACGAATGGCTGGTCGTCACGACGGAGGTCCGGGACCCGCAATATCTGAGCTCGCCGTTCATCACAAGCACTCACTTCAAGAAGCAGCCGGATGCCAAAGGCTGGTCCCCCCAGCCCTGTTCGGCAAACTAACTTACCGGATTATTCACCGCCGCGCCGTTTCACCTCGGGCAGCGTAATTCGTTCGAGTTTCACGATGGTGCGGTCAACCTCCGCAAGCCGCCTGCGCAACATGGCAATTGCCTGGCGAATCGTCCCCTGCGATGTCATGCTCGCAGCATATAGCAGATATTTCAGAAAACCAATGAGCAATATGGCTCATGTGGCCCAGGACCCCGGTACCAGGACCAGTTTGACGGCCTCCAGACAGTTCATCGCCGTCGAACCCGGACGCGGATACAATGCGCGTGTCCGATACTCTTTTCCTGCAAAGCCAGCCCGTCGCGGGCTCTACTTTTTTGCGCTGTCGAGAATCGAGTTGAGCGTGGGTATATCTTTCAGCGGCGGCGCCGTGCTCTTGAACGTCCGGATATACGCGTAGATATCCTTCGCCTGCTTATCCGAAAGCGAGCTCTCGCCAAAATTCGGCATCGACGTCGATGGCGTAACGGGCGCGACATTGGCGCGCCCGCGCAAAAACGTGATGAAGCGTTGCTCGGTCTGGAGATTTCCCCAATTGCCGACGAACGCACGCGCGCCGGTTTCGCCGTTGAATCCGTGGCAGGCATAGCAACCGAACGAATAGTAAAGCGGCTTGCCCGCCGCGGCATTCCCGGTCACCGGACTGGTCGGAGCCGGGTTGTGTCCAATCGTCGCGCCGCCGCGCTGGGCCAACAGGCTCGTTGAGAAAAAGCCAGCCGGCGCAGCGAGCGCGAACAATAAAAAATACGTTCTCATGGGTCGCGAATCCTTCTTCCTTCTTACCGCGGCTGCGTGATCACGTCGATCATGTAGGGCTCTCCGCGCTTCGCACTGGCCACGCCGCGTTTCAGCGCCGCCGCCAGCTTCGTCGGATCGCTGATCGGACCCTCGCCCGCCATCCCGTACCCCGCCGCCATCTTCGTATAGTCGATGAATGGATCGCGCAGCGTGTTGCCGATCTCCGCGCGGTCTTCGCCTCGCCCGCGCACGCCGGCCATGTATTCGACGAACATGAACTCCTGGTGCCACGCGCGGTTGTTGTGCATGATGGAAAGCATCGGCAACTTGTGGTGCACCGCGGTCCAGAGCACGCCCGGCGCATAGTTCAGATCGCCATCCGTCTGAATGTTGACGACGAACCGCCCCCGCGATTTCGCCGCCAGAGCCGCGCCCACCGACGCTGGCGCCCCATATCCCATGCCACCCGCGCCCTGTCCGCCGAGATAGCTGTACGGCTTGTTGTGGTCCCAAAGCTGCGCGTTGTGCCCGCCGGAGAAGCTGCTCGGGGATGCAAAGCACCAATCCTCGTTCCTGATCAGCGGCCAGAGCTCGGCGTAAATGCGCGCGGTGCTGATCGGTGAGCCCGCCCAGCCGGCGCGCTTCGCATCGATAGCCTGGGTCAGCGCGGTGATATGCGCTTCCTGATTCGCGGTCGCGTGTTTTGCGGATCGCGCCTGAATCCTGGCCTTCTGGTCCGGCGTTATCTGCTGCTTCACCTGATCGATGATCAGCGGCAAACTTGCCTCGGCATCTGCCTCGACGACCGGCCCCGCGGCGGCGTTGCCCCGCCCGCCTCCACGCCCGCCTCTGGCTCTGCCGCCGGCATTTGGCGAGATGCCGCCGAAGCCGATGTCGGTAGTGTCTCTCGTGGACGCAACCTTCGCGAGCGACGGACCCGTGATCGACAACTGTGCGCCCGGCGATTCCAGCCCGAGCGTGTAGTCGTAAGTTGTGTCTGCGCCGGGTCCGCAGAGCGGATGGCGCTGCGGAAAGCTCATTGGTCCGTTGGTGGCCGCCGTGCTCGTCGAAGCACCCACCAGCTCGGCCAGTTCAACCGCCTGTTTGACGCCCTCCGGAGTGCGCAGACGCCCCACGTCAATACGCGGATTCCGGGCAGCCAGCAAGCCCTTCGCAATGTCGCGCGCGTGCGAGCTGTCGATCGTGACGTACGCCGGCGGCTTGTAGGCCGGCAACTGCAGACCCGGCACGTTTTCCTTCTGGATCTCCGAGCTCAGCACCACCAGCGTCGGCCCCATCGGCGGCGTTATCGCTTCGTTATAGGCGCGCTGGATCGCCACCAGCGCGTCGGCGACCGTTTTCGGCTCGTTGTCCCACTTCGTATAACTGCGGACTATGCCGGCCATATCGTGCGCCGTGTGCGCTGCGATGAAATCCGGGTCATTGCCGGCCAGCATCAGAACAGGCACGCGATCGTAATACGCCTGGTAGATCGACATGGCGGCGTGCTGAATTCCGATCGTCCCGTGCAGCACGGCGAGCGCAGGCTTGCCGGTCGCTTTCGCGTATCCGTGCGCCATGGTCACGGCCGATTCTTCGTGCAGCGCGGTGATCCACTCCGGCGTCCTGTTCGGCGGATTGCCGTAATTGATGACCGATTCCTGCAGCCCCTCGAAGCTTGAGCCGGGATTCGCGATGGCGTATTCGACGCCGAGATCTTTGACGATCTGCACCATGAGGTCCGAGCCGGGGCGCGTGATCGTGCGCGCGGGCACCGCGGGAGGACGCACGTTTCCGGCGTCGCGGGCAAGCTGCTGATCGGTGGGAGCGGCCGCGCCGCCGGCAGGCGTGGCGTCCGCACGCTGTGCTTCGGCCAGCGGTGAAGTCACCAGCGCCGCCGCGCCGGCAGCCGCGCTCGCCGCTGCCCCTTTCAGAAATCCGCGCCGTCCGACCGATGTTTTTTTGGTTTTCGCCATGATGCCGCCCTGCTTCCTTTCCTGACTTGACTGCCGCGCGCGTGAGGATTCGCACGTGGAGAATCTCAGGCACGTACCGGGGAATTCGGCAACAATGATAACAACTTTATGGCCCTGCCTGAGAACCGTGTCCATCTGGAAGCGCGGACTAACCACGGGCGGTGCGCGGAAAAGCCGCCTGCGCTTCCGCGACCAGGAAGAGCGAGCCGGTGATGAACGTAGTCATCGGCCGTTCGCGAATCATCCTCAATGCTTCGGCAAGGCTCGCGGCGACGCGAATGTTCGGGTGATCGGCAATCGCCGCCAGCGACGCCGCATCGAGGGCGCGCGGCTGATTCGGCGCGGTCACGATCACCTCCGCGGCGATTGGGAAGAGCGCGCCGATCACTTCATCCACGGCCTTGTCGCGCATGGCGCCGTAGACGATCCGCACCGGCTCGCCAGGGAAGAACGCGCGAATGTAAGCGGCCAGCGAGCGAGCCCCCGCCGGATTGTGCGCGCCATCCAGGATGACGTCCGGGTTCGTTGCGACGCGCTCGAGCCGGCCAGGCCACCGCGCGTGCTCGATTCCGGCGCGGATTGCCGCCGCGGAGACGCCGAAGACCCGCAGGGCCGCGACGGCCGTCCGCGCATTCTCCACCTGATGCTCGCCGGCCAGAGGACACACGATCGGCATTTCCTCATCCGCTGTCAGCGTGAAGCGGCTGCCGAATTTATCGAGCACGAGGTTATCCACGCGCCAGACCGACGACAAAGTCACCGGGCAATCGAGTTCCAGCGCGCGACGCTCCAGGATTGAAAAGGCTTCCGGACGCTGTGCACTGAACACAGCCGGGCGTCCTTTTTTTAAAATACCCGCCTTTTCCGCCGCGATCGATTCAATGCTGGAGCCGAGGAACGCCTCGTGGTCGAAGTCGATCGGCGTAATGACCGAAAGCTCGGGCTTGACGACATTGGTGGCATCGAGACGTCCGCCGAGGCCGGTTTCGAGGACGACGATGTCGAGGCTCGCATTTGCGAAGGCCACGAATGCCATCGCGGTCACCGTTTCAAAAAAGCTCGGATGCGCTTCGATCGTTTCGCGCGCCAGAAGCGCTTCGGCGGCGGTGTGCACGGCTTCGAAAGCTTCCGTCCACGCCGGCTCACCGATTAACTCGCCTTCGATGCGGATTCGCTCGCGCGGATCGGTCAAATGCGGCGACGTATAAAGACCCGTGCGCAGGCCTTCGGCCCGAAGCGCCGATGCGATCATCGCGCAGGTCGAGCCTTTGCCGTTCGTGCCCGCGACGTGGATGAAGCGGCAGCGTTTGTGAGGACAGTCAAGCGCCCCGAGAAGAGTCTCGATGCGGTCGAGATCCCACTTGACGGTTTTCAGTTCCGGGCCGAGCGAGTAGAGAAACCGGAGCGTCTCCGCAAATGTCATGCAGCCTGTTGTGGAGCCGGTTTCGTGGCCGGTCCCAGGTTCACAGGTCCCAGGAAGAAGTCGAACGCTTTTGCGAGGTATGCTTTCATCTCGCCGCGCGGCACGACCGCGTCCAGCATCCCGTGCTTCAGAAGAAACTCGCTGCGCTGAAAGCCTTCCGGCAGCTTCTGGCGGATGCTCTGCTCGATTACGCGCGGGCCGGCGAATCCGATCAGCGCGCCCGGCTCGCCGATATTCAGATCGCCCAGCATGGCGAAGCTGGCAGTGACGCCGCCGGTGGTGGGATCTGTCAAAACGCTGATGTAGGGCAGCCGTGATTCATCGAGCCGCATCAGCGCGGCCGAGACTTTAGCCATCTGCATGAGGCTGACCGCTCCCTCCTGCATGCGGGCGCCGCCCGAGGCGGACACAACGACCAGCGGCGTGCGCGATTCGATCGAACGCTCGATGGCACGTGTTATTTTTTCGCCCATCACCGCGCCCATGCTGCCACCGATGAACTTAGGCTCCATGGCACAGATGTGAATGGGGCGCCCCCCGAGCTTGCCTTTGCCGGATATCAGGGCGTCCTTGAGGGACGTGGCTTCCTGCGTGGCCTTGAGTCGCTGCTGATATGGTTTGGAATCGACAAAACCGAGCGGGTCGGAGGATTCGAGCGGCGCGTCGAGCTCTTCGTAGACTCCGTCGTCAAAGAGCATGGTGAGGCGCTCGCGCGCGCCGAGCCGGAAGTGGAAGCCGCACTTGCCGCAGACATTGAGCGCATATTCGAGATCGCGCTTCCAGATGATTTCGCGGCAGCCCTCGCACTTGAGCCACAGTCCTTCGGTGCGGACCGTATGAGTGGAAGGGTCTCCGCCGGGATTGCCGGCGCCGGGAGTTTCTCGTTTGAACCAGGACAAAGAATTATTATGTACGACCGTTACTGTTTACTCCACCACGCACAACGGCCCTGCGGCCTGTATGTACTCTCAACGGGGATACGGGTGGCCGCGCAGGATCGTGAATGCGCGATAGATTTGTTCGGCGAGGACGGCGCGGGCGAGTTCATGCGGCATCGTCATGGCGGATAGCGACAGGAGCAGGTCCGCCCGGGGACTCCAGGCCGGCGGAAGGCCATCGTGGCCGCCGACCACAAACACCAGATCACGCCCGAGCATCTCGCCCTTTGCGAACAGGTCGGCGAACGCGTTGGAGTCGAATGAGCGGCCGGCGGGGTCGAGCAGGATCTTCGTCGCGCTCGGATGTTTCGCCCAGGGGTCAAAGCGATCCGGCTTGATCTCGACCATCTGACAGGGGGTGTAATGGGCGGACCGCCTACAGTAATCGGCGGCGAGGGCATTGGCGTGGGGATCTTTGGGTTTGCCGATGTAGTAGAGGAGGATTTTCACGGCGCGCGCGAGAAGCGCCGGCATGAGAGCCGGCGCGGCGGACATAAGTGTCCGCGCCACAAGGGGCAGCTACGATTCGTCTTCCGGCACCGGAATGTCCTTCGCCTCTTTCCACAACCGCTCCAGCGAGTAATACTCGCGCGACTTCGGCGTGAACACGTGCACCAGAAAATCGACGTAATCGCTCAGAATCCAGTCGCCCTGGTCGTAGCCTTCCACGCTCGCAGGCCGTTCGCCCCGTTTCCTGAGCTGGAGGCCAATCTCGTCGGTGATGGCTTGGGTCTGGCGCGTATTGGCGCCGGTGCAGATTACGAAATGGTCGGTGAAACTGGTGATTCCGGTGAGATCCAGAATCCGGATGTCGGTTGCCTTCTTTTCCTGGGCGGCGCGCACCGCGATACGCCATCCCGCTTCATTTTGTTCGTCAGTACCAGTATTTGTAATGTTTTTTAAATCCGTATGCGGCAGAAACTCGCCCCCAGTCGCTATCGTACTATAGAAGTAAGCGTGTATCTGCGATTTGCCGCGTTCGCGGCGCTCTCGATTTCTGTCATTCTGGCCCCCGGTGTGTCCGGCCAGACACCCGCGTCGGCAATCCCCGACCCGCCGGCGGGTTCCACCAATCTTTTGCAGCCGGATGAAAGCGATCCAATCGTCCAGCGGGCGCGCGAGGTGCTCGATCAGGTCACGCGTCTGGTCGCGAGCGGAGCGCTGCCGCAGATACGCCTCCGGAAAGCTCAGGAAGACGTTCTCGATGCGCTCGATGGCTCCATGTTGAAGAAGAGCCTGTACAGCAACGATGTGCTGCCCGAACAGGCCGAGCAAATGATTTTTGTGGCGCAGCGGATGGTTGTCCGCCGTCAGAAGTCGCTGATGGATATGCAGGAGTTGGTCAGCGCCGGCGTGATCTCCCGATCGGAAGCGGAAGCCTCCGGGATGGATCTCGACCGCGCGAAGCAGGAACTCGACTGGGCGCAGACGCGCGCGCAACTGGTCCAGCAGATGGCGGAATCGGTCCGGCTCGAAAAGGAAATTGCGAATCTGGAAAGCCAGGCGGAATCGCATCCCGAATGGGCGGGCAAGGTCTACACGAAATACACCGGCAGCGGCGTTTTTACCCCCAACGATCTGGTCATTCTCGAAGCGGCTTACATGGGCAGGTTTGCCAAACCCTTGCCGATCAGCGCCAACGGCGAGACCGCGCTGCATCGTTCGATGGGCTTCGACCACCGCGGCAGGGTTGATGTGGCGGTCACGCCCGACCAGCCCGAGGGAGCCTGGCTAATGAAGTATCTGGAAGGAAAGCGGATCCCGTTCTTTGCCTTCCGGGCCGCAGTGCCGCATCAGGCGACGGGCGCGCATATACACGTCGGCCCCGGAAGCACGAAGCTGGTGGCGTCCGATTAGTGCCGCTCACCGCTTATAATGGGAATTCAAGGATAGAGGTTCTCCGCACGTGAATATTCGCATTTTTCTTCGGCTTTTCGCGCATGTCCAGATGCTTCCGATTCTGGAGAGCGGGGAAGAAACCCTCGTCGGCGGCCAGGCTGTCATGGAAGGCGTCATGATGCGGGCGCCGCACAGCTACTGCGTCGCGGTCCGCAAGCCGTCGGGCGAAATTATTACGGAAGAGATGCCGGTACCGCGGATGTCGGAGAAGTACAAGTGGCTCAAATATCCGGTTCTCCGTGGACTGGGCACTCTCGGCCAGGCGTTTTCCCTCGGCCTCAAAGCTCTTAAGTTTTCGACAAACACCGCGCTTGATGACGGCTCCTCGGAGAAACCGACCGAAATCCCCCAATGGGTGATGGCGGTCCAGGTAATTTTCGGGTTGGTATTCTTTCTCGCGCTCTATGAATACATGCCCGTCGTGACGGCCGGCTATCTCGGCCGCTGGGCTCCCGTGCTTCACGGCGAAATCGCGAAGAACTCCGTCGCCGGCATCCTTCGCCTCGTCATTTTCGTCGGATTCCTGCTGCTGATATCGCGAGCCAAAGACATACGGCGGGTGTTTGAATTTCACGGAGCGGAACACAAAGTCGTATTCAATTTCGAGTCCGGCCAACCTGTTAACGTCGAGAATGCCCAGAAGTTCGTCACTTGGCATCCGCGTTGCGGCACCAGTTTCATGTTCGTGATCATGGTGCTCTCCGCGCTCTTCTATATCGTTACGCCGGCGCCGGCTTCAATGGCCGCCAAGATGGGCGAGCGGCTTTTGTTCCTGCCGTTTATCATCGGCATCAGCTACGAGTTGATCCGGTTTGCCGCAAAACGGCGGGGATCGTTCCTCGCGATGCTGACGGCACCAGGATTGTGGACGCAGCGCATCACAACGCAGCCCCCTTCCGACGAGCAGGCCGCCGTGGCGATCCGCGCGCTCGAAGGCGCCATGGCGCTCGAAGCGAAGCAGGGCGGGGAACTGGTCATCGCTTAGCCGTACCTGTGGCGCGGGCACTCCTGCCGGCGTATCCACTTTTTACCATCCTGTTAAGCTGTTGAATAACAGCGGGAGCAAACGCCATGCAATACGCGCATAAACTCGACCAGCTCGAACAACACTTCGAGGAGCTTACCGCGCAGATGGCGAACCCCGATGTCATCAGCGACGGCGAGCAATACCGGAAAATCGCCAAGGCGCACAGCGACCTGTCGGAAGTCATCGCGAAATATCGCGAGTATCGCGAGGCATCTGGCCAGTTGGAGCAGGCGCGCGCCATGCTCGACGAATCCGATCCGGATATGCGCGAGCTCGCCACGCTCGAAATCGAACGGCTCGAGCCGGCCATTCAGCAGATGGAGGAAGATATCAAGCTCCTCCTGCTGCCGAAAGATCCGCTGGATGAAAAGGACGTGGTGCTCGAAATCCGCGCCGGCACGGGCGGCGACGAGGCCAGCCTTTTCGCGGCCGAAGTCTTCCGCATGTACTGCCGTTATTTCGAAACGCAGCGCTGGAAAGTCGAAGTAACGTCCAGCAGCGAATCGTCGGTCGGCGGATTGAAAGAAGTTCTGGCGCTCGTCAGCGGCAATAAGGTCTACAGCAAGCTCAAGTACGAAAGCGGCGTGCATCGCGTGCAGCGCGTGCCGGCGACCGAGCAGCAGGGGCGCGTGCACACGTCCGCGATTACGGTGGCGGTGCTGCCGGAAGCCGACGAAGTCGAAGTGAAAGTCGAGGAGAAGGACATTCGCATCGACACGTTCTGTTCGTCGGGCCCGGGTGGGCAATCGGTGAACACGACGTACTCGGCGGTTCGTATCACGCACCTTCCAACGGGCGTGATCGTTTCCTGTCAGGACGAAAAGTCGCAGATCAAGAACCGCGCCAAGGCGATGCGCGTGCTGCGCTCGCGCCTCTACGAGATCGAGCTCGAAAAACAGCAGGCGGCGATCGGCGCCGAGCGGCGCACCATGGTCGGAACCGGCGACCGCAGTGAGAAAATCCGCACCTACAATTTCCCGCAGAACCGGCTTACCGATCACCGCATCGGCCTCACGCTGCACCAGCTCGATCTGGTGATGGACGGCAAGCTCGATCAAATTTTCGATGCGCTCAGCGCGCACTATCAGGCCGAGAAACTCCAAAAAGAAGGCGCCGCGGCTTAGATTCCTTCGGGCGCCGCGAAGGCAGGGCCGATGACGATCCGGACGGCAATCGAGCAGGGATCTGATCTGCTGGGCCGCGACGGCATCCCCTCGCCACGACTTACCGCGGAAGTGCTGCTCGGCCACGCCGTGCATTGCGACCGAACTTACTTCTTCGCGCATCCCGAGCAGGAGCTGCGCGAGGTCGAGTGGCTGCACTACGGCCGCTACCTCGACGAGCGGCTGAAGGGGAAACCCACTCAGTACATCACGAAACACCAGGAGTTCTTCGGGCGCGAGTTCACTGTTTCGCAGGCAGTGCTGATCCCGCGGCCGGAGACGGAACTGCTTGTCGAAACCGTTCTCAATCTGCGCCCGGGCGCTGTTGTGATCGACGTGGGCACGGGCTCGGGCATTATCGCTGTGACACTTGCCCTGGAACTGGGGCGGCCGGTGATCGCGACGGACCTGTCGTCGGAAGCCTGCGCGGTGGCGCAGGAGAATGCGTTACGATTGGGCGCAACGGTGCCGGTGGTGGAGTGCGATCTGTTGCGTTCGTTCGGAGACGGAGTGGCGGACGCAGTGGTGTCAAATCCGCCATACGTTCCCTGTGGCGAACGGGAGTCGCTGCAGCGCGAGGTGCGTGACTGGGAGCCTTCGCTGGCGCTCTTTGGAGGACCGGAGGGATTGTCAATTTATGAGCGGCTCATCCCGGAGGCGTGGCGGGTATTGAAGCCGGGCGGATTGCTGGCGCTGGAGACAGGTTTCCGGCAAATAGAAGCGGTTTCAGCGCTGGCGGCCGATTGGCGCGGGCGGCGGACCTTCAACGATCTGGCGGGCATCGCGCGAGTGCTGGTGTGCGAGAAGCCGTGACCCGCACTGTCTTCCACGTCGACATGGATGCCTTCTTCGTCTCTGTCGAAGAACTCTTCGATCCATCGCTGAAAGGCAAGGCCGTCGTGGTCGGCGGGAAGGCCGATGAGCGCGGCGTGGTGTCCGCGGCGTCGTATGAAGCTCGCAAGTTCGGAGTCCATTCGGCGCTGCCCCTGCGCACGGCGTACAAACTTTGTCCACACGCGATCTTTGTTGAAGGCCATCCGGAGCGCTACCGGGAATACTCCGGCCGCGTCTTCGAAATCCTCCGGCGCTTCTCGCCACTCGTCGAGATGGCCTCGGTCGACGAAGCGTACCTCGACATGACCGGCACGGAACGCCTGCACGGTCCGCCCCTCCGTGCGGCCCACGCGCTGCATGAATCCGTCAAGAAAGACACGCGACTCAACTGCTCGATCGGCATCGCGACATCGCGTCTCGTGGCCAAGATCTCCTCCGATCAGGCCAAGCCCAACGGAATTCTGCGCGTGCTGCCCGGCGTGGAAGCAAACTTTCTGGCGCCGCTCGAAGTGCGCAAAGTCCCCGGCGTCGGCAAGGTGATGGAGAAGAACCTGCACGCGCTCGGTATCCGCCGGATCGGCGACCTCGCGGTTCTCGACGAAGCCGTCCTCGAATCGCGTTTCGGCAAGTGGGGCCTCGCGCTCGCCGGCAAAGCCCAGGGACTCGACGCCGGCGGATGGTTCGACGCGGAGATCGGCGAGCGCGGCGACCCAAAATCGATCAGTCACGAGCACACCTTCGGCGCGGACACCAAAGATCCCGGTCAGCTCGAAGCCACCCTGGCGCATCTCGCCGAGAAGGTCGGCCGGCGTCTGCGCGAGCATGGGCTGCACGCGCGAACCCTGCAACTCAAGCTGCGCTATTCGGATTTCTCAACGATCACCCGAGCCCATACCTTCCCGTCGCCGACGCAGCTAGATATCGACCTCGTGCGGCACTCCCGCGACCTGCTGCATGCGAATTGGGACACGAAGCGGGCGATCCGTCTGCTCGGCGTGCACACTTCCGGATTCGAGCACGATCAGGGGCAACTCGATCTGATGGACGGCGGCCGCTCGGAACGCTGGCGCCAGGCGCTGGAGGCTGCCGACAAGCTGCGGGACCGGTATGGCGAGGCGGCGGTCGCACTCGGGTCGGGCATGCGTGGGCGCTATCGTGAGCGCGTCCAGGAGAATCCGGCGGCTCTCCCGGGCAAAGAGCCCCGGAAGAAATTGGATTGACACCCGGCCTGGCGCGATGTTAATTTATACGCAGGCTGCTCACTTTTGCGCACCTTGCTCACTGCCGTCTGCCTTCTCGCCGCCGGATGCGCGGCCCACAAACCCGTCTCCGTCGACTGGCGCTTCATCGGTAAAGACACCGCCGCAACGCTCATCCCGCCCGGTGTCGCCGGCGCGGATGTCATGCAGCGCATCCTGACCACCGATATCGCGGCCGGAAAAGGCCCCTGCCCCGGCGAAATTCGCGTCAGGAAAAACCATGTCGTTGCGACCGTGAATCGCGGTGCGCTGGACGGCAAGCCCGACGGCTGGCTCACCGCGTGGGCGGCCGACGCGGAATCGCAGGGCTGCATTGCCGCTGGCGAAGCTCCGAAGCTCGCGGCACGTGTCGCCGAGTCACTGCCGCTCGATCCGCAAAAGGCTTTCCACGTGCTTTACCCCGACGATCTCGTGCCTCCGGTCCGTCTGCAGATGGTCTCGCCAATCCTGCGCGATGAGTCGAAGCCGGTACTCAACGACGAGCAGGTTTCGGGCAACGGCAATCAGCTTACGCTCAGCGTGCGCGCGGACAATCTGATCGGCTACGAAACCGCCGTCTATACCGTGCAGCCGAAGGCGTCCGGCGCGGGGTACGCGATTGCGCCGCTCTACGCCGACAAACACGTCGGAAACACAACCGAGCGGCGGGAGCAACCGGCGACCAACTATTTCCACTTCCCCGCCGAAGCCGCATTCTTCCGCCTGTTTGTGAAGTCGGGGCAGACCGATTACACCGCGCTCGCGATCGCGGCTTCAACGCGCGCGGAACTCGCCCAGCTCGCGGCGGCGCTCGAAGCGGGCACAACATCGTGCGAGACGCTGGGCCCGAAGTCATGCATTGCGATCCCCCGCCGTGTCGCGCTGAATCCCGTCGTGCCCGCGACAATCAACGGTTCGGAAATGCTGGTGCGTTGGAGCGCCGATCTTGCTGAGGCCATCCGCACCGCCGGCGAGCGGCGGCCCGAGAGCCTGCTCGCGACGCTGACGATTTCGCGGCTCTATGCGGGACGTCCGACACCGGTGGATTTCGACCGGTCGAACCCGGCGATCCTGCGCTTGCCCATCACCGGCGGCGAAATCATTTCGTGGAAACGATGACGCGGAGACTTCTACTGTTCACCTTCGCCCTCTGCGGATTTGCCGCGGCGCAGCAGCCCCCCGGATTATTGGTCGACAGCGGCGGATATCGTCTCCACCTGTATTGCACAGGCGTCGGAAATCCGGTAGTCATGATTATCGGCGGATTCTCGTTTGACTGGGCGCTCGTGCAGCCGGGGATTGCGAAGCAGACTCGCGTATGCACATATGATGCATCGGGCAATGCGTGGAGCGATCCTGGTCCTGAGCCCACTTGCCGCAATCGCGTGCACGAGATTCACGCAGTGCTGCACAACGGAAAAATCGAGGGTCCTTATGTGCTCGTCGGATTCTCAACGGGCGCTCTGTTTGCCCGGATGTACGCGCGCGATTACCCCGATGAGGTTGGCGGTCTGATCCTCATCGATCACGCGTACATTCCGCCAGCGCGAGCCGCGGCTGTCGCCTTGACGCAAGAAGGACCGGATAGCCCGCCGGCAGTCCTCTATGCGGCGCCGATCGAGATCGGCATCGAAGATGAACCGGGCATCGACAAATTGCCGGCGGCAGCGCGCGAGCTTCATCGATGGGCGATGTCGCGCGATCCGGAATTGCCCACAGCGGAACTCGCGGCGCAGTGCAGTGCGGAGATCGGAAACGCGAGCCTTGGCGATGTGCCGCTGGTCGTCGTCAGCACCGCGAACGATGCGCCGGGATACGCCGAGTTGCAGAAGAGTCTCCTCGCGCTTTCACACAGAAGCTCGCAGCTCATCGCAGCGCAGAGCTTTCATTCCATAGAAATCAGCCAGCCGGAGATCATCATTCAGGCGATCCGGCGGGTGATCGAGGCCACACGATGACAGAAACGCTATCGCGGCGCGAGCGCCAGATCATGGACATCCTCTTTGCGCTCGGGCGCGGGAGCGGCCCGGAAATTCAGGAGCGATTACCCGACCAGCCAGGCTATTCTGCCGTGCGGACGATCCTGCGTGTCCTCGAGCGAAAGGGCCACGTCCGTCATGTCGAAGAGGGCATGCGATACGTATATCTGCCGGTGGTGGCGCGCGAGAAGGCAACGAAGTCGGCGATCGACAGACTGGTGACGACGTTCTTCGGCGGCTCGGTGAAAGCGGCGGCGGCGGCATTTCTCGATCCGGAAACAGCCCGCCTGTCGAAAGAAGACCTCGACGATCTGCAACGGCTGATTCGCAAAGCGCGTAAGGAGAAGTCATGATGCTGTTCATCCTCGTAAGAGTAACCGCGCTGTTTCTGGTCGCGATCGCGGCGGTGACCGCGATGCGCAAGGCCAGCGCCGCCCTGCGGCACTTCGTTTGCATCTGCGCGCTCGCTGGGTCGTTGCTTCTGCCGGCAACCGCGCTCTTGCCCGCGCGCATGATCGCGATTCACTTGCCAGTGACATTCCGAGTCACGGCGGCGGCGACAAACACGGCGCCTGTCGCAGACGGATGGTGGTGGTCCGCCGCGTTCCTCGCCGTGTGGGCGCTCGGCTGCGCGGTGTTGCTTCTGCGGCTTGTAATGGGCCACGGACGTGCGGCTAAGATGGTCCGGTCAGCGACAGCGGCCAGCATCGATGGCGTTTACTTTGCCGATGTCGACGTCCCGATCGTCTGCGGACTCCTGCGGCCCGCCATCCTGATGCCGAAGCCCGCGACCGGCTGGCCGGAGTGGCAAGTCGAAGCCGCCGTGCGCCACGAACGCATGCACATCCGGCGTAACGACCTGTGGTCGAATTTTGCGGCGCAGGTGGCCTGCGCCATCTGGTGGTTTCATCCTCTGATATGGATACTTTTCCGGCGTCTCCGCAACGACCAGGAGGCCGCATGCGACGACGCCATACTTTTCTCCGGATTTGAACCCGCTACCTACGCCGAAGCATTGCTGGCGGTGGCGCGGAATTCCACTCCCAACCTTTTGAATGGATGTGCCATGACAACTCAAATGAATCTGAAAAGCCGAATCACGCGCCTTCTCGACCGCGGCATCGCGCGCACCACCTCACGCGGCACTATTCTTCGCACGGCGGTCGCCTTCACCATAGCGCTCGGAGCAATTGCCATCCTGACTCCTCTGCGCACCACCGCGCAATCGGGGCCGGTCTACAGCGTGGGGGATGGCGTGACGTCTCCCAGGGTGCTCTACAAAGTCGATCCGGAATATACGGAAGAGGCGCGGGCTCAGAAAGTCAGCGGTCCCGTGACGCTCTCGATGGTGATAGGCGTGGACGGCATCGCGCGCGACATCAACATCGTCAAGGGGATAGGCGCGGGTCTCGATGAGCAAGCCGCCGCGGCGATTGAGAAGTGGCACTTCGAGCCCGGCCAGCGCAACGGCGAGCCGGTTGCGGTGCGGGCGGTCGTCGAAGTCAATTTCAGGCTGCTGTGAAGCGCACCCGTGCGCGATCATAGCGTTAATGAGAGAACCTGAAGTCGTGGAAGCAGAGCTCGTGGAAATCGCGGCGCTGGCGGACGACGAAACGCGCTTCAACCGCATCGTCGTCTGGTGCGCCGCGCACCCGGACGAGATTCCCATGGCGATGCACCTTCTGCTGGGGAATAGGCTCAAGGGTTCACCGCCTGGTCAATAGCTTCCGCAGGGCTTCCGGCAGCTTCCGCAAATCCCCCGCGCTCACCACCGGAGGCGTGATCGGATCCGGACCGTTTTCCCGCAACGCCGCAGTCCCCTCGCCGCTCAGCAGCAACTCGAGGAACCGCACCGCATTCTCCCGGTTCGGCGCACCTTTCATCAACGTAATCCCCCACGCGACTCGCGCCGCGGGCACGGCAACCGTGCGCTCACTTCGCGGCACTCCCAGTCCAGGCAGCACGACAACGGCGTTCTGCCGATAGTACGCGTCCCGCGCCGTGTCCGAAAGGTTGATCTCGTCCGGCAGGTCCACATACCGGTAATCCGGATTCGTCAGCGCCGTCGCCCGCGCGTTGTGTTCATACGTGAATTGAAAATCGAGGCCCTTGCCGAGAGCCGCGCCGGAATCCGCGCCTGGAATTATCACCTGCTCCAGCAGATTGTTGTAAAGATTCGGGACCTTATAAAACGCCTCGGCAAGCTGAAAAATCATCGGCGCGCGATAAGCTCCCGGATCGAGAAAAAAGTTGCCGCCGCCGATCGTCACCCGAGGCATCGTCAGGATCTCATACCAGTTCGCGGCCGCTTTCGGAATTGCATTCGGCGGATGGAAATCTCCGGGCTGCGCGATCGGCGGCAGTTTCTTCTCCGCGAGGCCGCGCGCCGAATACGCCAGCACCATCCGTCCATGCGCGAACACGATGTCGAAATCCGCAAGGCCCGCGGGCTTCATGAACAGGTCGATATCGAGATAATCGGCCGGCGCGTAGAGATCCGCTTTCTGCCCGCCCGCCGTGATCTGGCGGCCGGCATCTACGCTGCCCATCGGGTGGTCCTTCACCTGAATGCCAGTCCGGCAGGTGAACGCTGCTATGAGCGGCTGAAACGCGCGCGTCAGACTTCCCGCGCGATAGATGACGAGTTCCTCTTTGGAGGCGGGAACGCAGTTCGTCTGCGCCCAGCCCTGCGAAGCTGCCGCGAACACCGTTAGCAGAGCGAGAATACGCATATCAAAACTCAAACCTCATCGAAGCCGTCACCAGCCGCGGCTCTCCCAGATGCCCCAGATAACTGCCCGTGCTTTGTCCGGTGATGCTCCCCGGGCCCAGCGTCGACCAGTAATGAACGTCGGTCACGTTGTTCGTTGTCACGCGCCATGTCGTCAGTTTGCCGAACACCTTCGCCGTATACCGCACGCCCAGATCGAACGTGTTGAACTGCGGCGTGTATGCGCTGTTTAAATCGTCGATCGCCCGCCGCCCCACATACTGCCAGTCGAAATTCAGGAATGCCCCCACCAGCACCGGCAGACGATACTCAGCGAGAATGTTCGATTTATAGTCCGCAATACCGACGAAGTTCCGGTTGTTGGTCGCCGTAATTCCGGTATCCGTCAGCTTCGGATTCAACACCGACAGGCCGCCCGTCACCATCAGGCTCTCGAAGATGCGCCCGGACAGAGTCGCCTCGACGCCATAGTTGACCTGATTGCCCGTGATCCGAAAAGCCTCGCAATTCGCCGTGCCCGACTGCGCGCCGCAAACCGGATCGACAACGTTGACCGCGTAATTCGCGAACGGCCTTTCGACGCGGAACAGCGCCGTCCCGAAGTTGATCCGCCGCACCCGCAGCTTGTATCCGATCTCGCCTTCTTTACTGCGGTACGGCGGCAACGCCTCACTGGCATTGACGATCACGATAGTGCCGCTGCTGGCCGACGCCACGTCCGGCGCCTGAATGCTGTCGGCGAACGTCGCGTAGATCGTCATATCCGCGCGCGGTTTGAACATCACACTCGCCGACGGACTCACGCCCTGGCTCACATACCCGCCCGGGATGCTCTTCTTCAGGTAGCCGCTCGACGCACTGTCCGTATAGCTGTCGGTCCAAGTCCAGTCCTGACTCGCCGCCAGCCGGATCAGCCACTTCGGCGTCAATGTGATGGTGTCGCCGAAGCTGAATCCCTGCTGCCGGATGATGCTCGACCCGTAGATCCCGGTCGACGGACTCGTCTTCGCATATGAGAAAATCCCAGTCGGCGGCACGATGAATACCAGCGGGTCGGCAATGTTCGCCTGGCAAATTCCCGCCGGCGTATTCGACGTGCAAAGAGCGGTCTTCGGCGGACTGCTCACTGGCGAATAAGACGCAAAGCGGTATCCGGTGCTGCCGATCACGATATCGTGGCGGATGCCGCCCATGTTAAACCGCCCGGTCAGGAACGCGAGGTCGCTTGCCACATGAAATCGCGGCGCAAGGGAAGAGAACGCGTTCGCCAGATACGACTTGTAGTTCCCGGCGTTGTCGAGCAACTGATTCACCGCGGTATTGATGTTGCGGTCCGAAATCTGATCGAGCGCGCTTACCGATAAATTCCAGTTGTCGCTGAAACTGTGCTTCACTCGCACTTCGCCGATGTTCGACGTGAGGTCGACGCCTGAGAACGATTGTCCGTAGCCTTCGCGCGTCGGATCGGGGGCGTTGGCGGGCAACAGAATGCTTTTCGAGCCTGGCGTCGAGAGCGGTGTCGTCGTCGGCGCGTACGAAAACCATCCCGGATAGCCGTGCTGGAACAGATTGTAATAACTGTAATTGCCTTCCATCGTCGTTCGATTCGTGACGCGCATATCCCCCGCGACCGCGGCCAGTTGCCGCCGCAGCTCGCTGTGATCCACATAACCTTCGCCATCCGCCAACAGCAGATTGGTGCGGTATCCGAACATTTTGTTCTTGCCCACGCGCCCGCCGAGATCCGTATGGATCGTCCCGACGCTCGCGCCCTCGTATCCCAGCTCGACCTCGCCCATCCTCTGCTCGGTCGGCCGTTTGGTGACAAAGTTGAACATCCCCGAAGGATTCGCCGGACCATACAGCGGCCCGCCCAGTCCGTTGATCGCCTCGATCTGCTCATACTCTTCGAGCGCCGAGGGAGTGGTGACCGCGATCCCCATGCCATCCTTGCGGTCGTTCTGCATGTTGCTGCCCTGCATGCCGCGCGTTTCCGGACGCAGCACTTCCGGCCCCTGCATCTCCTGAAAAGAGACCAGAGGGAGATACTTGGCGGCTTCCTTGAAATTCCGCGACTGTGTGTCGTCGATCAACTGCCGCGAGATCACGTTCACCGAGTAAGGAAGGTCGAGAATCGGCATCGTGCCAAGCGGACCGGCGGGCGCAACGTTGTCGACCCGATACGCGTTCTCCACCGTGCCCGCCGTGACATTGACGCTCGAAGTGACGCCAGCCAGCGCGAGCGCGAAATCGTAGCGGACCGTCTGACCGGCTACGACCGTTAATTCCGGGCTCGCGCTTGCCGCGAATCCGGCTGCGTCGATGGAAACGATCCAGCCCCCGGGTGCGACGGTTCCAAACCCATATGCGCCCTGGCCGTCCGTCAACGTCATGGCCTTCGCCTTCGTTTGCGGGTTCGTCAGAGTGACCTGAGCGCCCACTACCGCGGCGCGGGCCGGATCCCGTACGCTGCCGCCGATCTGACCGGAGGTTTGTCCCTGAGCGAAAGCGGCTGACAGCACGAGTATCGTCGTCACGGCTCCTGTATATGATCTATATTGCATATTCCTGCGAGTGAGGATACGGCGTATCTCTTGAGAATATGCTGATAACCTGAAGGAAGGGAATATGATATTTACTTCTTATCTCGCCTTAAGAATAGGAACCTGACTTCATATGATTCGGATCGAAATCGACCCCGTCTGGCGCTTCAGGCGTGAGCGCGACCGGGCCTCAACGCTGGTAATGTTGGACTTATTGAACGAGATCCGCGTGACCGGCAAGATCACATTTGCCGCCAGGCGGGCCGGCATCTCTTATCGCCACGCCTGGAACCTGATCGAGAAATGGTCGGACTTCTTCGAAGTTCCGCTTCTCGATCGGAAGCAGGGCAGCGGCACGCGCCTGACGGCTTTCGGCGATAAACTCGTCTGGGCCGGGCAGCGCCTCGACGCGCGTCTCGGCCCGCAGTTGCAGAACCTTGCGCAGGAGCTCGAAACCGAAATTAACCAGCTTCTGCCGCGCGGACCGTCCATCATCCGCGTCCACGCCAGCCACGGTTTCGCCGTCTCCAGGCTGCGCGAGTTGCTCGCGCGCGAAGAGAGCCTCGGCGTCGATCTGCGCTACGTCAGCAACCAGAACTCACTCGTTTCGCTGGCGCATGATGGATGCGATCTGGCCGGCATGCATCTGCCGCGCGGTGTATTGCGCGAACAGATGATTGCGGCCACGCACGGTCTGCTCAACCCGAGCGTTCACCGCGTGATCGGACTCGTTACGCGCGAGATGGGCCTTATGGTCAAACGCGGGAATCCGTTCGCCATCACTTCGGTGACTGACCTCGCCGGACGCCCGCTCCGTTTCGTCAATCGCGATCCGGATTCAGGCACCCGCCTGCTCTTCGACCAGCTTCTCGCACAGCAGAAGGTCGAGGGAGGTGCGATCAGCGGCTACGAGCACGTCGAGTTCACTCACGCAGCCGTCGCGGCTTATGTGGCGAGCGGCATGGCGGACGTCAGTTTCGGTGTGGAAGCCGCGGCGCGTCAGTTCGATCTCGACTTCATTCGCCTGTTAACGGAGGACTACTTCTTTGTCTGCCGCAAGCAGCTTCTGGATCTCGCGCCCATGAAGCGCATGCTTGCGATCATGCGCGGCGAGGAATTTCAGACGGCCATTTCGAAGCTGCCCGGATATGAGCCCAGCGATCCGGGCGTGGTCAAAACCATCAAAGAGATGTTCGACCGCGCCCGGTAAGCGCCCCTGAGATGTTGCGGCTACGAAATATCGCCGCTCTGATTGATGCCGCTGAATATGGTGTTAAATGAGTTGGCGTTGAACGTGCCGTTCTTCTTATCGGCATTTGCCTGCAACAACAATTGCATGATCGTGTAGGACTGATTGTTTGTCAGCCCGATCGACGATCCCACATTGCCGACGTTCCAGGTCCTCGCCCCGGTTCCACTCGTTGACGAATTGAATCCGTACTGGACCGCATTCGTCCCGCCGAGCGTCGAACTAGTGACGTACGCCGCGAGCGCGCCCCCGAGGATTTGCGCGTTCGTCTTCTGTCCTGACTGCCCGAAATAAGTCAGGAACAGCGCCGCTACGTCCGCGTTCGTCTTGTTAGTGAGATTATTTGGACTGTTGACGCCGTAGAGGTACGGGAACTGTGTCGCCAGCCAGTTTGCCAGCGACGTCGAGCTCGATCCGCCGTTCAGCGACAGGATCAGGGCCTGGCCGTTTTGGTTGTGCCAGAATCCGATCGTCGCCGTATCGTTGGGCCTGATGGCCCCGCTGCTCGATTGAGTGATCGTGAACGGACACGTGCCGGGCGCCACGATTCCGTCGGCATCCTTTACCTGGACAGTAAACGTCCCGGCGGCGGATGGCGTGCCCGTTATCGCTCCCGTGGAAGGATTGAGGGTCAATCCGGCCGGCAGGGCGCCGGAAGCGATCGAGAAGGTGTAGGGAGGCGTTCCGCCCGTAATGGTCATCGCGGGGCTGTTGAACGGTAAGCCCGTTTGCCCCAGATTGGTGGTGGAGCAAGTCACTGACGGTCCGGTGACGATTGTAAACGGACAAGTCCCGGCAGCCACGACACCTTTGGCGTCGGTAATCATCACGGTAAATGTGCCGGCTCCGGACGGCGTGCCGGTGATCGCCCCCGTCGAGGCATTGAGGGTCAATCCCGCCGGCAGCGTGCCTGTGGCGATCGAGAAGAGATACGGCGCTGTGCCGCCCGTAACCCCCATCGCGGGGCTGTTGAACGGAACGCCCACTTCACCCGAACCAACTGCAGAACAGGTAACCGTGGGTGCGGCGACGATCGTGAACGGACACGTACTGGCAGCGACCACACCTTTCGCATCCTTCAGCTGAATCGTGAACGTGCCCGCCGACTGCGGTGTGCCTGTAATCGCGCCTGTCGAGGCATTCAAAGTCAAACCGATCGGCAGAGTGCCGGTAGCGACCGAGAACGTGTAAGGAGCAGTCCCGCCGGTAACCGTCATTGCGGGGCTGTTGAACGGCACTCCCACCTCACCAGACCCCACTGCGGAACAGGTAACCGTGGGTGCGGCGACGATCGTGAACGGACACGTACCGGCAGCGACCACACCATTCGCATCCTTCACCTGGACTGTGAATGTCCCTGCGCTGGTCGGGGTGCCTGTGATGGCTCCTGTCGAGGGATTCAGCGTCAGCCCTGCCGGCAGCGTGCCGGTGGCGATCGAGAATGTAAATGGCGCGGTACCGCCGTTGACCGTCATCGCGGGGCTGTTGAACGGCAGTCCCACTTCACCCGAGTTGGTTGTGGAGCAAACGACTGTCGGCGGCGGCACGATGACATAAGGACAAGTGCCGGCGGCCACAACGCCGTTGGCGTCTTTCACCTGAACGGTAAACGTACCGGCAGCGGTCGGCGTACCAGTGATGGCCCCGGTTGAGGCATCCAGCGTCAATCCCGCCGGCAGCGTGCCGGTCGCGATGGAGAACGTAAACGGAGCGGTTCCGCCCCCGACCGTAATCGCCGGACTGTTGAACGGTACCCCCACTTCGCCCGAATTCGTGGTCGAGCACGTGACCGTCGGCGGCGCCACGATGGTATACGGACAGATTGTTGTGCTCGTGTTGTGAGCGGCATCCGTCACCACAACGGTGAAGGTGCCCGCGGCGGTCGGCGTGCCCGTGATCGCGCCCGTTGCCGCGTCCAGTGTCAGACCCGCGGGCAACGTGCCCGACCCGATCGAGAAGGTGTATGGAGCAAGCCCGCCCGTCACTGTCAGGGCCGGGAAGTTCACCGGCACTCCGACTTCGCCCGTTGCCGTCGAAGCGCATGTAACCGTCAGCGGGGGCGGCGCGACAGTAACTGAACAGTTGAGGGTGCCAATGTGACCAGCCGCATCCGTGACTGTGACGGTGTAGGTGAATGTGCCGTTGACAGTCGGCGTTCCGGAAATGGTGCCATCGGATGACATCGTGAGCCCGTCCGGCAAGCCAGTCGCGGAGAACGTGTACGGTCCGCCCGTGCCGCCCGAACCCGCAATCGTTACCGAAGTGATCGCCACATTCTGCACGGCATTAATCACCGCACAGTTTGCCGTCACAGGGATCGTGGTGTAGTAGCCGAAATCGATCGTCTCATCGACTGTGGTGTCCGTCGCCAGAGTTACTGCCGCGGTGGCGAGATTACCCGAGAGGATGCCGTTGCTGTCGACGGTCGTATCCGCGCCCTGCGTGGTCAGTGTAAGTGAGTAACCGGCAAGCGCGGCTGCATTGGAAGCAGAAGACTGATCGATAACTACGATGTAACTACCAGTATCGAGATTTACGAATTGGTAGTAACCGTTTGGATTCGGTCCGGCGAATGAATAGCCCCCAGGCGCAGCCGCGGTAACCGTCGTCGCAACCAGGTTGCCGGGGGCGATCGAGTCTTTGTAGAGCTGAACCGTAACGCCGTTGATGCCCGGCTCGTTCGGCTGCTGGATACCGTCGTGATTGATATCCTGCCAGACAAAGTCACCGATCTTTGTCGTCAACACGGGGACTTCGATCATGATGTCCTGATCGATATTGCCCGGCGTGTTCGTGAGGCCGTCGATGTAGAGAAGCACACCGATGGTCTGTCCGGGGGCGGGCACAAAGCCGGCTCCCTGGGCAAGAGCCTGGTTATAAAGGTTATCCGTCGCCGGCTGCGGTTGCGGAAAGCCCGCTGGCGCATACTGGCCAGCCAGCAGGCGCCAGATCGTCTGCTGCACAATCCAACTGGTTTGATTGGCAGGGAAGCCCGCCGGCTTATGGTTCAGAACCCAGTTGACCTTGTCCCAGTTCGGACTCTGTGCATTCACGGGCAAGTTCGCGGCATCGTAAGTCGAAAATGCGCGATATGCCGTGAGAGCGTTGTTCTGAGTGAAGTCGCCGTAAAAGTCGGGACACCACCCGCGATAGGTTTCGTTCGAAATGGAAAGACCTGCAGGCAGGCCCGTGAATGTGGCGGAGAAGTTAATCGCCGCCGCGTCGTCTTCCAGCAACTTGACCGACACTCCGGGTGTGGTCGTAGCCGTCATTGGGCTTGGCGGCAATTGGAGTGTTTGCGCTTGAGAAACCCCGAGCGACAATCCTAGGAACAGCGAAAGCAGAGAACCGGCAGAACGAACGCGACGCATGGATAGTCCTTAACTAGCCCGCTCAATGCAAAGCAATGGCAGGAGATCTGAATTTTTAAAGAATTTGGAGGCAACCCGACAAAGAGGCCGAACCCCGATGGCCCCACGAAAGGGCCACAGAGGAATCAGGTTACAGCCAACGCACGAAGCAAAATCAGTGTTTCTTACGAGACCGCAGCATGACGAGCGCGGCACCAATGAATGCCGACACCGTCATCATTGAACTGGCATCGATTTCAGGTACGCCGGGATTCGGCGGCATCGCCATGACCAGCGATGCGGCTGCGACAAGCAAAATGGCACTCAAAGCGACTTTTCTCACTCACGTTCCTCCGGGGCTGATTTAGTGGTAGTGATGCAAGCTACTAAACTTCTATATACTATTGGGAGTATTGCGCCCAGGTCAATAGAAATTGTATTTAAAATCCGTGCTTGCTATAAAATGAGCCACCAGTAAGTACTGGTACGCATTGGATCACCAGCCGGATCACCACAGATACCAATTGCCCCTTGTAAGTACCATTGCAGCGAGAAAGGCATTTGTAGTGGAATGGGCCACTACCGCATCGCCTAAATTTCCCCGCCGAATCGTCACGCCCGCATAGATCAAGCCAGCCAGCGTTCCGGCCACCCAGTGCCCGCCATGGAGGACGCCGAATAAAAGGGAGGATGCCGCGACAGAAAACCAAGTGTACCGCCTGAAATCCACAGCTCCGAAATCGGAAGACACAAAGCGGCGCAGCAGGAATCCTCTGAAAGCCAGTTCTTCCGCTACCGGCACCGTAATGACTGCCGCGATCGTGCGGATGACCAGCCATGCGACCCTTCCCGCGGGCGCCAGGGCGGCGAGTCCGGATGAAATTCCGTTATCCGGGTGTGGTCCCCGGTCCAGCGCCAGCCAGGCGACAAATACAGCGGCCCCGGCGAGCGGCGCCTCCCAGTTGATGCGCCAGGACAATCCTTTGTAGCCGCGGCGGCATATCCAAAGCGCCACACAAGCCGCGGCAAAGCGCAGCGGGTAAAGCCATTCAAACCGGGCGGAAGCCGCGCGTGAGAGCATCCCGGCAGCCAGAATCGATGCAAATGGCAACAGATACGGCACTGTCGGGTTCGTTTCGGCTGGCGATTGGACCGCAGTAACGCCGTCCCTTCCCAGCCACGTAAGGCGTGGCGCCACGAACGCGCAACCGAGAGCCACGACATTGAACGCGATCCACCCGGCCTGCGAATGGAAGCCGCCCTGCGCAATGGCGGGCGCTCCGGCGTTCCCTATCAGAATCAGCGCGACAATCCTGACGGCATTCAGCAGAAAGATGAGCGCTATTGACGCCGGTATAACCAGAAACGCGCGTGGGAATCGACACTCACGCCGGAAGAGCCAGAGCCAGATAACGCTGAAGGTCAGCATCAACCCTGCTCCCTCTACACCCGAGCAGGCGTCTCCGATCGACACGGCGAAGGTCGGGCTTCCGATGGACAGCGTGGCGCGATCCACTATAAGGGCCGGGACAAAAGGGCGGAGGAAAAGTCTGACCAGGTTGAAAGTCGCATCGGTCACGGGCATGACAGACGGGTTGTTCCACCACCCCCACGAGACTTTCACGAAGCTCCAGGCGAACGCTCCGCCCGCGGCGGCATAGACCCATAAGTTGCCCGTACCGCGCAGAAGTGCCCGCCACAATCGGGGAGTGAGGAAGATGAAGCCGCTGAGCACGATGGCGCAAATCCCGGAGGAATACCACGCGAAATCCAGCAGAATCGCCAGAAAACCACGATCCGTTCCCTGCATCGGCAAGGCGGAAGTCTCCAGAAAGGCCGACATCGCAAGTAAATGAAACGCGAGATATCGCCATGAGATCTGAAAGTCCCGCACCTGATCCGAAACGAGGCGAATCGCCGGCCGGTTCCGCAGGTATCCGAAGGCCAGAAAAAGGGAGAGAAAAGCAACAACTGCCCGCCCTCCGGACTGGCCGCCTCGTCTCGTATGCACGAATGACGAGACAGGCAGCCATTCAATGAGGATCAAGACCGCGAACGAAACGAATCGGACACCGAAAGGAGACAGCAGGAGGTTTCGCTCGCGGACTGCCGGCGTGAGAGAATCACTTCCCGCCGTCTGCGATGGTGCTGATTCGCCCAATCGTGCATCATACCAGCGGCGCAGGCACGGTCTGGGCTCTCGAGACCTCCCGCGCAACCTGCGCCACGCGACCCAGGCTAAACTGAAGTTTAATCCCCTTTACACTTACCCGTGATTTCCGTCAGCAATGTAAGCATGCGCTACGGCGCCAAAATCCTCTTTGAAGAGGTCACTACTTCCTTTCTTTCCGGAAGAAGATACGGGCTTACCGGACCGAACGGCTCCGGCAAATCCACGTTCATGAAAGTTTTGACCGGCGAGCTTGAAGCGCAGAAAGGCAACGTGGTGCGCCCAAAGCGCTTCGGCGTGTTGAGTCAGGACCAGTTCGCATTCGACGAATTCCGCGTCGTCGACACCGTCATCATGGGGAACCGGCCGTTGTGGACGGCCCTCGCCGAACGCGACACGCTTTATTCAAAGAACGATCTCACGGACGAAGACGGCATGCGTCTTGGCGAGCTCGAAGGCACGATCGCCGAGAACGATGGATACTCCGCCGAAAGCGATGCGGCGGTCCTGCTCGATGGACTCGATATTGCCGAACCGTTGCACGAGCGCCGGATGGGCGAGTTGCAGGGCGGTCAGAAGGTCCGAGTGCTTCTCGCGCAGGCGCTTTTCGGCGGACCCGACGCGCTGCTGCTCGACGAGCCGACCAACCATCTCGATCTCGAATCCATCCACTGGCTGCAGGATTTCATGGCCCGCTATCAGGGAACGCTCATCGTGATCTCGCATGATCGCCACTTCCTGAACAGCGTTTGCACCCACATCGCGGATATCGATTACCAGACGATCATCACCTACACGGGCGGCTACGACGAGATGGTGCTCGCGAAGACGCAAATCCGCTCGCGCATCGAAGCGCAGAACGCGCAACGGGAGAAGAAGATCGATCAGCTCAGGGAATTCATCGCGCGGTTTTCGGCGGGCACGCGGTCGAGCCAGGTGACGTCGCGCAAGAAGGAAGTGGAGCGGCTGCAGTCGAGCGAGTTGGCGAAGTCGAACATCGCGCGTCCGTTTATCCGGTTCGACATGAAGCGTCCGTCGGGACGGCATCCGCTCGAAGTGCGCGGCATCTCAAAAGCATATGGCGATCTTCCGGTGATTCGCAACTTCACAGCGAGTGTGTCGCGTGGCGAGAAAATCGGGCTGCTCGGGCGCAACGGCGCTGGTAAAACCACGATGCTGCGGTCTCTGATGGCAAACGCACCGGGGACAATCGACGATCCCTTCAGCCTCGATGCGGGATCGGTCGAATGGGGCCACGAGGTTTCAGTCGGGTACTTCGCGCAGGATCACCGCGCGACGATTCAGCCCGGCACGACGGTGCTTGAATGGCTGCAGGAAATCGACCCGACCGCGGGCACGGAAGAACTACGCGGACTGCTCGGCCAGATGCTGTTCATGCGCGAAGAAGGCACCAAGCCGACCGAGGCGCTGTCGGGCGGTGAGGCCGCGCGGCTGATCTTTTGCAAGTTGATGCTGCAGAAACCAAATGTGCTGGTGCTGGATGAGCCGACGAACCACCTCGATCTGGAGTCCATCAACGCGCTGAATATCGCGCTGCAGAAATATGACGGGACGATTCTGCTCGTAACGCACGATCACGATCTGCTGGAAGAAGTCGCCACGCGGATCTGGCACTTTGACGGCAAGGGAACCGAGGACTTCAAGGGCGCCTACGAGGAGTTCCAGACAGCGGCGGCGTAGCACGCGGCCAATTTGCGTTATCTCTCAGAAATCGTAGTCGGATGCCTCGCCAGCAAACCGACGGCAGAATGAAGCTCGACACTTCCTCATTCGTCTCCGACTCTCTTACTAATGGCGAGGATCCGTTGTGGTGGCCGATTTCAACAGCGACGGCTATCCGGATATTTTCCTCTCGCCGCCCATAGCCAGACCTCTTTTATTGCGGCTCCCGGTACGGCGCTCCTCTCCAACCGGTGGATTCACCAAGGTCACGTTGGGCGATCACGTCATGGCATGACGCTGAACTGGCGTCGATCAACGGCATCCCCAGGGTGATCACGGCAACCTTCTCATCGCGCGATTCCAACCCGGCTGATCTCACTCCGCTGTATCAATTCGAAAACGGCGGATTCCAGCAGAAATTTCCGCCAATGCCTTACAGGTTGGCTCGCCTCGCGAGCGTCTGATGACAGAGGCCCAGGTGCTGGCCACGACGGGGGAGGGAATTGCCTCAACTTTCCATTAAGGCTAATGACTTTCAATCAAACGACCGATAGCTGGGCGTGGACACTCCAAACCGGTTATTCACGCGGCGGAGCCTCGCGGCGATTCTGCTGGGATTCTCCGGCCTCGCGACGCTGACGCTGTTTCTCGGCATAACGGCTTTCGATCAGGCGCCTGGCCAGCCCGCCACGAGCCCCCCTCGATGGCCCGCCGCGACTAAACTCAAGCACCTCGGAGGAGAGGCGGAACTGCTGGTATTCGTGCATCCGCTTTGCAACTGCACGAACGCCACGATCGCCGAGCTCGCAAAGTTCAACGCGCGGCGCCGGCAAGTGAAGGCGCCCAGCATCACATTCATTGTCTATCGTCCGGACCGCAACTCGGGTTGGGACGAGAAGTCGTTCGTGGCCAGCGCCGCCGCTTTGCCGAACGCTCGCACGCTCTGGGACGACGGCGGCGAGGAAGCCGCCCGATTCGGCGCAAGGACATCGGGATACGTGCTGCTTTACAGTGCCGAGGGGGACCTGGTCTTTCGCGGCGGGATCACCGGCGCGCGCGGCCATGAAGGAGACAACTACGGCCTCGACGCGCTTGTCGCCGCTCTCGCATCGCCGCACGCTTCGGGACCGCTCCGCAAAAACCCTGTCTTCGGATGCGCGCTCGGATCATGGGACGCGCCGGTCACCGTTAACAAACAGGGAAGGCTCGCGCTCGCACCGGCGCAGGGCGGGAGGCTGCTGTGAATTTAGATGCCCCCGAGACGCCCGCCATCACGAAACGCTCCGAAAGCTATCTGGCCGCTTCGTTTCACAAACTCCACAGTCTCGTCGATCGGATGATGCTCTGGCTTCTCGCCGTCGAATGGCTGGGGATGATTGGGGTTTCCTTCATCGTATCGCCGAGGGTCTGGAACGGCACGCGCAGCGGCCTTCATCCGCACGTCTTGGCGGCGATTCTGGCCGGACCGGCATTCATTCTGCCCGCCATCGGCATCGCTCTGCTGTATCCGGCGCGAAGGTGGACGCGGCACGTGATCGCGGTCGCGCAAATCCTCGTATCCGTACTGCTCATCGATTGCACGGGCGGACGCATTGAGACTCACTTCCATGTCTTCGGCTCGCTCGCCTTTCTGGCCTTTTACCGCGACTGGACCGTGCTGGCAACCGCCACCGTCGTCACGGCGGTGGATCACATCGTGCGGGGCATCTGGTGGCCGCAATCCGTCTATGGCGTAATGACCGTCAGTCCGTGGCGCTGGGTGGAGCACGCGTGGTGGGTGTTGTTTGAGGATTTCTTTCTGCTGCTCGCCACGCGGGACAGCATCCGCGACATGCGCGCCGTGGCGCTCACTAAAGCCCGCCTGTACTAAGGAGCGTGCCATGACGTTTTGACTGGTCTCGCCAATCGGCGGCTGTTGCAGGACCGGTTCGATGCCTGGTCTGGAGCCATAGTTGGCAGTGACTCATCGCGTGACTCGGCGGAAGCGAAGTCCGATACGGAAAAATCGGGCGCCCTGCTGTTCATCGATCTCGACCGGTTCAAGCAGGCCAACGATACACTCGGGCACACCGTGGGCGACAAGCTGCTGAAGAAGGTGGCCGGCCGTCTGGCTGACGTTGCGGGTTCCGAAGGCACTCTGGCGCGTATCGGCGGCGACGAATTCGTAATGTTTCTTCCTCATTGTTACGGCGCCGAGGCGCTTGGAAAGCGACTGGTCGATGCGCTGGCTTCACCGTTTCACATCAGCGGTCATGAGCTGCTGTTGAGCGCCAGCGTGGGCATCAGTTTGTTCCCGGAACACGGCACAACGCTGGCCGGGCTGCAGGAGCGCGCCGACCGCGCAATGTATGTCGCGAAATCGCAGGGGCGCAATTGCTGCGTCCAGTTCTCGACAGAGGTGGCCCGGCGCGAGGAGATTGTGCAGGAAATCGCCCGCGATCTTTCGCTGGCGCTGTCTCGTGCCCAGTTCCAGCTGCACTATCAGCCCCTGGTTCAGCGGGATGGCGGGTTGACCGGCTTCGAAGCGCTGGTGCGGTGGAACCATCCGTTGCATGGACTGGTCGCGCCGGCTGAGTTTATCCCGCAGGTGGAGAAGTCCGGGCTGATTCTGAGCCTCGGCGATTGGATATTGCGGCAGGCTTGCTCTACCTGCCGGACGTGGCAGATGCCTGGACAGCCCCGAGTGGGCGTGGCAGTGAACGTCTCTGCGCCGCAGTTCGATCAACCCAACTATTCCGAGCGCGTGCTGCGGGCCCTTGACGAAACCGGACTGGACCCGTCGCTGCTGACTCTGGAACTTACGGAGGGCGTGCTGGTTAGAGATCTCACTCGTACCCGTACGCATCTGGCGGTGCTGCGCCTGGCCGGGATCCGCATCGCGCTGGATGACTTCGGCACCGGATATTCGTCGCTGAGCTATCTCACGGATTTGCCGGCCGATGTGATCAAGCTGGACCGGAGCTTCCTGAATCGCGAGTTGCCGGAATCGAGCACGGTCGTGGAGTCGATAGTGAACCTCGCGCACCGGCTTGGCCTGCAGGTCGTGGCCGAAGGGGTCGAAACCGATACGCAACGAACAAACGTGCTGGATCTGATGTGCGACCAGATGCAGGGGTACTATTTCAGCAAGCCGGTGGCGGCGGGCGAGGTGCCTCGGCTGTTGGAGGAGCGGGCCAGGACTGCGGGGCGAGTGCGGGAGCTGACGCCGGCATAAGGCAACCGCGCCGCCGAGGTTTTCATTGACCCTGCGGGCCTCGGTGTTCGAGTTGGTCGATGCGCTGTTCGTGTGCTTCGGCGATGCGCGCTAATTTGTTAATGGCGATCGTTACTGACTTCCACGAGCTTATCGATGGCCTGCATGATGTTGCGCATCTGGTCTCGGAGCTGGCTGATCTGGCGGTCGTGTTCCGCCGCGTTGCTCCGGACCTGGTCTGTGAGCTCGCCGATCTGGCGATCATGAGACTCGATGGACTGCATCAGGAACTCGGCGCGTTCTTCGAATGACATTTGCTTTCCTCTCCGATGGTAGCGTTTTGTGCCAAGCGCCTCGGCCGAAGCAGCGAACATGCGCGCTTCCGATAACAAATATTATGTTAAATTATAGGCCGACCTGATTCACTTCGCCGCAATCGTTACTCCCGGCGCGCTGGCATATGACGCGACCAGCAATTGAATCGGCACCGCCGATCCTCCGATCAGCTCGGACGGTAGCCTGACGTCGGCCATGTCTTCCCATGAGTTTACGCCGAGCGACCCACGAACCGCAGGGCGACAGAATTGATGCAATACCGCAAGTTCGCTGGCGGCGGACCATCGTCGAACACGTGGCCCAGATGCGAATCGCATCGCGCGCATTTCACTTCGGTCTGAGCTATTCCAAACCAACTCGACGCCACCTCGACGATGTTCTCCTTCGCAATCGGCCCGGTGAAACTCGGCCAGCCGGTTCCGGAAGCGAACTTCGCGGCGGAATCGAACAGCGCGGTCCCGCAGCAAACGCAGCGGTAGAGGCCGTCTCCGTAGAACCTGTCGTAAGCGCCCGTGCCTGCGAACTCGGTGTCGCCGCGGCGGGCCACTGAATACGAATCGGCCGGCAGCTCCTTTTTCCAATCGCCGTCGGATTTGCGAATCGTATCGACTTCGGCGATGTCGGTCTTCTGTCCATGCGCATCGAACGTCGCGATTCTTACGCGGGCCGGAAGTGTCTTCGCGGCGGGCGCGCTCCGCATCCACCAGAAGTATCCGCCGGATCCAACGGCGGCGAGCGCGACGAATGCCCGTCGTTCGTAGCGCGGCGGATTCGTTTCGGCCGCCACAGGCTTACCCCAGTGACTGAATGGCTCGCAGATGCTCCCGAGCCTGTTTAATGACCTTGTCTTCAAAGGAGAAATCCGGCTTTTTTTCCGGCATATGCCGAGAATACCAGCGCCAAGTTTCCTTCAATCCCGTTGCGAACGGCGTCAGGGTGACATTGAGGACGCGCTTAACGCGCCCCACCGCCTCTGTGATGGGCGGCCGGTCGTACGTTTCGCCGAAATACATCGGCGGACGCGACACGTTCCCGCCATTCCTCACAATAATGTCACGCGGCACGCGCACGATCGTTGCCTGCTTCCCAATCGCTTTGGCAAACTCCGTGACGGCTTCCACCTGCGTCAGGGGCTTCTCATCGGCCACGTTGAATGCTCTGCCCGGCGCCGTGTGCTTCTCCAGCGCATTGAAGCACGCCTCCACGAGATCGTTCACGTAGACGAACTGCATCAGCCGATTGCCGTCACCCGGAATAATGATCGGCCGGTCGAAGCGCAGCCGGTCCCAAAAGAACGCCTCGCGGTAGAAAGGATTCTCCGGCCCATACACATACGGCGGCCGGATCGTCACGAGAGGAAAGCGCGTCTCGTGATACATGCGGAAAAGCGCCCGTTCGCTCCCCGCTTTGTTCCGCACGTACGCTTCGGGATGCATATCGGAAGCCAGCGGATCGTCTTCCGAGTGGTTCAGTCCGTCTCCATACGCCGCCACGCTCGACATGAAGATGTACCGCGTAATGTCGCCGGGGATCGCCTTCGCCGTCGCCTCGACCTGCGCGGCGGTAGTTCCCCGCTCCCAGTCGTAGGCAATATCGTAAACGCCTTCGAATCGCTGGCCGAGGAGAGCCGATTTGATGGCAGCCGCGTCGTTTCGGTCCGCTATGGCATTGCGCACGCGCCGCCCGAAAGGATGCTCGGCCTTGCGATGCAGAATGGTGACCTCATGATCCGCGGCCAGCAGCCGCTTGACCAGTAGTTTTCCAATGAAGAGTGTCCCGCCGATTACGAGAACACGCATCGCGTCAATTCTTTCGAACCAAGCCGGACCTCAGTCGTAATACTCCAGCCCAAGATGCGTGATCAACTGCTCGCCCTTCATCCAGCGAAGCGTATTTTTCAGCTTCAGCGACTGGATGAAAATGTCGTGCTCGGGATAGAGTCCGGGCGCGGTCATCGGGGCTTTGAAGAAGAAGGAGAGCCATTCCTGCACGCCGCGCATGCCCGCGCGCTGCGCGAGATCCATGAAGAGCATGATGTCGAGCACCAGCGGCGCGGCCAGAATCGAGTCGCGGCAGAGGAAGTTGATCTTGATCTGCATCGGATAGCCGAGCCACCCGACTATGTCGATGTTGTCCCATCCCTCCTTGGCGTCGCCGCGCGGCGGATAGTATTCGATACGGACCTTGTGGTGGATATGTTCGTAAAGGTCGGGATATAAGTCCGGCTGCAGGATCTGCTCGAGCGCCGAAAGCTTCGACTCCTCTTTCGACTTGAACGATCCCGGATCGTCGAGCACTTCGCCGTCGCGGTTCCCAAGGATGTTGGTCGAGAACCAGCCCGCCACGCCCAGCATGCGCGATTTCAATCCAGGCGCGATCAGCGTCTTCATGAAGGTCTGGCCGGTCTTGAAATCCTTGCCCGCGATCGGCACATTACGATCACGCGCCAGTTCCATGAGGGCCGCTGTGTCGGTGGTCAGGTGGGGGGAGCCGTTGGCGTACGGAATTCCCATTTTGAGCGCCGCATAGGCGTAGATCTGGCTGGGCGAAATCTCGGGATCGTTCTTCTGCAATCCACACTCGAAATCCTTCAGAGTGTGGTGGACGGCGGCTGGCCGGTGGAACACTTCGGTCGAGCCGCACCAGATCATCGCCAGGCGCGCTGAGTTCGTACGCTCCTGGAAGTTGCGGATGTCGTCCATCAGCATTTCGGCGTGATCCATCTTGGAGCCTTTCGGCTTCAGGTTGGGACCATTGATACGTTTGACGTACTCGCTGTCGAAAACGGCCGGCATAGGCTTGATCTTTTCGAGCGGGGCGCGCAGGCTCTCGAGCAGCGGCTTATCGAGGACGCCAGCCTGGAGGGCGGCCTCATAGCAGTTTTCCTCGAAAATATCCCAGCCGCCGAATTCAAGATCCTCAAGGCCAGCCAGCGGTACGAAGTCTTTGATTTTCGGGATGTTGTTGTCGGTGCGCTTGCCCAGCCGGATCGTATTGAGCTGCGTGATCGATCCGATCGGTTTCGCCATCCCCGCTTTGATCGCCTCCACACCCGCGATGAAGGTCGTCGTAACGGCGCCCATTCCCGGAATCAGGATGCCGAGTTTGCCCTCCGCCGGTTTTATCCGGGGAGTGGCCGGCGAGGCGCTTTCAGGCATTGAAGACAAATGGTTTAGCTCCTTATTGCGGCGCGGTCGAGCGACCGGCGGCGTATCCAATTGTTTGAAAGGATTGGATTAATTTCAACGCTATAATAGCAGTTCATGCGATCTCGCGCGACCGCGCCGATGAGTGCGATCATCGCCGACGACGAACAGCTTGCGAGGGAAGAGTTAAAGTTCCTTCTCGATCAGATCGGCGATGTCGAAGTTGTCGCGGTGGCCGCCAACGGCCTGGAGGCTCTGGATGCCATCGAGCGCCTCGATCCAGCCCTGGCGTTCCTCGATATACAGATGCCGGGTTTGGACGGGCTGAGCGTGGTGAGGCGGCTGCGCGAGCAGAATATCGATCCACCACACGTCATTTTTTCAACGGCTTACGACCAGTTTGCGGTGGAAGCCTTCCGGCTCGATGCGATGGATTACATCCTGAAACCGGTCGAGCGCGAACGCCTCGAAGAAACGATCAGTCGTGCGCGCAGGCTGGTAGCCGATCGTATTACCGAGCCTGCAGCACCGGCGGCAAACGGACGTCCGGCTCCGGCCTTCACAAAACTGCTGCTGCGCAGCGGGACGCGCAACCTGATCGTCGATCCGGATGAGCTCATCTATGCCACCATCGCGGACGGTGTGATTACGCTCGTCACCGCGCACGCCGAAGGGCAGTCGAATTTCCGCACGCTCGAGGAGCTTCTCGCTGCTCTTGACCCCGACACGTTCTGGAGGGCGCACCGGTCGTACGTCGTGAACGTGAACAGAATTCGTGAGGTCGTGCCGTGGTTCAAATCGACTTATCAGTTAAAGATGGACGATAAGAAGTCGAGCGAGATTCCGGTGAGCAGGATGCAGAGCCGGCGTCTGCGCGAGATGCTCAATCTGTGAAACTCGACGCTTTGTTCACGCCCTTCGTTTTGCGCGGACTCACACTTTCCAATCGCATCGTGATGGCGCCGATGACGCGCTCGTTTTCGCCGGCCGGCGTGCCGGGGGCAAACGTCGCGGCCTACTATCGGCGGCGGGCGGAAGGCGGCGTGGGGCTTATCGTCACCGAAGGCACGTACATTCCCCATCATGCGGCGGGTTTCGATCCAAAGGTTCCGCATATGTATGGAGAGGATGCGCTTGCGGGATGGCGGCGCGTGGTCGCGGATGTCCACGCGGCGGGTGGAAAGATTTTTTCGCAGCTCTGGCATGTCGGGACGCAGGGAGACCATGCCGGCGCGGTAGGCGCTTCGGCGTCTGTCGCCGAGATCGCGGCGATCGTGCAGGCGTTCGGCGCCGCGGCGCGCAATGCGCAGGACTGCGGATTCGACGGCGTCGAGATTCACGGCGCGCACGGTTATCTGGTCGATCAGTTCTTTTGGGACCGC
>DASZLP010000291.1:0-5063 GCA_035552355.1 Bryobacteraceae bacterium | reverse complement strand
ACGGGAAATAGAAAACCGGCACGCTCTTTACGCGGAACACGCCGCTGTGGGTGACCGCGCGATCGTCCGGAATGATGTCGAACAGATTGCTGTGCAGCGTCCACCAGGGGTGGGGGATGTGGCAGTCGGTGATGATGCCGTCGTGCAGCAGATACTTGTCTTCGATCTTTTCCGCATAGGCGCCTTCGAAATAGAAAGGCTCCTGCGTGGTCAGCACGCCCGGGCGCGCGACCACCTTCGTCTTCGTATAGCCTCGGACGTGATGGAAAGTACCGCGCTCGGTGCCGCGGTTATACTCGGCGCGGTCGCAGTAGATGATCTCGTCGTGCAGGTAATTGCGGTAAGAGACATTACCGGTGGCTTTGAAGATCTTCGTGTTTTCGTCATACTCCATGTCGTCGGCCTTTAGCGTTGCGTTGTACAGTTCAACTACAACGTGGCCGTGAAGATGAGAGACGCCGCCCTCCGATTCCTGAAAGTCGAAGCTCAGATCGTACTCGCCGCGCGCAGGCGCGTCGATGCGAGGAATCCTGACGGTGAAGTCGGGCCGCTCGACGGTGGGCGCATCCTGGGGCGGAGGAGGCGCGGGCACTCCCGCCGGCTTCGGAGCGTTGCTGCTTAATTGCGGTGACGCATTTTGTGCGATCGCCAATAGAAACAACGCTGCGAACCACCGCGAATGGAGAATTTTCCCGTGACAAGCCACTCTGTTTGTGTTACTCAGAGGGAGAGGGTGTTTCCGGCGAAGCGGCTTCAATTGGCAACCGTAGCACGGCATAAGTTGTGTCGCAACTTCTCCGAGACATCCACAGGAAAACGCGTTTCCGGTAAAGACTAGGGATGCATTGCAAGCACTGTGGTTTCGTAAATGGCGAGGATGACCATCGCTGTCTGCGTTGCGGGCGGCGGCTGAGCGGAGTCGTGATCGCCGCGCCGCCCGGATACTCGGGAGCGAACGCACTCGCGCCCGCGCTGGTGCTGGACAACGAGACAGGCGAGTTTCGTCCAGCGCCCTCGGCGCCACCTGCTTCCACGGCGGAAGCACAGCCCGGTTTGTTCAGCGTCTCTTTGTTCAACAACGCGGCGGTTCCCAGTCAGAACGTCATTCCTTTCGATCGGCGTGAGCGCGAGGGTTCCCGCCTGGCGGCCGCCCAGCCAGTGCCGCGCGTGGCGGTCCGTAAGCCCGCCGTGGCGAAAGTCGATACGCAGGGTAGTCTCGATTTCGTCCCGGCGCCCGCCAGCAAAGCGCGTAAGCTGAAAACCAACGTGGAAGCGCAGGTCTTCTGCGGCCAGCCTGTTGCAACTCCGACACACCGTGCGGTGGCCGCGGCCATCGACGGCGCGATTATACTGATCGGATTCGGATTGCTTCTCGGGCTGTTCCATCTCATGGGCGGCAATCTCGGTCAGGGCAAATCGTTGTGGATCGCAGTGGGCGCTGTGCTCGCGCTGGTTGCGATGCTCTATGGACTGATTTGGGCAATCGCGGGGCGCGAGACCGCCGGTATGATGTTCACCGACCTGCAATTGATCACGTTCGACGGATTCCCGCTCGACGGCCGCAGCCGCGCGTTACGCCTCGCATCGACATGGCTCAGCTTCTGCTCGGGCGGCCTCGGTCTGGTGTGGGCGGTCGCGGATGAGGAAAACCTCACCTGGCATGACCACATTTCAAAGACGTTTCCGACGATTCGGGAAATCCCGGGTACCTTCGTCAAACAGCGCCGTTAGTCATCGGAGTAAGGGATATCGATCTCGGCAAAATGGTGCGACAGGCTTCAGCCTGTCGCGGGATATTGAAAAAACAGACTGAAGCCTGTTCCACCATCGGTGTTTTCAATCGCCCGGCTACTAAGGGTCCAAAGGTCGCCGGGTACGTTAGAACAACTTGCCCTGATCCTCGGTCGCCGCTTTTTTCTTCCTCGCTCGCAACGGGCTCCCCACCACTCCCAAAACCTGGATGCTTCGCAGCGCCGCGCGCGGTACGAACACCCGCTGATTGTTCGCGTCAGGCTCCGGAGGCGTGACTGTATATCCGGCGATATCCCATGACAGCAGGTTGTTCGGCAGGATGCCGTCCTGCACTTCGCCGTCCCGGAAATTCATCCGCACCCAAAGCCCTTCGAGCTTGGGACGGGTCATGAAGATGCGCCGCGACTCGGCCTCGGCGTCGAAGTCCTGCACGAAACAGACGCTCTTCACCTCTTCATACGGAAGCATCACGAGCGCGCCATCGGGCTTCAACAGCTCGATAGCGGTGGGTTGCAAATAGCTGAGCGAGTTGACGTAGCCGGTCAGATTTTCCCGGTCGAACCGGCGGACAACGACTTTCTTCGCGGTTGAGCTCGCCACGAGATCTCAGCGCACCCGCGGAAAAGCAGTTCCGGCGGCCCGGTGATGTTCCGCCGGAATTGATTTAAACATTTTCGCGGGTATTGTATCATTGCACGAAAGGACACGTTGTAACGGGCCGGGCCTTCGTCTGACGCCGGCAGGAATCGTATGGCAGAAAAGGGATTAACGGTGGAATCGCCGATTTCGCGCGGCATCCGGGCATTTCTTGTGTTCTGCCGGACGGAAAAGGGCCTGTCCGCCAACTCCCTTGACGCCTATTCGCGCGATCTGGCGGACCTGCGCGCCTTTGTCGAACCCGTGACGGCCGGCGATTTTCCTGATGCGGCAGTTTTGCGATCCTACGTTAACCATCTGTATAAAAAAGAGTTAAGCAGCCGGTCGATTGCCCGCCACCTAAGCGCCGTCCGAAGCCTTTTCCACTTCTTCGTCGCCGGCGAGCAAGTGTCCGCCGACCCCACCGAGCACCTCGCCAGTCCGAAGCAATGGAGCACGATTCCTAAATTTCTGAACCGGGAGCAGATTGAAAAGCTGATCGCCGCCCCGGATGGCGCGAAGCCCAGCGGCATCCGCGATCAGGCCATGCTGGAACTGCTCTACGCCACAGGCATCCGGGTTTCCGAGCTGATCCATCTGCGGACATCGAACCTGGACAGCGGGCTTGGCGTTGTCCGCGTCACCGGCAAGGGGAACAAACAGAGAATCGTTCCGGTGCACGCCGCCGCGCTTCGCTCGATTGCGGAATATGTTGAGCGCGGCCGGCCGCTTCTTTTGAAGGGAAAACCGAGCCCGTTCCTTTTCGTCACCGCCCGCGGTGGCGCCATGACCCGCCAGGCGTTCTGGGCCAGCATCAAAGTCAATGGAAAGAAGGCGGGGATCTTCCACGATCTCTCGCCGCACGTTCTCCGTCATACTTTCGCGACCCATCTTCTCGAAGGAGGCGCCGACCTCAGAAGCGTTCAAACCATGCTCGGTCACACCGACCTTTCCACCACAGAAATCTATACTCATGTGGTCCGTTCGCGCCTGCGCGATACGCTGGACCGCCACCACCCGAGAGCCTGAGCCATGAGCGATTACATGTTTGTGCTCGAAAGCCACCTCGACGCCACGCAGAACCGCGTGGTGGCTGAGGTCGCGCGCATTGCTAACGACGCAGGAATGAACGTCTGGCTCACCGGCGGAGCCATGCGGGATACATTACGCGGCGCGCGCATCCTCGATCTCGACTTCACGGTCGAGCGCGATGCTCTCAAAATCGGAAAGGCGCTGGCGCTGGCGTGCGGCGGCCGGATTCTCGCCGAGGACAGTCTGAAACGGAGCCTTGAACTGGAGCTCACAGGCGGTGTGCGCGCGTCGGTCTCAAACTCCCGCACGGAGAAGTACGCGAAGCCGGGCGCTAAACCCCAGATCGCGCCCGCGAGCATTCACGAGGATCTGATGCGGCGCGATCTCACCATCAACGCCATGGCGCTCACGCTGAATCGGGGGTCGCGCGGGCTGCTGATCGATCCGGCGAACGGCCAGGCCGACCTCGTCAATCGCGAACTGCGGACCACCAATTCCTACGCGCTGCTCGACGACCCATCACGCATCTTCCGGATCATCCGTTTCAAGTACGTTCTCGGTTTCGAGATCGCCCCGCGGACGCAGTCGCAGATCGAGAACGCGCTGCTCGACGACTACCAGAAATCCGCGCCCGCCTCCGCGCTGGTGGTGGAGATTCGTGCGCTTTCGATGAGCGAGAATGCGGTCGCGGGACTCGAGTCTTTCGATTCCCTCGGTCTGCTGAAGCTGATCTCGCCTGCGCTTACAGGCGAGAAGCTGAACGCGGCCGGTCTCTCGCGCTTCGAAAAGCTGGTGCACACGGTTCTCCCGCCGGATACGAAAGGCGGATGGCTCGCGTTTCTCACCGTGCTCACGGAAAAGATGACACCACGCGAGCGCACCGAGGTGCTGCGCGCGCTGGGTCTGCCCAAAGGGGAAGCGGACGGGTTGAAGAAGCTGGAAGGGCAGGCGAAGAAACTCGAAGCCGCGTTGAAGTCCGCGCGCATCACGAAACCCTCGCATGTCTACGATGCGATCGAGGGAAGCTCGGCGGATGAAGTCCTGATGGTGCTCTACAGCTCGGCGCAGCGTGTGGTGCAGGACCGTATTCGGGCGTATTTCCAGAAGTACCTGCCGCTCGCGCAGGAAGTGACGGAAGAACAGGTCGCGGCCACTGGCGTAAAGCCCGGCACGCCGAAGTTCGAGAAGGCGTTCCGAAACATAGTGACGATTCATCTGAATGCACGGCCGAAGAAAGTGCCGCCACCCGAGCCGGAGGTGGTTGCGCCGGCGCCGGGTCCGATGGCGCGCACCGCGGGGAGGAAGTAAGAGTCCCGGGCGGCCGGCCATGGATGGTACCGTCGCCAGTGCCTTATCCTCGGACAAACTGACCCAGGATCGCGCCCGCTGCTACGAGGTTCGCCGTCTCACGACGCCCACAAAATCGAAATGGGAGTTGCGGCTCATGACCGGAATCGGATGCTGCCGGCTGAGCCCCGCGATCCACAGATCGTTGGCCGGAATTGGCTTGCCCGCATTCTTCGGTTCGCGCCGGATAGCCGCATAATGCCGGGCGGTCTCAATTCCAACATCTAAGTCGATGTCGCCGTACCGCCCGTTTTCCTTCTTGGCGGCAATTCGTACCTCACAAACTCATAGCCACC
>DASZLP010000290.1:0-8504 GCA_035552355.1 Bryobacteraceae bacterium | reverse complement strand
CATTCCGCCCGGCAATTACACCCTCACGGCCTTCTGGGACTGGAAGCCGTTCGAGGCGGCGGGAAACGTTCATGTCAGCGCGCTTGCCGATTTCAAGGGCGCGCACGTGGCGGAGGTGTCGCAGAACAAGCTGCTTGCAGGATCCGGCAAAGTCGCCGCGACGCTCGAAGGCAGCGATTTCGAATTCACCACGAAAGTGGACGTCGAGAAGCTCAGGGATGAATTCAGCGTCCCCACGAGCGTGCGCTTCCTGCTGCCGAAAGGATTGCGCGAAGGGCCGCAGGATCAAATGGAAGTCCAGATCGATACCAACGATCTGGCGCCCGGCGACTACGCGCTGCTGATATCACAGCAGGATGGCGGCAGCCGTCCCGTCAATTTCCGGATTTTGCCCGATCCGCCGCGCATCGCCAATCTGCCCATCGTGGTAAACCACGGAGCCGCGATACAGCACTTCGTCCTGAAGGGCGAGCGGCTCGATCTGGTCTCGAAACTGGAAGCGGCGGGCGCTGTTTTTCGATTCGACCCCGCGGGGAGCGAGCCGATCGCAACCGAGCGGAGCGTGACCGTGGAACTGAAGGCTCCGCCCGCGCCGGGAACCGCGCTTCCGATTACCGCGCATCTCGCCGACCGCAGCGAGCCGCTCACTTTCGCCAGAGGTTTGGAAATCGCGGGGCCACTTCCCGCGATCGCAAGCTTCAAACTCTCCATGCCGGTGGATCTCGGGATTGCGCTGGGCCCCGGCGAATTCCCCGCCGGAAGCACGCTCAACGCGCTTCTCGATACGAGAAACCTCGAACGCACCAGCACGCTGCGAGTCGGCTGCGGGGACGCCTCCGGTGACGAGACCGTGTTGCGCATCGGCGAGCAAAGTGGTTCGTCGAATCTTCAGCAGCTTTCCCCCGACCAGTTGTTCCTGGCACTCGACACCGCGAAAGTGCCGGCGGGATGTTCGCTGGCTGCCGTGATCGATAACGGACGCGGCGGAAAGTCAAAGCCCTTCACACTCGCCCGGATCGTGCGCGTGCCGCGGATCGATTCATTCATGCTGCTTGACGATCCGGCGCCGGGAGCACAGCGCGCATACCGGCTCACTGGCGAGAATCTCGAAATGGTCGCGAAGACCGGCTGGGACGAAAACAATGGCGTGGATGCGCCGAACCTTCCCGCTCCCGTGGCGGGGCCGGGCTTCCGGCAAACACTGGACGTGACGCTTCCCGATCCGGCGCCGCCACAGGCGATGCTTTTTATCTGGCTGCGAGGCGACGCGCACGGGCGGGCGACGAAGATCGCCGCGCCTGCCGCCCCGCCTGTTGTGCCACCTGCCCTGCCGCCTGTCACACCTCCGCAATGAGCTGACTCGCATGCGGCGGGCGCAACGTTACCGCTTGCTGACTCGCGCCGCTCAAAGACGTACTGAGCCGCGACCCGGCGTCCCCTTTAGCGGCGCTGGCTCGCGAGGGAGCGGTAACGCGAACTTCTGAAGCGAGGCACTGGCTCTCTGGCGGTCGCGGTTTCCATAAATCCGCCGGCACAATTCCGCAATAACGACGGATTTATTTGAAATCCCTTTTATTCGCGGCCGATCCACGATGTGGTGATACCTTGTAAACTGGCTCAAATTTGCGTCTTTTGTTCACTTCTCTGCTGGTGCTGCTGCTTCCGGCGATGCGCCTGGCAGGCCAGCAAGCGGGTTCGCTTCGAGGGATTCTCACCGATTCCTCCGGAGCCGTCATTCCTTCGGCCGCGGTCACATTGAGTTCCGGCGATAACCGAAAAACAACGGCCACCGGTGCTGACGGTTCTTATAACTTTTCGAATCTCGTACCGGGCGCGTATGTCGTCCGCGCCGAGTTTGCCGGCTTCGAGCCTTTCGAAAAAAGGCTCATTCTCGACGCGGGCCGCAGTGTCCAGTTGCCGATCCGTCTCATCCCGACGGGCGGCAAGCAGGAGATCACGGTCTCGGCCGGGCAAACACCGGAGCTGAGCACCGACGCGTCAAGCAGCGCGGCGGCGGTCGTCGTAGCCGGATCGGACCTCGATGCGCTTCCCGACGATCCCGACGATCTGAGCGATGTGCTGACGCAGCTTGCGGGTCCTGCGTCGAACATAACCGGCGGACCGCAGCTTCTCCTCGATGGATTCAGCGGCGGCCAGTTGCCGCCGAAATCCGCCATCAAAGAGATTCGGATGAACCAGAATCCGTTCTCCCCCGAGTTCGACTCGCCCGGCTTCGGCCGCATCGAAATCATCACTAAGCCGGGCGCCGATAACTTTCGCGGCGGCATCGGACTCACCGACAGCGACGCGCTCTTCAATTCCCGTAATCCCTACACGACCAACAAAGCCGATTATGTGAACCGGATGTTCACCGGCAATCTGGGCGGGCCACTGGGCGGCCCGTTCAAAAAGAAGGCCTCGTTCCTGCTGAACTTCACGCACAGCACGATCGACAATACGGCTTCGATCAATGCCGTGACGCTCGATCCAGCGACGCTGGCGGCGGTGCCCGTGCAATCGAGTGTCGTGACGCCGCGCGCCGACATCAACGGCAACGCGCGCTTCGATTACCAGATCTCGAACAACCACACCTTTACCGGCAGCTATCAGTATTACCTCAGCAATCGCGACAACAACGGCATCGGCGGCTATAGCCTGACGTCGCGTGAATACAGCAACGAAATCACGCGGCACGACATCCGGCTCGGAGAGACCGCCGTCCTGAGCGCCACCGCCGTCACGGAGACGAAGTTTGCGTATTCGCGCATTCTGACCAATCAGTTCGGCGACAATGCCACGCCCGGCATCATCGTGTCGGGCTCGTTCAATGGAGGCAGCGCCGAGGTCGGCCGCGCCTCCAATCAGTGGGATCAATATGAGTTTCAAAGCAACACGACTATCGCGCACAACGCCCACGCAATTCGCTTCGGCACGCGCGTTCGCTATACCGGCATCACCGATGTCTCGCCCAATAATTTCGGCGGCACGTTCAGCTTCTTCGGCGTGAACGACGCGCCCGTGCTCGACGCAGACAATCAGGTGGAATACGGACCCGACAGCCAGCCGCTCACCGCGCCGATCAGCTCGCTCGAGCAATACCGCCGCACGCTGCTCTTCGACAAGTTGGGTTACTCGCCGCAGCTCATTCAATCGCTCGGTGGCGGCGCGTCGCAGTTTTCCCTCGCCGCGGGAAATCCGCAGGCCGCGATCGGCGTTTTCGACGCTTCGATTTACGCGCTTGACGAATGGCGGCTTCGTCCGAACTTATCCCTTGACCTGGGCATGCGCTACGAAGGGCAGGACCATATCGCCGATCATGCCGACTGGGCGCCGCGTCTGGCCCTCGCATGGTCTCCGGGAGGTGCAAAAGCGGGCGCGACGCCAAAGACTGTCATCCGCGCCGGCGTCGGCATGTTCTATAACCGCTATTCGACGAACAGCATTCTGCAGCAGGAGCGGTTCAACGGCATCAACCAGCAGCAATTCGTTGTCACCGATCCGGCCTTCTTCCCGGCGATCCCGTCGGTTGCGACTCTTCTGGCTCAGCAGCAACCGCCGCTCACCTACAAAATTCAGGGAAATACAAAAAACGTGACCGTGCGCGAAGCCGTCGCGACACTGGAGCGCCAACTGCCAGGAAAAACCACGCTTTCCGCCACATATCTCAACGTGTGGGCGACGCATCTGGTGAGCACGATCAACGTCAACACACCGCTGCCCGGAACGTTCATACCCGGTGAGCCCTCGAGCGGCGCGCGACCGCTCGGAAATGCCGCCGGAAACATCTTCGTTTACGAGCCTGACGCCAACATTCGCGAGAACATCCTTTGGCTGACAGTGACGAACAAGATCAGCCCGCGCGTGTCGTTCACCGGTTATTATTCGATGCTCTATGCGAGCGGAAACGGCGACACCTCGGTTCCGTCAAACCCTTTCAACATCAAGCAGGATATCGGCCGCGCCACCTTCGACCGCCATCACTACTTCACGCTGGAAGGCACGGTCAAGGCGCCGCTGGGAATCCAGTTCAGTCCGTTCCTCGTGATCGCCTCGGGGCAACCTTATAACTTGACGATCGGCAGCGACCTTAACGGCGACACGTTCACCAACGACCGCCCCGCCTTCGCCACCGATCTCTCGCGCCCCAGCGTCGTCATCACGAAATTCGGCGCCTTCGATACGAATCCTATGCCGGGCCAGGCGCTTGTGCCGCGTAACTATCTCGAAGCCAGCGGCATGTGGAATCTCAATGCGAGAGTAGGGCGCGCCTTTGCTTTTGGCAGGCCCCGATCGACGGCCTCGAAAGAGCGGCGCTACTCGCTGAACTTCAACGTCGACGTCAACAACGTGTTCAATAACGTCAACCGCGGAAACTACGTCGGCAACCTTTCATCGCCGCTTTTCGGACAATCGACCGGTCTCTATTTGTTCCGGGACACGTCGAACAACAGGAAGGTCCAGTTCGGCACCCAGTTCAATTTCTAATGCAGGCCGCCGTGGCGCGGGCACTCGCGCCCGCGGCGCCCGGCCCCCCTTCAGGGTGCCGACGTTCTCAGGTGTGAGATAAGCGCGGTAAATCCATGTACTGCCAGACTCTTCGGTATCTGACTGAAGAATACTTCCAGCGGCTCCCGCTCGGTGATCATCTCTCCCCGCGCTATAACCTCTCCATTCGCTCGCAACTCCATCCGCTCGCAACCCAGCCCAGCAACTGCTGCTCTCGGAAGTCCTTTGCGGCTTTGAGTGCGTTTTCCATCGGGAGCTTACCGAATTCCGCCCGGGAGACCGGCGCCTCATTCCATCTCCGTAAGACATTGAATTTATTGAGCTGCGCACGTCAGTAAACGTTGCTCCAGGACTTCTGCCGCCGGCGGTCAGCCCCAGAAGCTGAACGAGCCGGAATCCGGAGGTGGAGAGGAATCCGCCGCGGACGCATTGGTCGTATCCGCTTCGTGCAACTGCAGCGCCTGGAGGCTGAGGTCCACGATGTCGTCCGGAGGCGCGTTGTCGACGACGTCCTGTACCGCGGGGGAACTGGCCGCGGATGACACCGGCGCGGGCGCGGTGCTCGCCAGTTGATAAACGGCCGCAACCCCGGGCTCGACGGGACTGATCGCGCTCATCGTTATACTCATCGGCAAAACTCACGAAACTTCGAAGCCTCGGCGCCTGTGGCGCGGGCACTCCTGGCGGCGCCTGGCTCCTTTTCTCCATCCGGGAAGGCCCAGGCAGCCAATACTCCCCAGGCTCCTTTGTCGATAGAATAAACGTTATATGAAACCGCTCTGCCTCGGCGCCCTGTGTGCGTTTGCGTGTCTGGCGCCCGTGGTCGTAGCTCAGAAAGCCGTAGCGCAGAAAGCCGTCGCCCAGAAATCCGCCGCGCCCTCCGCCGGCCAAACCGCCGTGGAGGCCGAGGACCCCACCAGAATCATCCTCGACGTCACCCGCGTCAACATCCTGTTCACCGTTACCGATAAGAAGGGCCGCTTCGTCACCGATCTCACCAAATCCGACTTCGACATCGTCGAGAACAAGAAACCCCAGATCATCCAGCAGTTCACCGCCGAGTCGGACCTCCCGCTTCGCATCGCAGTGCTGGTCGACACGAGCAACAGTATTCGCGAGCAGTTCCGCTTCGAACAGCAGGCGGCGATCCGGTTCATCCAAAGCGTCGTTCGTCCGCGCGAGGACCGTCTCATGCTCGTCAGCTTCGACAGCGCCGCCGAACTCGTCAGCGATCTCACCGGGGATATGAAGCAACTGGAGCAGGGCGTGAAAAGCATGCGCCCCGGCGGCGGAACGGCGCTCTACGACGCCATCTACTTCGCCGCCAAAGAAAAGCTGATGCTGGACCAGCCGCGCGACAAATTCCGCCGCGCCATGATCGTGATCTCCGACGGCGAGGATACCGAAAGCCGCATGTCCCGCGATCAGGCGCTCGAAATGGCGCAGAAGGCGGACGTGGTGATCTACGCGATCTCGACCAACATCACGCGCGACGATAAGGACGGCGACAAGGTGCTCCGCTACCTGACCGAGGAGACGGGTGGCCAGGCTTTCTTCCCTTTCAAAGTCGAGGATCTGGACCAGTCATTCGAAAATATCGCCAACGAGCTGCGCCATCAGTACAACATCTTCTATCGTCCCGAGCCGCTTAAGACCGATGGCCTGTATCATCCGGTGACCGTGAAGACAAAGAACCGCAAAGACCTGATTGTGCGCGCCCGCAGGGGTTACTACGCCCCAAGGCTTTAATGCGACGAAAGCCTTGCCCGCACAGCGCGTAAAACTTGTTAGTGGGTTTGAAAGTCATCGCATTCCGGTAAGGGGACAGACCTCCCGCTCGGTGACACTTCAGCGGATTGCGCGTTTTGCGGACTGTGACGGATCGGCGTTGCGAAACCGACTTGCAGGGTGTAGTAAGTCCCTTGGAGCGGGGACTCCTTTGATTTCGGCTCTTTGGCCAATGACGGATGCTGCGTCGCAGCGCCAATGATACGCTCGAAGCGTGACTCCCCGCATCATGATCGAGCCAGGTAAGCGGTCGGGGCAGCCGTGCATCCGCGGGTTGCGCATCACTGTATGGGACGTCCTGAATTGGCTCGCGGCAGGCATGACAGAGGAGCAAATTCTTGATGACTACCCGGAACTGGAGCGTGATGATTTCCGTGCCGTCTACGAATTTGCCGCCAGGCTGGGCAAACGCGTGGCCTTGTGAAATTGCTGTTCGACGAGAATCTCTCACGAAAGCTTGTGGTTCGGCTCGCTGAACTTTATGCGGGGTCGGCTCACGTTGTAGACTTCGACCTGCTCGAGAGCCCGGATCGTGACATTTGGGAATTTGCCAAATCGAATGCCTTCATGATCGTGAGCACGGACGCCGACTTCTATGAACTCGCCACTACGATAGGACCGCCGCCAAAAGTCTTATGGCTCCGGCGCTGGAGGCATCCGACAAGGGACGCAGAGGAAGTATTGCGGCGCGAGGCCATTCGAATCACAGAATTCGCGTCTGATCCTGAGCTCGGCGTCCTGGTTGTCGATCGCGATTGACCACTCCTGGCTTCGGGCCGAGATCACACGCCGAGTTGTCGGTACTAATCTCCGATCCGTTTGTGTCTACTGCCGCGTCGACTTACAATGGGCCGGGTGATTGCGCGCGCCCGCAGAGGCTATTACGCGCCGAAGCTTTAGCGCGACGAACACCCCTTACCCGCACAGCGCGTAAAATCAGTGCTGCGTTTGAAAAGTCATCGCATTCCGGTAGGGGGACAGACCTGCCGCTCGGTGACACTTCAGCGGATTGGGTAAAAAAACCCGCCAAATCTGCCGGAGCGAGAAGTCTAGCGTAAGCGCCTTGGAGTGAGGCAGTTTGGCCGGTTTTTTCGCGCTTATATGGTCCAATCTGTGCACGCGGCACATTCTGTTTGAGTTAAAGCCGCGCGGGCATCACGATTGGCCATATAAGCGCGTTTCTCGTCAACTTGACAGGCTTGCGAAGGTCGCAGTTGAGAAGCGGCCTTCCCGTTCCTATTCCGGGTTCGATGAGTGACTTGGCGATGATGCGCCATTCCGGTGTCATGCCGCAAGTCCGATGTCGGTTCACTTTGGTCATTCTGTCCGCAAGGCCTGCATGGGATCTATAGATGCCGCGCGGCGGGCAGGAACAAAACAGGCAATCAGTGTAGCGACGCAGAGAAGAATGGCAACAATAACGAATGTCAGCCAATCCGCAGTCCCCACACCATAGAGCATGCCACGTAGATAGCGGGTAAGCGCAAATGAGATCATCAGACCGAGGACCAGCCCCAAGCCCGCAAAGTGCAAACCTCGTCCCAAGACTTGGCGAAAAATGTCCCGCTTGCCTGCACCGAGCGCCATGCGAATGCCGATTTCATGAGTGCGTTGCCTCGTGGCATAGGCAACCACACCATAAACTCCGATGGCAGCGAGGATAAGAGCCAACAGCCCGAATGAACCTGCGAAGGCTGCTGCGATGCGCTCAAAGGCATTCCCCATCCGCATGTTCGCGGCGAGCGTGGTCTCGTTGAAGAGCGGCAAATCAGAATTGAGTCCGTGAACTGTTCGTTCCACGGCAGAAGCATAGGCCATAGGATCACCGGCTACACGCACATATACAATCTGGTCGGTCCTGTAACTCTGCAACATCGGAATCAGCACCAGCGGCGCAGTATCGTAAACCAGGCGCCGGTACTTCCCATTGGCGGCCACACCAACCACTGTCGTCCACTGGCGGGCCACCTGCAGTCGCTTGCCGATCGGGTCCTGTCCCTGCCAATAGCGGTCGGCCAATGCCTTGTTGATAATCGAGACCGGCGGCGCGCTGGCATTGTCCCTGTCGGTAAAGTCCCGTCCCCCCAGCAAGGCTGTTCGTACCGCCCGCAGGTACTCTGGCCCCGCCACACCCCTGTCGACCTCCATGGACTCGTTCTTCTGGGGCACATAGCCTTCAGGCTGGATAAAATCTGAATGAATAGTGTAAT
>DASZLP010000289.1:0-71997 GCA_035552355.1 Bryobacteraceae bacterium | reverse complement strand
ACATGGATATTCAGGTCACGATCGACGATCCGAAGACTTATACGAGGCCCTGGATTATGCCGGTCACGCGCTACACGCTGCTGCCGGACACCGATCTGCTGGAATTTGTCTGCGAGAAGAATGTCGATCCGCAGCACATGGTGGGGAATAAATAGATGCGATTCGGGTTATTGGCTGTCATCCTGGTTTTTTCGGCGCGTGCGTTTGCGCATCATTCTTTCGCGGCCGAGTTCGACGCGAAGAAGCCTGTTGAGTTGAAGGGCACGCTGCTCGAACTCGAGTGGGTGAATCCGCATGCCTGGATTCATATGGAAGTAAAGGACGAGTCCGGCAAAGTGACGAAGTGGGATTGCGAGCTGGGCAGTCCGAATCTGCTGATGCGCAGCGGATGGCGGCGGGACTCGCTGAAGAAGGGCGACCTCATTATCGTGAACGGGTCGGCTGCGAAGGATGGGAGCAATCTGGCGAACGCGAAGACCGTCAAGCTGGCGGACGGCACGCGGGTGTTCAACGCCGGATCGTCAGGCGACACGGGAACGCCGGGCGCACCGGTGCAGCCCTAGCTCGCTCTCGCCGCTACTGCGGGAGCTCTTCCCGTAACTCGTGGATTTCAAAATGGAAGCGGTTCGGCGGCAGATGGCCGGCCGACTCCGGCGACATGCGAGCCCACGTTTCATAGGCGGCGCCGGCCAGGCGGCTGTTCAGGAAGAAGAGGAACTGGTCCGAGCAGCAGTCGATGGGGGGTGGCTGCCGAAAGGTCAGACGCATCCCCACAGCCTGATCCAGCACGACCCCGGGTGTAGGGACGTGTTTATCCAGCAGCAGATCAACGAAGCTGCTGCGCGCGGCGTGCGGCCAGATGTCCCCGCTGAGCAGGGGACGCAGAGCGCTCGTCGACGCGAACGTTATTTCACACTGGCGAATCCACTCGAGAACGGAGTCCCCCCAAGCCCAATGGGTGAGCAGGCCAAAATACTGTTCCGTAAGATGAAGCGCGAGATCCAGCTTGCGATGTTCGAGGACCTCCGGCGCCGCGTCCGGCAGCAGGTCTTCGGTTTCGATGATTGCCGCGGCGCGATCAATCACATCCGCGCGGGTCGCATCCGAGGGTATGCCGTGCACAAGAAGCGGCGGCAATTCGTGCAGTACGGAACCCGGAACCTCGATATACCGATTCATCCAGACCCCCCTATTCAGTTTGACGCACGGCCGGAACCACTGTTCCGTATATAACACGATTCGGAAACATTCTTAATCGATCCTGTTAATCGGGGATAGAAGTGGATGCTATGATGCGCAGCAGCATTCGAAACGAAACGCGCGCAAAGTCATGGCGACACAGCCTGAATACAGCATCGGTCTCGATCTCGGCGGCACGAATCTGCGCGCGGCGGCGGTGACGCGCGACGGCGCGATGCTCGACAGCATCTCGGGCAAAACCGCCTATTCGGAAGGGCGCGAGGCGATCCTCACCGAGATGGTGGATGGAATCGCGACTCTGCGAGAACGCCTTGGAAAGTCGAAGCTCGCCGGCATTGGGGTGGCTGTGCCCGGATTCATCTCTCTTAAAGAAGGCGTGATCCGGAATTCCAATAACCTCGCCTCGCTTGAGAACTTTCCGATTCGGGACGAAATCAGCCGGCGGCTTGGCGCGCCTGTGATCCTCGAAAACGACGCGAACGCGGCGGCGCTCGGCGAGAAGTGGATCGGCACGGGCCGCGAGGTCGACGACCTCGTCCTTTTAACTTTGGGAACGGGGATCGGCGGCGGGATCGTTTGGGGTGGAAAAGTTCTGCGCGGCTATCTGGGGATGGCCGCCGAACTGGGGCACATAACGGTGGTTCCGAACGGGAACCCATGCGGCTGTGGAAATCGGGGGTGCGTGGAGAAGCACGCATCCGCGACGGCTGTTACCGCGATGGCGAAGCTGCTGGGCCTGGGAGACGCGTTATCCGCGAAACAGGTGGCTGACATGGCTGTGGCGGGGAACGAAAAGGCGCGCACCATCTTTATCTCGATGGGCGAAGCGCTTGGAATCGTGCTGGCGATGCTCGTCAATACGTTTAACTTTCCGCTGTATCTATTGAGTGGAGGGGTGATAGCGGGTTGGGACCTGTTCGCTCCGGCGATGCTCGAAGAGACCCGGCGGCGTTCATTTACGTTTCGGACTACCAACACGCGCGTCGAAAAAGCGGCTCTTGGAAATGAAGCGGGACTCTTCGGAGCCGCCTGTTTGCCCTGGACTGACTGCTGACGGATTCCTGTGGTAACGTAGGAAACTGAGGCAAACAAAAGGCGAATGCCCGAGACGCTCTCCCTCCTTTTTCCTGAGCTTCCAGCGGTAAGTCCCGCAGGCGATCTCACGCCGGTCCTGAACAGGTTTGAGCGGATGGCGCTTGATTCAGGCGGTCCGATCCGGACGATTCGACGGACGCCGGCCCGCCCGGCCGAATTTGCCGATTTCCCGGACGACATCGATGCGGACCTGAGGGAAGTTCTTTCACGGCGCGGCATCGAGCGGCTGTATTTCCATCAGGCCGAAGCCTGCAGACAGATCGGCGCGGGATCGAATGTCGTGATCGTGACGCCGACGGCGAGTGGGAAGACGCTTTGCTACAACCTGCCAGTCCTGAACCGGATGATCGCGGAGGCGGGCGCGCGTGCGCTGTATCTGTTTCCGACGAAGGCGCTCGGGGAGGACCAGCTCGACGAGTTGCACGGGCTCATAGAAGCGCTTGGGTCCAACCTGTGCGCGTTCACCTACGACGGCGATACGCCGCAGGACGCGCGGCGGGCGATCCGGCAGCGCGCCAACATCGTGCTGACGAATCCGGACATGCTGCACACCGGCATTTTGCCGCACCACACGAAGTGGGCGAAGCTGTTCGTAAACCTGCGCTACATCGTTGTCGACGAGCTGCATTACTATCGCGGGGTCTACGGCAGCCACCTCGCGAATATCATGCGGCGTCTGCGGCGGCTTTGCGAGTTCTACGGATCGAAGCCGCAATTTATCGCGTGTTCGGCGACGATCGCGAATCCGAAGGAACTGGCCGAGTCTTTGATCGAGGCGCCCTTCGGGTTGATTGACCGCAACGGCGCGCCGGCCGGCGAGAAAGTTTTCATTTGCTACAACCCGCCCGTCGTGAACCGGCAGCTCGGTATCCGTCGCAGCTACATCAACGAGACGAGGCGGATCGCGTTGGAACTGCTCGACTGCGGCCAGCAGACGCTGGTGTTTGCGAATAATCGCCTTGCGACCGAGATTCTCGTGACGTACCTGAAAGACGCCTGCGATAACGGAAGGCTGCCGTCGGAATTTGTGCGCGGGTACCGGGGCGGCTATCTGCCGCGCGAGCGGCGCGAGATCGAGAAGCGCCTTCGGTCGGGAGACATTCGGGCGGTGGTGGCGACAAACGCGCTCGAGCTGGGAATCGATGTCGGTTCGCTCGACGCGGTGGTGCTGGCCGGGTATCCCGGCACGATCGCGTCCACGTGGCAGCGGGCGGGGCGCGCCGGGCGCCGCAATACGGCCTCGCTCGCTATCCTGGTGGCCTCGAGCGCGCCCGTTGATCAATACGTCGTCGAGCATCCGGAGTATTTATTCGAGCGCTCGCCGGAGCATGCCTGGGTGAATCCGGACAATCTCGAGATCCTGCTGAGTCATTTGAAGTGCGCGGCGTTTGAATTGCCGATTCGTAAGGACGAGCGATTCGGACAGCATGAGGTCGCGGAGTTGTGCGCCTTTCTCGCCGAGAACGGGTTGTTGCACTTATCGGGCGATTATTGGCATTGGACGGCGGACACCTATCCGGCCGATACGGTGAGTCTGCGGTCGGTGTCGAGCGACAACTTCGTGGTCGTCGATATTACGGGCGAGTCGAAGATTATCGGAGAGGTTTCTTACACCGCCGCCCTGACGACGCTGCACGAGAAAGCGATTTACCTGCACGAGGCGAAGCAGTTCCACGTCGAGCGGTTCGACTTCAAAGAGCGCAAAGCCTATGTGAAGAGTGTTGACACCGACTATTACACTGACGCCATCGACTACACGCAAGTGAAGGCGCTGCGCGAGTTCGAGAGCGAGGAAATCGCGGCGGGCGTCGTGCGGGTGCACGGGGACGTGCGGGTCAACCGGCAGATCGTCGGCTTCAAGAAGATCAAGTTCTATACCAACGAGAACGTCGGGGCGGGGAAGCTCGCGATGCCCGAGCAGCAGACGCATACGACGGCGTTCTGGCTGCGTTTTCCGGGTTCATTTCTGGAGTTGTTTGAGCAATACACGCCGGAGGAGCGGCAGAACGGGCTGACCGGCCTCGGCAACGCGCTGCGCACGATCGCGTCGTTGCTGCTGATGTGCGATCCGCGGGATTTGGGTGTCGCGGCGGCGGACGAGATTTCTGGTGGCGTGCTGCTGTTTTTGTATGACAGCTATTCCGGAGGGATCGGGCTCAGCGCGCCACTTTACCGGCTGTGCGATCGGCTGTTGCGGTGCACGCGAGAGATGATTGAGAGCTGCGGGTGCGAGGCGGGATGTCCGGCGTGCGTGGGTCCGGTGGGGGAGATTGGGGAACGGGGGAAGGAGATGGCGCTGGCGGTGGTGGGGCGCAGTGCGTTGGGAAGATGATAGATGCGACTCGGTTGTTGCCCGCTTTCCCTCCTTGTTCCGAATGAGTCGATATTCACCTACAATAGAGCCCGCGAATGACTGGAATCACGAAGCCTGGTCCCATCGTCTAATCAGAAACTGCTTCGCGCAGAGCATCGCCGGTTATTTCGAAGGAAAGGGAATCTCCACCTCTGGCGTAAGTCCCTTCTGCGCCGCGTTCACGGCGGCTGCGATCGCTTCACAATGCAAGCGAACCTGCGACCATTTGGTCGTTCCTGTCAGCACAACTATTGCCAGCGTCTGATCTTTCAGATTCTGCTGATACTGAATTCTCCGGTCTGTCGTCAACAAGAGTTCGAAGCCATCTTCCTCGGCAGCCTTCAACAACGCGCCATTCTTCAGTCTGTCCCAGCCTTTGTCAGAGGCGGCAACAACCGAATGCCCCACAAGCAAGCTCATCAGGCCTCGCGGGGCGCCGTGGTCAAAGAGAATACGCATCAACGAATGCGGAAGGCGGGGATGGCGTGGACTCCCTCAGACTCTGCGCCACGAAGTCCAGCACCGCTGTAATTTGTCCTCGTGTAACGTCAAATTGCTCCATGACCTCCTCGACGCTCAGGTCTTCGAGATTCTCAATCACAGTGGCAACCGGCAGACGAGTGTCCTTAAATACCCAGGCACCACCGACCTTTCCGGGAATACTCTCCACAGCGAGACATTGCGACCAGTCGAGACTGCTTGCCATGATGCGGGCTCCTTCTTTCAGGTTATCCGAATGGTCGTATAACGGATGCGATCGACAATCTTCGTAAAAAAGCGACTCGCGACGGCGGGACCCTTCGGCCCGGAGCCCGCTGGGTAGACCACGCCGATATCCATTTGGCGCGTGGCACCAATGCCTCTCCGCGTGATGGCTCCCCGGACGCTATTCGCTCCTGCGCTCTTCCTGCCTGGCTTCCCCCTGCCCCAAACCCGCTGGCGCAAGCTCTCTCACGACCTCCTTGCCTTTCGCGAACGCGTCGGCATAGGCATCCTTCTTCTCGCGCCGCGAAAGCCCGATCCCGGTCCGATTCACCTTTTCAAGACCCAGACCGACCACATAAGTTCCCGCGAACGCCACCGCCGCTTTGGGAATCAATCCACCGCCCAGCGGGATCTTCCCCACCAGCTCGCGCGCCAGCGCCCGCCACCCGAACGCTCCGGCCGCAATCACCGCGATTTGGGCCTTCTGTTCGGTGTACCCGATCGTGTTGTCGTGCGCGCCCGCCATTAAGAGCGCCATCCGAATCTGATTCATCGTCAGAAACGCCGTATCGGTGGCGAATTCCCCGATCGCCCACGGGAGATCGATCACGCTTGGCACTATGTTCGGCAGCGCCGTGACCAGCGCGAAAAGCGCATTCTCCCGCGAAATCCGATGGATGATGCGGTCGGACACTGCGCGCCGGAAATGCGGGAAACGCCGCGCGATCGGAAGCTCGAGGTCTTCATGATCGGTGGCGATGGTCTTGAGCAGGCTTCCCGTGTCGGCCGGATTGAATGTATAGCCATTGGCCGGCGCCGGCACTCCCGCTTCGCACAGCACAAAATCGAAGCGGTGACGCGGCGAGCCGTCCACCAGATGCACAGCCCGTAATGCCTCGTCGCGCGCGGCCGCATCCATCGATGCGGGAGCCAGAAACGACTCCATTTCCTGCCGGCCTTCTTCGGTGGCCGCCATCAGACCGATGTTCAGATCCCGGTGCGCGGCGCCGCGGATTTCATCCGCGTTCAATCCTGCGTAAATCTTGCGGATGTCTTTTAAAACACTCAGGGACATAGGAATCTCGCCTCATTCTAACGCCGCGTGCCGGAAAACTCCCGAGCGCGCCGGGGGCCATTCCAGCCTGCCAGGGAAAAGTTTACGGATACCGCTAAACCTTTAGGTGTCATTGGCCGATTAAACAGTTAACGAAACCTCGGGAAGGAACCGGAAACCGAAACCATGAACGGAATGACACTTCGAACGAAATTTCTGGGCGGCTTCGCGGCCCTGTTGTGCATGGTAGCGGCTCTGACGTTCACTTCGATGAAGGCGGTGAGCTCCCTCAATGGCGCTCTCGACCGGGTTGGTCAGCGAATGTCCCAACGCGCCGACCATACCAGCCTGCTTGTCGAAGCTCTGATCGAAATCTCCGGACGCCAGCAGGCATTGCTGCTGCGGTCGATTCTGAACGACGCGGCCGGGGTCGACCAGAACCGGCGGGCGGTGTCGGACCTTGAGCGGCGCATTGACGCCCGATTCGCGGAACTCATCCCCCTGCTCGATTCGGCTTCGGACCGGCAACTGGTGCAGGCCCTGCAGGCCAAAGCCGTCGCAGTGCGGCCGGTGAGCGACGACGTCACGCAGCTTATCCAGAAGCAGCAGATGAGTGATGCGCTGAAGATCGTTACCGACCGGCTGCTGCCGGCTTATGAGGAATTGCAGCGCGCCGCCAGCGACTTTCTCGCCGACCAGCGCAACAAGATGAATTCGGAAACGCGCGAGGTGCTGGCGAGCGCTTCATCCACGCGCCTGATGGCGATCGTATTCGTAGGTCTTACGGTCGGATGTTCGCTGCTGATCGTTTTCTCCGTGCGCCAGATGAACCGCGCCCTCGGCGGCATGGGATCGCAGGTCTCGGCCGGCGCGGAACAGGTTTCGCACGCCGCGGTGCAGATGGGCTCCATCAGCCAGTCGCTCGCGCAGGGCGCATCCGAACAGGCGGTTTCGCTCGAACAGACTTCGGCGTCCGCCGAGCAGGTGAACGCCATGGTGCAGCGCAACGCGCAGAGCTCACGGGAAGCGGCGGCGCATACCAACGATGCCAATCGGCTGCTGACGGAAGCCAATCAGAAGCTCGAGCACATGCTCGTCTCGATGCGCGACATCTCCTCGTCGAGCGAGAAGATCTCGAAGATCATTCGCGTGATCGACGAGATTGCTTTCCAGACGAACATCCTCTCGCTGAACGCCGCGGTCGAGGCCGCGCGCGCCGGTGAAGCCGGCATGGGCTTCGCGGTCGTCGCCGATGAAGTGCGCAATCTGGCGCAGCGCTGCTCCCAGGCCGCGCGCGACACTTCCGGGCTGATAGAAGAATCCATCCAGCATTCAAAGACCGGGCGTGTGCGGCTCGATGAAGTGGCGGGCGCGATGCGTCAGGTCACCGAGAGCGCCGTGCACGTGCAGCGCCTGTCGAACGAAGTCAACGCGGGCAGCGAGGAGCAGGCGCGCGCGATCGAACAAATCTCGAAGGCCATCCTGCAAATCCAGCAGGTGACCCAGCAAACGGCGGCCAGTGCTGAAGAAGGCGCGAGCGCCGGATCGCAGATGAGCGCGGAAGCGGAAAATCTGCAGTCGACCGTTCATCGCATGCGGGCCATGCTCGGCATGCACGACGATGCGGGAAGTAACCGGCGTTCCGGCCAGCCGAGCCGCGAGCAGGCCACCTAACACACGGCATGGAGATAATCTCAATGAGAAAAGTCGCGATCGTTTTTTCTGTCCTGACAGCGCTGGCCGCGGCATCGGCTATCGCCCAGGAAGCGGACCTCAGGGTTTCGAGGGCCGAAGCCATGAAGGCCGCCACCTCGAAAGTACAGCCCGACTATCCTGCCATCGCCAAACAGCTTCATCTGGAAGGCGCTGTCGAGGTCGAGGCGCACATCGACGAAAATGGCTCGGTGGAATCGGCAAGGCCGATGACCGGCAATGCGGTCCTCGCCACCGCCGCGGTCGCCGCGACGAAGAACTGGAAGTTCACGCCGTTTACGTCGGGCGGCAAAGCCGTCAAAGCGGTTACGGACCTGACCTTCAACTTCAAGCTGTAGGAGGAGGCATCGCGCCCTATATCCCCGAAAGCCCTCCGGAGATATGGGGATTGCCACATCCGCGTGGTATCCGAATGAGGTATGAAGCGATGCCTGTTGCTCCTTCTGGTACTCGTGGCGGTCCTCGCGGCCGCCGAGAGCGGAAGCCGCGTGGTCTACGTGGGCGGCACGATGCCGGGAGTCAAGAGCAAGTCGGATCTCCGCATCGACCTGCTCGAAGATGACGCACTGAAAGTGAGCGGCCACGGGCGCTCTTTTCTTATCCCCTACCGCGAAGTCAACACCCTCGAATATGGCCTGCGCGTCAGCCGCCGCTACGTCGAAGCGGCGCTGATTTCACCAGTGTTCCTCGCAGCGAAGAAGAAAACGCACTTCCTCACGATTGGGTATACCGACAGCGACGGCAAACGGCAGGCGATGATTCTCGAAGTCGGCAAAGAGCAGATTCGTGCGCTGCTGGTCTCGCTCGAAGCCCGCACCGGGCGGCGCGTCGAATATCAGGACGAAGAAGCGCGCAAGGCAGGCAAGGGATGAGAATGCCGGCGGTGCTGAAACTCGCGGCGGGTCTGCTGGTTCTCGTACCTCGCTTCGCGGCCGCGATTGAGCCCCAGTCGGTTGCGCCGAGCCTCGCGAGAGTCAAACGCGTTTACGTCGAACAGTTGGGCGGCGGCGCTCAGTCCGACCAGATGCGCGACATGATTATCGCCGCTCTGCAGAACTCGAAGCTCTTTCTGCTGACGGATAATCCTGACCGCGCCGATGCTACCCTTCGCGGATCGGCGGACGACAAGATTTTCAACGAAGACCATTCGTCGAGCGATTCCGTGGGCCTGCGCGGGAGCGTGGGAGCCGGCGATTCGAGCTACAGTTCAGGGGCGGGAAGCTCGTCTTCGCGCCTGCGGGCTTCGGCCGGGGTCAACGACAACGAATCGAGCCGCATTACGGAACGGCGCCACGAAGCTTCGGCATCACTGCGGCTCGTCGACGCGGATGGAGATGTCATCTGGTCCACGACGCAAGAGAGCGGCGGGGGCAAGTTCCAGGGTGCGATGGCGGATGTCGCCGACAAGGTCGCTCGTCAACTGGCGGAGGATACGCGAAAGTCCCGCGAAGCGCCGCGGACTCCCCCGGCGCGTTAGCGCGTCACGCTTTGCCGCGAAACAGAAGCACCAGCTCGATGACCAGAATCGCCACCACGGTCGCTTCCAGAACAAACGCGCGCGCCTGGTGAAATTCGCTCACCATCGATTCGTAGAGCTCGCCGGCCGTTCTCAGTTTCTCGTCCACCAAATCGCGGTAATCGGTTACGCCGATTCTGCGGGCCGCCAGCCCGTAGGCGCGGGCATAAAACATGTCGCTCAGGAACTTGATCGAATTGTCGACCTGCTCTGTCAGCTCGATAATGTCGAGCCGCACCCGGTTCAGAGCCTCGGCTTCGCGTCCAGTCCGCCAGCGCCCCAGCATGCCGCGCCGGTGATCGAGCCTGCGGTAGACGTCCGCCAGCACCCTGGTGAGCAGATCGTCGTAATACCGGAATTCGAGAAGCTGCGTGTTGACGTGCTCGAGGAGCTGGAGCATTGGCAAGGCCCCCTCCGGAGTGTCATAAACAAATGCGGCCATCCATCCCACAACGGCCAGGTCCGCCGGGTAATACGAGAGCCACTTGCCGAGGATTTCGGCGGTTTCGCCTTCTGAGAGAGGGACGGACTCGCCGCGGACGATGCGCGCGACGAAATCGCCACAGGTCGTAATGACGTCTTTTGCGTTCGGCCGCCGGCCATGGCCGTCAACAGCTTCGCGCACGTGCACGATGCAGTAATCCTCGGCGGTCCACGCATCGTATGGATTTTCGAGCGTGGACCGGACCCGGGAGAGCTCTTCGCGCGCGATACGCTCGCTCTCTCTTTCGATCTCCGCCGATCCGATCCAGCGGTTGGAAAGCGTCACCAACTCGTCCCACCCGCAATCGAAAGGACGCTCCAGAGCGACCGATATGACGCCGTAGTCGTACAGTTTGACCACACAATGCACGGTCGCGCGGTCGATCACGCCTCCGGCAGCCGGTTCGTAAACCACCGGGTGGCTGGCGAAGCCGACGTAGTCGGGCGTGGCGCCGCGAAATTCCGGCTTCTTCTCCGGACGCACAACGCCTAACTGGGTTCGCGCCTCGCCGAGGTCGATACGCTCGGAGACATCGTAAAGCAGCAACGCCCAGAATGAACCTCTGATCCGTGCGCTCATGTCCTACAAATAGTACGCCCGCGCCCGTCGCGCCCAGGCAAATGAGACAATACGGTTTCAGACTCTGGAGGTAAAACCAGTTGGCCGTACCCATCTCGCAGATGTGGACCGTGGTGAGTTACGTGCTCCGCCAGCGCATGGCGGGCAACAAACGATATCCGCTTGTGCTCATGCTGGAACCGCTGTTCCGGTGTAATCTCGCCTGCGCCGGCTGCGGCAAGATCCAGTATCCCGCCCACGTCCTGAAGATGAACATGTCTCCCGACGAATGCTTCAAGGCTGTCGAGGAGTGTGGCGCACCGATGGTTTCCATCCCCGGCGGCGAGCCGTTGATGCATCCCGAGATCGACAGGATCGTCGAAGGCCTCATCGCGCGAAAGAAGTACATCTATCTCTGCACAAACGCGCTGCTGCTGCGCGAGAAAATTAACTTATTCAAGCCGAGTAAGTACCTGACCTTTTCCGTGCATCTGGATGGAGAGAAAGAGCACCACGATTTCTCCGTCTGCAAGGAAGGCGGTTATGAGCTGGCTCTCGACGGCGTTCGGGAAGCGGTGAAGCGTGGTTTTCGCGTCACCACCAACACGACCCTTTTCGATGGCGCGGATCCGAAAAGCGTTCGCGCGTTCTTCGACGAGATGATGTCTCTCGGCGTTGAAGGCATGATGCTTTCGCCCGGTTATTCCTACGACAAAGCGCCCGATCAGCAGCACTTTCTCGGACGCGCCCGCACCCGCCGCCTGTTCAACGCCATCCTCTCGAACCGGAAGCGGGCATGGAAGTTCAACATGTCGCCGCTCTTCCTCGAATTTCTGATGGGAAAGCGCCACTACGCCTGCACGCCCTGGGGGATGCCCACCTTCAATCTTTTCGGCTGGCAGAAGCCTTGCTACCTGCTGCAGGATGGCTATGCGGATACGTTCGCCGAATTGATGGCCGATACCAACTGGGAAAACTACGGGACGGAATCCGGCAATCCGAAATGCGCCAACTGCATGGTGCACAGCGGATATGAAGCATCGGCCGTGCACGATCAGTTCGCGAGCTGGCGCGGCTTCAAAGACACGGTGAAGGCGACGCTGTTCGGGAAGTACGCGGATGCCGAAGCGCTGCGCATGCTGGATGAGCCGATCAAGCCCGTGCACGCTCCCGCCGGTCTTGTGCAGCTTACGGTGGGTTCGGAAGCGCCTGAAGAGGTCGAAGCTTGAAGGTAGACGAACTCGAGGTCGTTCCCGGTTTCGAGCACGAGAACCTGCAGGGGAGTGCCTGGCAGCCCACGACGGAAGAGGAACTCCGCGAGGGTCTCGAAAAGGCGTTCGACTACCGCGGCGACGTCACCATCACACGCCGCGACGGGAGCTCGGTGGAAGGCTATATCTTCGATCGCCGCGCCGCCGCTACGTTGTCCGAGTCGGTCATTCGCCTTTTCCCGAAAGGTGATTCGAACAAGGTTTCGATTCCTTACTCCGATATCGCGAGCCTGAGTTTTACGGGACGCGACACGGCCGCGGGCAAGAGCTGGGAGGCCTGGCTCAAGAAGTACTGGGAAAAGAAAGCGGCCGGCGAAACGAACATCGAGCTCCTGCCGGAAAAGCTCGATTAGCGAATGTAGCGACCGCTACTCCTCGACGAACGCTTTCAATCTTTCCAGCGCCTCGTCCCACTGCTTCGAGATCGCTTCCAGGTAGCGCTTCGCATCGGCGAGACGCCCGGGCCGCAATTCCCACAAACTTTCACGTCCGCGCCGCGCGCACCTCAGAAGCCCCGCCCGCCGCATCACCGTCAGATGTCTCGTGATCGCCTGGCGAGTGACTCCGGAGCCCGCCGTGAGCCGAGCGATCGACATGGCTCCGTGACCCGACAAGCGGGAGACCAGGCGCAGCCGCGTCTCGTCTCCCAGCGCCGCGAACAGCGCGGCGGGCTTACGACTCGCGGGCAAGGAACTTCCCGATCACCGTAACCATGGTCGTCCAGCCGTGGTCGTTGGCATTGAACGCCTCCGCCCGGCGCTCGAGCGGGATCTGGTCGAACCCCGATTCAGTGAGCGTCAGCTTCACTCCTTCGGGCGTCTCTTCCATCGTGAATTCCACAAGCGTGGTGGGTTCGTTCGAATAATCTTTGTTCTCATCCACGGCGTGTGGATGCCAGCGGAACGAGAACAGCCTCTCCGGCTCCATGCGTTCGATCCGGAACTCGATTCTCTTCCCTTCGTACTGCTTCTGGGAGTTCCGTACGATCTCGTCGGCCTCGGTCCCGACAATCGCGCCGGTCACCTTTTCGCCCGGCCGGAATGGACGGTCGAGACGCACTCCAAACCACCTGCCGAACTCCTGCGAGTCGGACAGCGCCTGCCACACCCGCCCGGCCGGCGCGCGCAGAAGAATCTCTTTCCGAATAACGTCTGTGCTCATATGCAACCTTTCTGTTGCATATTACCGCACCCGCTAACGCTGCAGCCCTCTTACCGCGTCCTCGATCTGCTTCGCGATGGCTGCGTAGTCGTCGCCTTCAGTGCGGATTGCCGCGCCGAAGCGCACTCGCACTTTTCCCGGCACAGGGAATTTCGCGGATTTGTGCAGCACCAGCTCCAGCCCTTCGAGGCGAACCGGCACCACCGGGATGCGCAGGCGCGACGCCAGCATCCCCACGCCGGGCTGAAACGGCGCGATTTCACCGGCGCCGGTGCGTTTTCCTTCCGGGAAGATGAGGATGCACTTCCCGTCGGACGCAAGCTCACCGGCATAGCGCAGCGCCTCGCGCGCGCCGGCTTCGCGCTGCGGCAGCGGAAACGCCTGGAAGACGAGCGCCGCGAGGTAGTAATTGAGGCTGTTGGTGAATCGTTGGGTCCACGGGTAACGCGCTGGATGGAAGTGGGCCTCGAAGAACTCCTTGGCCATGGCCGGTGACGCGCGATACCGCCATGCCGCGGGCAGGGCGGCGAAGATTACGGGCACGTCGAAGTGGCTTTGATGGTTCGACGCAAAAATGACCGGGGGCGCGAGATCGCGCAGATTTTCGAGCCCGTCAACTTTGATCCGCGCGAAGACGCGCGCCAGCGGCAGAATCAGTCCGGGCAGGGCAATGCGCCGCAGCCAGCGCGCCGGCGCCGAGCCGTTCCATTCGGGAAACTCGATTGGCTCGGCGGCGGATGGCTCCGGCTGCGCGCGTGTGAGATCGCCGATCGTGTGCGCATGGGCGAAATGCGATTCGCTCAGCGCGGCGCCGGTGCGCTGCTCGATCTCCATCATCAACTGGATGCGGTCGAGCGAGCTTAACGCGAGATCGTCGATCGACGTGTTCGAATCGATCTGGCGGCCGCCGGCGAATTTGCGGATGACTTCCGGGATTCCGTTTTCGTGGGAAGGCGGCGGGGCGGATGCGTCCCGGCCCTTGGCAACCCACTCCGCGATCTCGACGCGCTTGAGCTTGTTTGTGCCTGAGGTGCGTGGTAACACGCCGGATGGCCAGACGGAGAATCCGCGAATCCGCTGGTGCGTTTCGAGGCGCGAATTCACTTCGTTGACCACGGCTTCCGCGCTGGCTCCCGGATCTAAAACCAGCACCGCATGCACCTGTTCGCGGGCGCCTTGCTTTTCCGCCACCACCGCCGACTCGCGCACGCCCCGCGCCTGATTCAGAACGCGCTCGACGTCCTCGGGATAAACGTTCAGGCCGTCGGGCGAGACGATCATCTCCTTCTTGCGCCCGAGAATCCGGAGGCGCTTTTCGGCGTCGAGCTCGCCGATGTCGCCGGTGTGCAACCAGCCTTCAGGGTCGCGGATGGCTCCCTCGCCGTAGTATCCCGGCGTGATGTTTTCGCCGCGCAGAAGCACTTCGCCGTCGGGTGCGATGCGAATCTCGACGCCGCCGATGGCTTTGCCGACCGTCCCTTTGCGCGCATCGAACGGATGGTTCAGCGTCGCGACGGGCGCTGTCTCGGTCAGCCCATAACCCTGAATCACGACGTAGCCCAGCTTGCCCCAGAATTCCTCGAGTGCCGGATCGAGCGGCGCGGCGCCGACGACGAAACTCCAGAATTTCCAACCCAGATGCCGATGCACGCGCCGGTACTGCCACCATTTCCGATACCACTTGCTGTTGCGGGCGGGCGCGGCGGATTCCGGCACGGTCCGGATGATGTAGTCGCGCAGCAGCTCGAGCATCTGCGGCACGCAGACGAGGACCGAAATCCGCCGCTTCCGGATCACGTGCGCGGCATCGCGCGGGTTATAGCTGCCCATGAAAAACACCTCGCCTGCGATCATCGGCGGGATGAAGGCCGCCATCGTCTGCCCGAACAAATGGCTCAGCGGCAGCAGATTGAGGAAACGGATTGGCGAGAACGGGCCCATATACTTTCGGTACTTCGAAATTCCCTCGTCGATGGGCTTTAGGTTGGCGAGGATATTCCGGTGAGTGATGGTGACGCCTTTGGGCTCGCCCGTGGCGCCGGAAGTGAAGAGGATCTCCGCTACATCATCCGGCGGTGCGGGCGCGAACTGCGCGGGATCGGACGCCTCGCCGCCTGTGACCTCGCGCAGCGGCCATACGGGGCAGGGGAGAGTATCCGGCGGGTGCAGTCCTTCTCCAATCAACAGGGCCCGGGCTTCGACGATTCCCGCGATCTTTTCGACGACTTTTCCGGATGATCGAAAATCGACAGGCACTGCGATCACACCGGCGAGAATGGCGCCCCAGACGGCCACGACCCATTCCGGCCGGTTTTCAGCCCAGAAGACGATGCGCTCACCCCTGGCGATGCCGGCCGTGCGCAATTTTTGCGCGAACGCAGCCGCGGCGCGGGCCGTATCGGCGTAGGTCAGCCGAACTGCTCCGATGCCGCCTTCGTAACGAAGAAAGCCGCCGGGGTTCTTTCGCCAGATCTCGAAGAATGCCGCGAGGGATGCCGGATCGCCGATCACCTGTTAGATTCAAACATACGGACATCCGTGAATCCGAGCCAGGAAGCAGAGCATCACATTTAGGTTGTCCGTGGTAACAATCTCCATGAAAGAGGAACGACATTCATTATGGCAACACCAGTCGAAAGCGCGAATTTGATCCTGAAGCTGTACGAACTGCGGCGCGAGCCCGTGATGCGCGAGGCGCGGAATTATTTTATGACCTTCGATCCGCGGTCGGTCGAAGAGTATATGGCAGGCATGATGGGGCCGAACAGCGGCCACATCCGGATGGTCACGTCTTATTGGGAAATGGCGGCGTCATTTGTGACCAGTGGGGCGATCGACCCGGCGATGTTTGAAGCGAGCGCCGGCGAACACGTCCTTGTGTTTGGGAAAATCGAAGGCATCCTGCCGCAACTGCGCCAGATGATGGATAACCCGGGCGCGCTGAAGAATCTTGAGCAGGTATGTACAAGCGCACCGGGCGGCCTGGAGCGCGTGCGGGCAATGACGGAGCGGATTCGCGGCATGATGGCGTCGCGATCGGCCGCCGCAGCCAGATAAAGGGGCGGCAGCCTCAGCGATCGGCCCAGGCGGTTTTCGCTGACGGCTGATCGCTGGCGGCTGACAGCCTTTTCACGTGAATCATCGTGAAGAGCGCGCCGAATCCGGCGAGTAGTCCGATGGATGAGCCCATCCCGAGAACTACCGGATTCGTCAGCTTTCCCTCCGCCCGCAGGATCGACATGATCGCCAGATTCAGGGTGATCGGAATGAAGGCCGCGGCTACGGGCAGGCGGGGCCGATTCATCGCAAAGAAGCAGCGCGCGATCAAATCGAGCAGAGCCCATCCAATCAGGCTTGGCGCGAATCCCAGAAAAACCGTGGAGACCAGACGCGTCGATTCGGCCGTGAAGTTGCCGTGCTGGAAGATCAGGGCGATGATCGGCGTCCGCAGCGCGATGCCGATTGCGCACGAAGCCACGGCCGCGACGGCCATCAACACCACGCTGTTGTCGATGAGGGCGTAGGCCCTGGGGATTTCGTGCAGGCCGCGCAGGCGCGCGATCTCGGGCACCAGCGTCGCAGCCACCGGATAAACCAGATAAGCCAGCACCACGCTCGAACAGCGCATGCTGTAGTCGAACGCGGCCGCCATGCCGGAGCCCGCATGCGTCGCGAAGATTCGTGTGACCACAAGGTTACTGGCGATGAGGCTGGCATAAAGCAGAAACATGCCGGGGCCGTGCAGAACTTCGGCTACGGGGATGGGCGAGTCTCTGTGAGGCGCCGCGGCTGCGCGGGCGCGGAGGTTACGGCTGGAAAGCCAGGCGAGGAAAAGCTGCAGCGCGCTGCCGGCCGTGTACCCGATGGCGAACCCCGCGATCCCCAGAGAGCGCCGCAGCAGCAGCGCTCCCGCGATGGTGGCGCCGTTCAGGCAAGTTTGATAAAGGCTGGGAACGGCGAAGCGGCGATCCGTATAAAGAAGCGCGGAGTAGATCGCCGCCGCCGTGCCGAAGAAGGTGGACGGAGCCAGCCATCGCAGCAGCATGGCGGCCTGCGCGCGTTGGGGCGCCGCGAGGCCCGGCCCGAGGACGGCGATCAACTGCGGCGCCAAAAGCGCGGTGAAGACCGTGATTCCGGCGGCGATCGATGCGAAGATCCTGCCCGCGCGCGCGAACAAAGCGGCTCGGTCTCCACTCGCGCGCAGGACCAGCATCGGCACGAACGCGAACAGCATCGTGTTGACGATGGCCGAATTGAGCACGTCCATCGGTCCGATGGCCGTGGCGAGCGCGTCGGCGCCCGCGTGCGTGCCTAGCAGGTATGCGGTAACCGCCACGCGGAAGAATCCGGTGACGTTGCCCAGCAGGATGCCGGCGCCGACAACCAGTCCGCCCTGCACCAGCCTGCTGACCAGACTCAGATGAAGACTCCGGAATCCGGAAACACCGCCTGCCTGGGCGACGCCAACGGAGCGGTTCCTGCCACGGGCGGTTAGCTCTTCGCGGCCGCGAGTGCAGCTTCGTAGTTGGGATGCTCGGAGACTTCCGGCACGTACTCCACATACTTGATCTTGTCGTCGGGGCCGACCACAAAAATCGCGCGACTCATGATGCGCAGCTCTTTGATCAGTGTTCCGTAAGCGTTGCCGAAGGAGGCGTCCCGATGGTCGGAAAGCATCTTGACCTTGTCGAGCGCGAACGAATTGCCGAAGCGCTTCTGGGCGAAGGGAAGGTCCATGCTGACGGTGTAGATGTCGATTTCGTCAGCCTTGCCCGCCTCTTCGTTAAACCGCTTTGTCTGCGCGTCGCAAACAGGGGTGTCGAGCGACGGGACGACGCTGAAGATGCGCGTCTTGTGACCGGTGTCGCTCAGCTTGACTGGTTTCATGCCGACGTCGAGAACCGTGAAATCTGGTGCTTTGTCGCCAACTTTCAGCTCCGGCCCGACCAGCGTCATCGGGTTTCCCCGCATTGTGGTTGCTCCTGCGCGCTCCATGCGTTTCTCCTATGATGAGTGAATTTTACTGCGAAGTGAGTGCGGTGCGAAGAGACTATCTTAGCAATCTCCGGAGGTCTTCGGCCCTCGTCACGGGTTGCCGGCAGGTGAAGTCTTCGCAAACGTAAACGGTGGTATCGCCTGCGTTCGGCCGCATGGCGGCGATGGCAGGGTTCCATGCGGAGATCTCCGGGCTCGCGTGCAAAAGGATTCGATACGGATCGAAATTCTCCCAAAGCAGCCGGATCATTTCGCCTTGCGCGGGGCCGGCGACGACAATCTCCCGCCGGGGCGCGAGGTCGAACTCGACGGCAGCCAGCATCTGGGGCATGCCGGAGGGAATCGCCGTGATCCTGGGCTGAAATGCCGTGAGCAGCCGGCGGGCGGAATCGTTGAATTCGATGCGGTTGGTAATGCGGTAGAGGCGCAGCAGGTTCATCAGGGCCACGGAATTACCGGATGGCTCGGCACCGTCGTAATCGTCTTTAATCCGCAGCAACCGGGATGTGTCTTCGTGGGCCGAGGCGAAGAATCCGCCGCGCTCGTCTTCGAGAAGCTCCTGGTGTTTTTCGGTGATCGCAACCGCAGCGTCAAGATAGCGAAACTCGAAGGTGGATTCATAAAGATCGACGAGACCCTGCGCGAGGAAAGCGTAGTCGTCAAGCATGCCGGGAATCGCGGCATCGCCGCCCCGGTAGCGGCGCAGCAGCGTGCCATCCGGATTGCGCATGCGGTCCAGCAGGAAATCCGCGGATCGCCTGGCCGCTTGCGCGTATCGCGGTTCATCCAGAATCGCCGCCGCTTTGGCGAACGCGGAAATCATCAGTCCGTTCCAGGAAGTAAGCACTTTGTCGTCAAGGTGAGGGCGCGGCCTTTTCGCGCGCGCATCGAACAGGATCTTTTCCGATTGCGTCAGTGCGGCTGAATCCTCGCCCGGTTCATGCGCCTGAAACAGAATGTTGCGGCCGGTGAATTCGTGATGCGGATCGTTGTCGACATTACCGTTCGGCTCCATGCCGTACCGGTGCGCGAAAATCCGCGAGCGCTCTTCGCCGAGCAGGTCCGCGACTTCCTTCGCCGACCAGATATAGAACGCGCCTTCGCTCTTCTTTTCGGGATGCGCCGGATCGGGAGCGCTGTCGGCATCTTCCGCCGAATAAAAGCCGCCTTCGGGGGCGGTCATGTCGCGGATCACGTAGTCAAGTGTCCGGCGCGCCGCCCGCGCGAGAGTTTCGTGATGCGTGATCTGGAAGGCTTCGAGATACGAAATCGCGAGCTGGGCCTGATCGTAGAGCATCTTTTCGAAATGCGGGACGAACCAGTATTCGTCGACCGAGTAGCGGTGGAAGCCTCCGCCGAGCTGGTCATGCATGCCGCCCTTTTCCATCGCGAGCAGCGTTTCGACCACCATGTCGCGTGCTTCTTCGTTGCCGGTGCGCTTCCAGTAGCGCAGCAGGAAATTGTGCACTGATGGACGCGGGAATTTGGGCGCGGCGCCGAATCCACCAAGCCGCGAATCGAAGGCGCGCCGGAACTGATTGAAGGCGCTGTCGAGCGTCGCGCTGTCGATGCTGGCAGTGCCCTGGCCTTCCGCCGCGGCCTGCGCGCGCAGTTGTTCCATCATGTTCGAACTGGAGGCCAGGATCTTTTCGCGATCGGTGCGCCATGCGTCGGCGATGCGTTCGAGGATGACGGGAAACCCGGCGCGCCCGTAGCGGTTGTCGGGCGGAAAGTAGGTGCCGCCGACGAAAGGCTTCAGATCGGGTGTGAGCCAGACGGACATCGGCCATCCCCCGCCGCCCGTCGTCGCCTGCACGTAATGCATGTAGATGCGGTCGATATCCGGCCTTTCTTCGCGATCGACTTTGATGGCGACAAACCACTTGTTCACGAGCGCGGCGATTTCTTCGTTCTCGAACGACTCGTGCTCCATCACGTGGCACCAGTGGCAGGTGGAGTAGCCGATCGAGAGGAAGATGGGTTTCTCCTCGCGCCGTGCTTTTTCGAACGCTTCCTCGCCCCAAGGAAACCAATCGACCGGATTGTGCGCGTGCTGCAGGAGATACGGGCTTTTCTCTTGAATCAGGCGATTGGCATGCATAGTCTCAATTACAGGAGAGCACGGCATGAGCGCTATAACGAAAGCCGAACCGCGAGTTGAACACGACAGCATGGGCGCGATGCCGGTGCCCGCCGGAGCGCTCTACGGTGCACAGACAGCCCGCGCCATCGAGAACTTTCCGATCAGCACGCTGCGGCCGCAGCGAGCGTTCATCCGGGCCCTCGGCATCATCAAAGCCGCCGCGGCGCGCGTCAACGGCCGTCACGGCTGGGTCGATGCCGCCCGTGCCGAAGCCATCGAGCGGGCAGCAATGGAGGTCGCGGAAGGAAGGCATGACGATCAGTTTGCGGTCGATGTTTTCCAGACCGGCAGCGGCACTTCGACCAACATGAACGCCAACGAGGTGATCGCGCATCTGGCGGGGGCGCACCCGAACGATGAAGTGAACCGCGGACAGTCCAGCAACGACGTGTTTCCTTCCGCCATGCACATCGCCGCCGCGGAGACCGCAACGCACCGGCTGTTGAACGCTCTCGATGTGCTGGAACGCGAGCTTAGCCGCAAGTCCCGCGAGTTCCACGATGTGATCAAGATCGGCCGCACGCATCTGCAGGATGCGGTTCCGATGCGGCTGGGGCAGGAGTTCAGCGGCTACGCGCAACAGGTGAAAAATTCGCTCACGCGTCTGACGCGGGCCGTGGACGGGCTCTCTGAGCTTCCGCTCGGCGGCACGGCTGTCGGCACGGGACTGAACGCGCCCTCCGGATTCGCCGCGGAAACGATCGCCCAGATCTCGCATCTTACCGGTCTGCCTTTCGTCGAAGCGCCGAACCATTTCGAAGCGCAGGCGGCGCGCGACGCGGTCGTGGCTTTGAGTGGCGCTCTGCGCGGCCTCGCGGTGGCGCTGACGAAGATTGCGAACGATATTCGCTGGCTGGGTTCGGGTCCGCGCTGCGGTTTTGGGGAACTGCGCATTCCGCCGGTGCAGCCGGGCTCGAGCATCATGCCGGGCAAGGTCAACCCCGTAATCGCGGAGAGCCTGCTGATGGTGTGCGCGCAGGTGATCGGCTACGATGCCACGATCGCGTGGTGCGGCGCGGCGGGCAATTTTGAGCTGAACATCATGATGCCCGTGATGGCGTGGGACATCATCGAATCCATCACGATCCTCGGCGCGGCTACGCGCAATTTCGAGCACCGGCTGGTGGCGGGGCTGGAAGCGGACCGCGAACGGGCCGCGGGATTTGTCGAGCAGTCCCTCGCGATGGGCACGGCGCTGGCTCCCGAAATCGGCTACGATGCGGCCGCGACGCTCGTGAAGAATGCTTATCTGACGGGGAGAACCGTCCGCGAGGTGGCGCTCGAACAAAGCGGGTTGCCGGTGGCGAAACTGGCCGAACTCCTCGACCCGATGACGCAGGCGGGCAGCTAATCTTAATTTATCTTTTATGTCTTTCGGTGCAAAACCGCACCGTGTCTATAGAAGTAGTGCAGAAGGACGCTCAAATGGCATGTTTCACCCGGATTTTACCGCACACGCGAAGCTATAATTCCACTAACCCCCCAGTTGTCCCCGACAATTTTTTAAGGAGCCTACTTGACCCCCGCAGCAAACAACGCCTTTTCCGAAGTGTTCGCCACGCGCGAACCGCAAATCATGAAAGACTGGCTGGACATCCAGTCGAAAAGCGGTCAGCGCAGATCCGCCTCCGAGCAGCAGGAGATAAAGCGCGATTCGCAGGAATTCATGACTGCCTTCCAAACAGCGCTGCGGTCGGGAGCATCCGACGATCTGAGTCTGCCTGCCTGGTCGCAAATGAACGAGTTGCTGGCGCGGCTTTCCTCCAGGCGAGCCAAAGCCGGATATTCGCCCACTGAAACTGCGTCATTCGTCTTTTCATTGAAAGAGCCACTATTTTCGGCGCTGCAGACCGATCTGAAAAGCAAACCCGAAGCCTTTCTGGATGCCCTCTGGCTGGCCACGAATCTGATCGACAAACTGGGATTGCTGACGATGGAGGCGTTCCAGCGCACGCGCGAGGAACTGATTTCGCGACAGCAGCAGGAAATGATCGAGCTTTCGACGCCGGTGGTGCGCCTCTGGGACAACATCCTCGCGCTTCCGCTGATCGGCACGCTGGACAGCGCGCGCACCCAGATCGTCATGCAGAATCTGCTCGAAGCCATCGTGCAGACTCGATCCGACTTCGCGATCATCGATATCACCGGCGTGCCCGTAGTGGATACCCTGGTGGCGCAGCATCTGCTGAAGACGGTGGCCGCGGCGCGGCTGATGGGGGCCGATTGCCTGATCAGCGGTATTCGTCCGCAGATCGCGCAGACGATCATTCACCTCGGCGTCGACCTGTCGGAGGTCACCACCAAAGCCACCCTGGCCGATGCGTTCGCGATAGCGCTCAAGCGAGGCGGGCATAAGCTCACGCAGGGCGAGAAAGCGAACGAAGCCGGAGCGCGGTAAACCGTGGACAGAATTCCAATTTTGAAGATGGGCGAGTTCCTGCTCGTCACCATTCAGGTGGATATGCACGATCGTCTTGCTCTCGCCCTGCAGGACGATCTCACCGCCCAGATCGTGCGGCACCGCTCGCGCGGCGTTTTGATCGACATTTCGGCCCTGGAGATGGTGGATTCCTTCATCGGGCGCATGCTGGGAACGATCGCATCCATGGCGAACCTGCTGGATGCCCACACGGTCGTAGTCGGGATGCAGCCGTCGGTGGCGATCACGCTGGTTGAACTGGGGCTTTCATTGAGGGGAATCCGGACGGCTCTCGACGTCGAAAAAGGGATGGCGGTCCTGCAGGCTGCCCTTTCCGAAACGCAAGACATCGTCGATGCGAACCCTTAGCTCCGAGTCGTTCGATATCCGGTCATCCGAAGACATTGTCGCGGTCCGGCAGGCTGTCCGCAAACAGGCGGTCGCGATCGGTTTTGGGCTGATCGATCAAACGAAATTCGTCACAGCGGCGAGCGAACTCGCCCGCAACACACTCGACCACGGTGGCGGAGGAAAGGCTCGGGTTGAGATCGTGGAGAATGGCATCAAGCCAGGGATTCGACTCACGTTCGACGACAGTGGCCCAGGAATTGCTGACCTTGGGCTCGCCATGCGGGATGGTTACACTTCGGGCAATGGCATGGGCCTCGGGCTGAGCGGCGCGAAGAGGCTTTCGCACGAGTTCGAGATCAAATCCGAAGTGGGTGTTGGCACGACAGTCTCCATATTGAGATGGAAATGAGGAATTGCCAGTTGGGACAGGGAGTGCCGGGTCAGGCAGTGCGTATCGCGATCGAAGAACCTACTCAGACCGCGGAGGCGCGCCGTCTGGGGATGTGGATGGCCGCCGACGCGGGGTTCGACGAGACCCGCGCGGGCGAGATCGCAATCGTGATCACCGAAGCCTGCACGAACATTTTGAAACATGCGGGCGGGGGCGAGATTCTGCTTTCCATCAACGAGCCGGCAATCGACGGGAATGCGCGGCTCGAGGTGCTGTCGCTCGATCGCGGCCCCGGCATGCGCGACATGGAGCGCTGTATCGAGGATGGATATTCTACGGGCAGTTCCCCAGGACAGGGGCTGGGGGCGATCCGGCGGCTTGCGCATGAATCGGACTTTTATTCCGTCGCGGGAGCGGGAACGGCAATTCTGGCACGCTGGCCGGTGGGTCGAACGCCGGTGGACGCGCACGCGCGGCTGCATGCGGGGGCCGTCACCACGGCCAAGCGGGGCGAAGAGTTTTGCGGGGATGCGTGGGCGATCGAAGGCAGTGGCGACCTGTTCACCATCATGGTGGCCGATGGTCTTGGGCATGGTTACGAGGCCAGCCAGGCATCCCGGGAGGCGATTCGGATTCTGCGCAATCACCGCGGCCAGATGCCGGGCGCTCTGATCGACCTGGTGCACCGCGCGTTGCGCGGGTTGCGCGGAGCGGCGGTTTCGGTGGCGCGAATCGACCTGGATCGCGGTCTGCTCGTATACTCCGGACTGGGCAATGTGTCGGCCCAAATCTTTGCGGGTTCCGAGCGCAGCCAGCACCTTGTTTCCGCTAATGGCACGGCTGGGCATACGGCAGGGAGGATCAAAGAGTTCACTTATCCATGGCCCGCCGGTGGATTGTTAGTGATGCATTCAGACGGTCTGGCAACCGGCACGGGACTCGAATCGCAGCCGGCGCTGGCGCAGCGCGATCCCGCGCTGATTGCCGGCGTGCTCTATCGCGATTTTGCGCGCGGGCACGATGACGCGACGATCGTGATTGCGAAGGCGGCATGAAGACCCGCGGCCCGCGAAATTTCGTGAAAAGTACCCGCCAGCCCGGTGGCGCGGCCGCTCTCGCCCGCCGCGCCCGGCCGATTTTTTCGATCCTGCGTGGTCCCGAAGGCAGGCTGCCATGAAGCTTCCGATCCTCTCCGCCGACATTCGCTACGAACAGGACACGGTGCATGCCCGCCAGCGTGCCCGCCAGGTCGCGAAGCTCCTCGGCTTCGACAGCCAGGACCAGACCCGCATCTCGACCGCCGTATCGGAAATCGCCCGTAACGCCTTTAACTACGCAAATGGCGGCAAGATCGAATTCGCCGTCGAGGGCCGCGCGCGGCCGCAGCTTTTCGTCATCCGTGTGACCGACCACGGGCCCGGCATTCGCGATCTGGACACGATTCTCGAAGGCCGCTACGAGTCACCGACCGGGATGGGTCTCGGGGTGATCGGCGCGCGGCGGCTGATGGATCAATTCCAGATCAACACCGCCGCCGGCATCGGGACGGAAGTCGTTCTCACAAAACTGATCCCGCGGCGATCGCCGCTCTTCTCTGACGAGAATGTGCCGGCGCTCACCACCGCTCTCGCGCGCGAACGTCCGCAGGACGCAATTCAGGAGCTGCAGCACCAGAACCAGGAACTCGTGCGGGCGCTGGAGGAGATCCGCACGCGCCAGCACGAGCTCACGCGCCTCAACCGCGAGCTCGAAGATACCAACCGCGGCGTGGTCGCGCTCTACGCCGAACTCGAAGAGAAGGCCGATCATCTGCGCCGGGCTGACGATCTGAAATCGAAATTCCTTTCGAACATGAGTCACGAATTCCGCTCGCCGCTCAACTCGATCATGGCGCTGACGGGGTTGCTGGCCAACCTCTCGGACGGGCCGCTGACCGGCGAACAGTCGCAGCAGGTGGCCTATATTCGCCGGGCCGCGCAGGACCTGCTCGAGCTTGTCAACGATCTTCTCGATCTCGCCAAGGTCGAAGCGGGGAAACTCGACGCGCGGCCGATCGAGTTCGAAGTCTCCAACTTGTTCGCGGCTCTGCGCGGCATGCTGCGTCCGCTGCTGCTGAATCAATCCGTCGACCTGGTTTTCGAGGAGGCGGACGGTATCCCGCCGCTGTTCACCGATGAAGGCAAGACGTCGCAGGTGTTGCGCAACTTTATTTCGAACGCCCTGAAATTTACCGAGCGGGGCGAGGTGCGTGTTTGCGCCCGGATGGCCGGTGATGACGAAGTTCTGCTGTCGGTGGCGGATACGGGTATCGGCATCGCCCCGGCCGACCAGGAGCTGATCTTTCAGGATTTCGTCCAGATCGAGCACCCGATTCAGCGCCGCTTCAAGGGCACGGGCCTGGGGCTGCCGCTTTCGAAAAAGCTGGCGACGTTCCTTGGAGGCTCGGTGGAATTGCAGAGCGAGCCAGGGCGGGGGTCAACGTTTACTCTCCGCATCCCAAGGATATTTCCGGATTCGGCACCTGCTCGCGACGCCGAACTGCCGCCGGGGACGGCGCTCGATTCTTCTTCCGGCCGGCCGGTGCTGGTGATCGAAGATAATCCGGAGAGCATCCTGACGTACCAGAGTTATTTCCGGGACTCCGGTTTCCGAATGGTCGCGGCGGCCACCACCCGCGAAGCGGAGAAAGCGCTGGAGCACATCGAAGTTTCAGAAAAATCGTGGCCCTGCGCGATTATTCTCGACATCGTATTGCGTTCAGAGGACACGTGGGGACTGATGGCCTCGCTCAAGAAAGATCCGCGGACGCGCGCCGTGCCCATCATCGTGGCCAGCACGATCGAGGAGCAGGCGAAGGGTTTTCATCTGGGTGCTGACGCATACCTCGTAAAACCCATCGAGCGGGCCGACCTTCTGAATCAATTAGCGGCCCTGACCGGCGATGCCAGCCTGACCCGTGTGCTGATCATCGACGATAACGATGTGGACCGGTATCTGCTGCGGCAACACCTGCGGAACCTGCCGGTCATGATCATCGAAGAGAGCGCGGGGCTGCCCGGCATTATGCGGGCTGCCGCGAGCCATCCGGACCTCATTTTTCTGGATCTGAGTATGCCGGACATGACAGGATTTGAAGTGCTCGACCAACTGAAGGGGAAACCGGAGACCGGCAATATTCCGGTCGTGATCGTAACCTCCCGCAGCCTGCAGGAATCGGACCGCCAGCGCCTGGTGAACCGGGGCGCCGATATCATTCGCAAAGACAAACTAAGCTCATCGATTCTTGGCGAGGCGGTGCGCCGCAGCCGGGAGCGCGCGGGTGTAAACTCAGCGTTGCTGAATGATGTCGCGCCGGGCAACTACGCTGGGCAACCCGATGCCGGATAAACCCATATGCCGCAACTAATGACCGATACAAACACTGCCGAGACGCTCATTGTCAATGTGGACGATTACGTCCCGGGCCGGTATGCACGTACGAAGCTGCTCAAACAGGCTGGGTTCAGGGTCATGGAAGCCTCGACCGGCCGGGAAGCTCTCGACATGGCCGAGCGGGAGAGACCGCCGCTGATCCTGCTCGACGTGAATCTTCCGGATATCAACGGTTTTGAAGTCTGCCGGCGGCTGCGCGATAATCCGCAGACTTCGGCCATCACGATTCTGCATATCTCGGCTTCGTCGATACTGACGCACCACCAGGTGAGCGGACTCAATTCGGGCGCCGACGGTTATCTGCTTGAACCGGTCGAGCCGGCGGTCCTGCTGGCGACTGTGAACGCGTTCCTGCGAGCGCGGCGCGCGGAAGAGGAAGTGCGGAAGTCGAATGAGGAGCTCCGCTGGTTCACGTATCGCGTCGGGCACGACCTCAACGAACCGCTGCGAACCATTTCGTCGTACGTCGAGTTATTGAATCTGCGCATGGACGAAAATCCGGAATCCAATCGGGACCCCGAGATTGCCCACAGTCTGCAGTTCATTTCCGACGGTGCGATCAAGATGCGCGGTTTCATCGATGGATTGCTGCGGTATGCGCAGGCCGGCGCGGGTGACCAGAAGATATCGCCGACGGCGCCGGAGGAAATCATCCAGCGCGTGATGGCGGCCCTCGAGACAACCATTCAGGCGAGCCGGGCGCGCATCACCTCGCGCCAGCCGCTTCCGGTAGTAACCGCGAACGAGCAGCTCGAATACGTCTTCCAGAATCTGATCAGTAACGCGATCAAGTACGGGAAACCGGGTGTTCCGCCGGAGATCGACATTTCGGCGCGCGATGGGGGTGATGACTGGATCTTCGCGGTGCGCGACAACGGCATCGGTATCGAGCCCGAATTTCGCGCCCGCATCTTCACCATCTTCAACCGCCTGCACGGGCACGACATCCCGGGCGCGGGAATCGGACTCGCGCTCGTGCGAAGGATCGTCGAAGCGCACGGCGGCAGGATCTGGGTCGAGTCGGAAGCCGGCGCCGGCTCGACGTTTTACTTCAGTCTGCCCAAACAGGAGTAGACTCTTCTTTCAGCCGCCGTGGCGCGTCAGCTTTGATCGAAACCCCCGGCGGCGGAGGATTCGCATGAACAAATCACGTACTCTCGTGGCCATTGCCTCGTTTGCGGCGTTCACGACAGCGGCCCAGGCGCAGTGGGACCCTTATCCGTGGAAACATGTGCCGCGCACGGCGGATGGCAAGGTCGACATGAAGGCGCCGGCGCCGCGCACAACCTACGGCAAGCCCGACCTTTCCGGCTTTTGGCTACCGGAAGATCCGACGAAGTATCTGCTCAATCTCGCGGCTGACTACAAGCCCGAAGAAATCCCATTGACGCCGTGGGGACGCGACCTCTATAACCAGCGTATTGACAATAACGGCAAGGACCATCCCGGCGCTTACTGCCTGCCGTCGGGCATTCCGGAAAAAGACAATATTCCCGATGGCCTCAAGCTGGTCGAGACAGAAGATCTCACGCTGCTGCTGCACGAGTCCCGCACGATCTACCGGCAGATTTTCACGGATGGGCGGCCGCTGCCGAAAGATCCGCAGCCCACGTGGATGGGTTATTCCATCGGTCACTGGGACAAGGACGTGTTCGTAGTCGAGACGATCGGGCAGAACGGCAGAACATGGCTCGACATGAAAGGACTGCCGGGGACCGAACACCTGCGCGTGGTGGAGCGCTTCTCGCGGCCGCGCGTCGGCCACATGGATATCGAGGTGACGATCGACGATCCGCAAGCATATGCGAAGCCGTGGACGGTGAAGATGGCGTGGCGGCTGCTGCCGGATACGGATTTGATCGAGAGTATTTGCGAAGAGAACAACCGCGATCCGAAGCACATGGTCGGGAAGTAGGGTAATTCGCAAATCCCATCAGCCTGAAAAGGGGCTTCACGTTGCCGCTGCTGACGCGCGCGGTTCAGAAACTGCTTCAGAATCAGCAGCCATCTTTTGAACCGCGACGGGTGAGGGAGCGGCAGGTAACGTTCTTATTCTCCTGAATATTCCGGTTATAGCGCTGCCCAGGCTGAACTGATGGTCCCGTTCCTGCGCGTCATCGAGCGCTTCTCGTGGAGGCGTGTCGGGCAGATGGATATCGCAGCTTACGGCAAGCCGTGGACGGTGAAGATGGGAGCGCCTGCGTTAAAGCAGTCTGAAGTTGACTTCGATCGTGGCGCGGACGTTCACCGCCTGGCCACCCTTCATACCCGGCTTGAACTTCCACTTCTCGACCGCTTCGACGGCTTTCTCGTCGAGGCCCATGCCGAGGCTCTTCACGACATGAATGTCGCGAGCGTGGCCTTCAACATCGACCACGACGGCCAGCAGCACCGTACCGCTGTACTTCGCCTTGCGGGCTTCTTCCGAATACTCCGGATCGACCTTGGTGATCACGGATGGCTGACTCACGCCGCCGCCGACTTTGAAAACGCCGCCGCCGATGCCGCCGCCGGAGCCGGGACCGAAGCCGCCGCCGTTGCCGGAGCCCAGTCCGCCGCCGCTGCCGTTACCCATGCCGCCGCCGAACCCGCTTCCGTTCGACATGTTGGTGAGTTTGGCCAGCGGATCGCCCCAGTTCGGCAGGTTGTTCTGCGGAATCACAGCGTCGGGAGGCGCGATAATCGTCGGGGTCATCGCCAGCTTCGGCGGCTCCTTCACGATCATGGGAGGTGTGAACTGCTTGAGAGACGGTTTGGGCGCCTGGCCTTTCGTCACCGGAGCGACTTCGCGCGCGCCGCCGCCACCTCCGCCTTGCGCCACCTTGGGCTTTTCGGGAGCGATGTAGGGTTTGATGTTCGGATCGATCAAATTCATCGACTGCTTGATTTTCTGCTGCACGGTCGCGTTGGTGAAGGCGAACATCATCAGCAAAAAAATGGATCCGAGAATCGTCGTCGAGGAATAAAAAGACTTCGGATTGATTGCGTAGAGGCCCCAGATGCTCTTTACGGCAACGGGCTTTGAAGTGAGCTCGAGCGGGGGCAGTTTCTCGGGTTTGATCAACTCCCGGATGCTCTGATAAAGGGAAATGAACCAGGGAATCTCGGCCTTGTCCGCCGCGAAAAGCCGCGACAGATGGTCGTCCATGTCCGTGCGCATCTTCACGGCGCCGCTGGCGTCGTGAGCGGCGGTTTGAGCCGGATCGTAATTCTGACCTTCAGCCATTTCGGTCGACCAGTCCTGTCAAAGGTGTCTCCCTGAGCAAAGCCAGGTTCTCCCTGAATGACGGAAGTACATGCAGTTCCGTTTCCGATTCTGGAAGGAAACTCCGCCTTCCATTTTCTGTTTGGAGTTTATCACAGCGACGCATCGTCAACGTTAAGACGCCAGGACTCATGGTTTGGTTCGCTGTCAACCCAGTCTGGCAGAATTTGCCGGCCCTCGGTTACGAAAAATGGGAAGTTTTACGCAACGTTTACAGGATTTTGCAGAAGGGCCCGGCGCAACTCACTGCGCGGGCCGGTACCAATCGGCGGATATAATACGTCTCAGAAGATTCCGGCTCTGACATCGCCCTATGTTCCGAAAACTCACAGTTGTCCTCGCAGCGGCCACTGCGCTTTTGGCCCAAAGCCCGTCCAAAAGTTCGGCAGAGAAGCCTAACATTGACAAAGCAAAGCTTGAAGCCTATATCCGCCACCTTTTTGTGTGGCCGGCGCCGATCGCGATCGAAGTGTCCGACCCGAAGCCCGGTCCGATGCCGGGATTCTACGAAGTGAACATCCGTGGATCGCAGGGCGATTCCAGCCAGGCGGAAACCTTCTATGTGTCCGCGGATGGCCAGAAAATCATCCGCGGGACGGTATTCGACCTCGGCCAGAATCCTTTCAAGGACGATCTCGAAAAAATCAAAACCGATTTCCAGCCGAGTTTTGGAACGGCTGGAGCTCCGGTGGTCATGGTCGAATTCAGCGATTTCGAGTGCCCCTACTGCCGCGAAGAGGCGAAGATGCTGCGGGAGAAGCTGGCCGCCGCGTATCCGAAGGAAGTGCACTTTTACTATCTGGACTATCCGCTCGAAACGCTTCACCCCTGGGCGAAAGACGCGGCCATCGCGGGCCGCTGTATCTTCCACCAGAACGCCAGCACTTTCTGGAATTATCACGACTGGATCTTCGGCGCGCAGGACGACATCAAGCCAGACAACCTGAAAGAAAAGATCCTCAGCTTCGTCAAAGACAAAGGCATCGACGGCCCGCAGCTTTCAAAGTGCATGGACTCGCGCGCCACCGAGTCCGAAGTGGACCGCACGAAGGCCGAAGGCCGATCGCTCGAAGTGAACTCGACGCCGACGCTGTTTGTGAATGGCCGGCGGATGGTGGGCGCGGTCCAGTGGGACGATGTGAAGCGCGTGATCGATTTCGAGATCGACTATCAGAAGACGGCGAAGAATGCGGGCGAAGACTGCGGCTGCAGCATCAGCCTGCCGATGCCGGGCATGGCGCCCCAGACCGCGCCGACAGGTTTGAAAAAGTAGACCAATCATGACATTGCGCCGGCCTGTTGTTCTTGTATTCGCGGCGGCCGCGGCCGTGCTGTCGGCGAGTGCGCCGGATTTCAGCGCGGAGCGGTATCTCGGCCATATCAAATACCTCGCGTCTCCGGAAATGAAAGGCCGTGAAAGCGGCTCGCCGGAGCTCGAGAAAGCGGCGCAGTATATCGCGGCGCAATTCAAATCCGATGGATTGAAGCCGCTCGACGGAAAGAGTTATTTGCAGGCCTTCGAGATCACGACCAGCGCGAAGCTCGGGAAGAATAATCGCTTCGACTCGACAACGGGCGGCGGCACGAAGTCGCTTCAGCTCAAGAGCGATTACGTTCCGTTCAATTTCTCCGCGCATGGCAAGGCTGCCGGCGGCGTGGTCTTCGCCGGATATGGAATCACCGCGCCCGAATATAACTACGACGACTACGCGGGCGTCGACGTCCATGGCAAGTTCGTCGTCGTGCTGGCGCATGAGCCGCAGGAATACGACGAAAAGAGCGTCTTCGAAGGCAAGATTTACACCGATCATTCGCAGTACTACAGCAAAGCATCCAACGCCCGGAAGCACGGGGCCGCCGGCGTGATCCTGATCGCGGACCGCTTCAATCATCCGGCGAAGGCCTCCGAGCCTTCGGACAAAATCGCGGCCTCCGATAACGACGAGCTGGAAGCCTTCGGCGCCACTGCCGGTCCGAACGACGCGGGCATTTTGTTCGTGCAGGTGAAGGAGAGCCAGGTCGAGCCGTGGTTCCGCGCCGCGGGCAAAGATTTGATGGAAGCCGAGAAGGAAATCGACAGCGATGCGAAGCCGCGCTCGTTTGCGCTGCCGGGCGTCGAAGTGCGGGAGACGGTGGATGTCGAGCGCGTTGTCAAGACCGTGCACAATGTCGTCGGCTATCTGCCGGGCGAGACGGACGAATACCTGATCATCGGCGCGCATTACGATCACCTCGGCCTCGGCGGACAGTTCTCGCTCGCGCCATCGCTCGCGGGCACGGTGCATCCCGGGGCGGATGACAATGCCTCGGGCACGTCGGGCGTGATCGAGCTGGCCCGCTATTTTTCCAGACTGCCGAAGCAGAAACGCGGCATCGTCTTCATGACTTTCGCGGGCGAGGAATTGGGACTGCTCGGGTCCGGCTATTATGCGAATCATCCGGAGCTGCCGCTGGCGAAGGCCGTCACCATGATCAACATGGATATGATCGGCCGCGTGCGCGATGGGAAGCTGTACGTGGGCGGCGTCGGAACGGGCACGACACTTCGCAAGGATCTTGACGAAGCCACGCGGCATTTTCCGGCGCTGCACGTCGATTACTCCGATAACAGCGGCTACGGCTCGAGTGATCATACGTCGTTCACCGCGAAGCAGGTGCCGGTGCTTTTCTTCTTCTCCGGATTGCACGCCGATTATCACAAGCCCAGCGACACATGGGACAAGATCGACGCGAAATCCGCCGTGGAGGTTCTGCAACTGGTGGCAGACGTGGCCGGCCAGCTCGATACGGAAAACGAGCCGCCGAAATTCGTGCGGGTCGAGGAGAAGGAAAATCCGCACTCCGGCGCGATCTCGAGCTCCGGCGGCGGGGGAGGCTATGGCCCGTACTTCGGCAGCATTCCCGATTTCGCCGAGCCGCCGCGCGGCGTACGCTTCGCCGACATCACGCCGGGATCGCCGGCGGCGAAAGCCGGCCTGAAGGCGGGTGACATCCTGGTGAAGTTCGGCGCCGATCCGATTCAAAATCTCTACGATTTCACGTACGCGCTGCGCGCCCACAAAGCGGGTGATGAAGTCGACGTCGAAGTGCTCCGCAAAGACCAGAGCTTGAAAGCAAAAGTACTGCTGACCGAGCGCAAATAAGTGGCCTGATATCGGCCACCGTCCAGTGGTATGCGACGTGCTGACGCCTATTCAGGATTCCCATGGCGGCGGGCGCGCAAACAATTGAAACACAAGTATCTACCGCAGAAAGTCCCATCGCCCCGCCGGCGCATCCCGCGCATTGTCTGCAGTTTTACTCGGCCGATGCGCACTATCTGATCAGAAATGTCGGCGAATATATCCGGGAAGGTCTGGATCGGGGTGAAGGCGTCCTGGTGATTTCCACACAGGAGCATCAGGCCGCTCTCGAGCGCTATGTTCTCACGGGCACGGAAGCCCGCGTTTTGGCGAACGCGAAAGCCGCCAGTCAGCTCGTTTTTCTGGATGCACAGACGCTCCTTTCAAATCTTCTGGCCGGCGGTCTTAACTGGGACCGCTTCGAAAAGATCGTCGGAGAGGCGATCGGGCAGGTAAAGGCGCGCCGCGCCGGGGCTCCGTGCCGCGTGTTTGGCGAAGTGGTCGCGCTGCTTTGGGCGGCGAACGATTTCGCGACGGCGAACCAGCTTGAGGACTATTGGAACGCTCTGCTCGCCGCGGGCAATTTCCAGTTGTTCTGCGCCTATCCGATCGACGTGTTCGGTCCTGAATTTCATTCGGCGGCCGCCGCCGATGTAATCCGATCGCATACCCATCTGCTTGCTTCCGGCGACAGCAGCACGGTGGAAACCGCCATCGAACGGGCCAGCCCGGATGTTTTCCGGAGCTGGGACGGCGCCCCGAAATCCGGGCTCCCGGAAGGCGAGGCGAAGATCCTGTGGCTGCGTGAAAACCTTCCAGGCCCGGCCGAAGAAATACTGGTGCGCGCGCGGCGTCACTACGATCACGAAAAGCGCTTTCGCGCGCTCGTGGAGAACAGCGCTGACGCCATCGCGCTTACCGATCCGCAGGGACACATTCTGTACGCGAGCCCGTCCACAACGCGCATTCTCGGCTACACGCCCGATGCCATGACGGGACGGCAGAGCGCGGACTTCATTCATCCCGCCGACCGCGAAACCGTACACCGGACGATGAACGCCATTCTGAACCGGCCGCGCACGCCGCTTGATCTCGAATTCCGCGCCCGTCACCGCAACGGCCACTGGTGCTGGATCGAGGCCACCGGCTCGAATCTTCTGCAGGAACCGGATATCGAGGCAGTCACTTTCAACTATCGCGACATCACCAGCCGCAAGGCGACCGAGACGGCGCTGCGCGAGAGCGAGGCGTCTCTGCGTGACGCCAATGCCGGGCTCGAACAGTTCGCTTACGCTGCCGCGCACGACCTGCAGGAGCCGATCCGCAACGTCGCCATTTACATCGAGCTGCTCGCCGAGAAGTATCACGACAGGCTGGATGCGGAAGCCAACCATTTCATCAAAGTAGCCACCGAAGGCGCGCAGCGGATGCAGACGCTCACGCGTGATCTCCTCACCTTTACCCGCTCGCTCGACGACCCGGGTGCGAACGATCGGACGGCGGAAAGCGCGGATGCCAACCGTGTCTTCGACGAGGTGGTTGAAAATCTGGGCGTGGAGATCGCGAGAACACAGGCGCACGTGACGCGGGAGATCATGCCCCCGCTGCCCATGCACCCGATCCACCTGCTGCAGGTGCTGCAAAACCTGATCGGCAATTCGCTGAGGTATCGCGGCGCGGACCCGCCTGAAGTGCACGTTTCCGCGCGCCCCGGCGACGAAGAGTGGATCGTCAGCGTAGCCGATAACGGCATCGGCGTTCCGGTCGAATATCAGGAGCAGATTTTCGGAATTTTCAAGCGCCTGCACGGACGCGAGCTGCCCGGCAACGGCATCGGACTTTCCATTTGCGCGCGTGTGGTAAACCATTACCAGGGAAAGATCTGGGTGCGGCCGCGGTCCGGTGGCGGATCGATTTTTTCATTCACACTGGCGGCGCCCGAATCGCGGCGCGCCACTCGCGGGCGATAGACTGCAGGGCGCAGGGTCCCCTACAGTTTGGGGCGCGAAGCGCCGATGAATCCTCAGGAGCGCACAGTACGCCAGTCGTTGCGCGACCGCTGGAGAGTCCAATTGCCCATCGACGGCACGATGACAACACAAACAAACCGGCTGGCCGGATTGCCTCCGCTGATCCTCCATCCTTTCAGCGGCGGGCAGGGCAGCGATGCGCTGCTGGAAGGCTCGCGCGCCTCGCTTGCGCTGCAGGGGCTGGTAGAATCCCGCGAGGACCGGACGGCTTTGCAGCGCCGGGTGCTCGCCGGGCGCTATCAGGAAATCCGCATGCTGCTTTTTCTGGGCAAGGATATTTTCCGCTGGATGCAGCAATGTGTTGGACATCTGCAGGGCGTCGAGGGCGCGGACGAGCGCATTGTCGAACAGAGCTTCGCTGCGCTGGTGGTGGAAAGCCCGCCGCATTCGGTGCGGCTGAAGCTGGAGGCCTGGGGGGTTGCCGACCGCAGAGCGGTATTTTCGAGAGCCATCGGCATCCACAGCCTTTTCGCGGAGCCGCCGGCGGAAGAAACGCTGTCGCCGATCTTCCTGCGGAACTACCACCGTTACGCCGATCACGCGTACATCTGCTATCAGCACTCGCAGGCGTTCCTGCCGCTGGATGCTTCGCTCTGTCACTTCGAGATTTACGCCTCGGAGGAGTACGCGCGGATGCTCTCGGAGAAGTGGGAACTCGATGCGGATTAGCCGGCGTAAGAAGCGCCGGCATGATTGCCGAGCCGGCATTCCTGAAGGGGATGACCGGGCGCGGCGGACACGAGTGTCCGCGCCACGGCCGGTAAATCCCCCGCCTATTCCTCGCGCGTGACGTTGACGGTAATTTCCGCCGACACTTCGCGATGCAGCCGGACTGAGACTTTGTGCTCTCCCAATGTCCGGATCGGCTCTTCCATCTGGATCTTCCGCCGCTCGACATTGTAGTGCTGCGCCGTGAGCGCGTCGGAAATATCCGCCGCCGTTACCGAGCCGAAGAGCTGATCGTTCTCGCCGGCTTTGCGCGGAATCGTCACTGTCACCGAGCCGACCAGCTTCGCCAGTTCCTGCGCTTCGCCGACCAGCTTCGCTTCTTTGCGGAGGTGAGCCTGGCGTTCCTGCTCGACAATCTTGCGGTTCGCGTCCGTTGCGGCGACCGCGAGTTTTCTCGGCAGCAGAAAGTTGCGCGCGTATCCCGGCGCGACCTTAACCACATCGCCGCGCGCGCCGAGCTTGTCGATATCTTCCCTGAGAATAATTTCCATGGGTCGAATCTCCTACACCGCCGCCGCGTAAGGCAGCAGGGCGATGTTGCGCGCTTTGAGAATGGCATCCGTCAGACGGCGCTGGTGCGGCGCGCATACGCCCGAGATGCGCCGGGGCACGATCTTACCGCGCTCGGCGATGAACGCCTGGAGCATCCGAACGTCCTTGTAATTGATATCGTCGATCTTCTCGACGCAGAAACGGCAAACTTTTTTGCGCCGGAAGTATTGCTTCTTTCCGACTGCCGCGGCCTTGTCGCCGCCCGTCGGGCGCTGGGACGCCGCGATCGGTCTTCCACCTCTTTGTTCAGGCATGATACGAGAATCTCCTTAACGACCTACTCTGTGGGCTGATCCACTTTGGGACCTGGTTCGGCAGCGGGTGCAGCGGGTGCAGCAGATGCCGCGCCAGGCGCCGGGTGCGCGGGCGGGGCGGGCATCGGCGCTCCAGGCAATGGGTGGGCCGCGCCTTCTCCGCCACCGAGCATCGCCTGCGCAAGGGAGGGTTGAGGCGCCACTGGTTGCGGACGCCGATGTGCCCGCTTCTCGCGTTCCTTCTTCCGCTTCTCGAGCCGCTTCAGCGTCTCATCGATGCGAACGGTGATGAACTTGATCACCGAATCCTGCACGCGCAGACGGCGCTCGAATTCCCTCACCGTCGCCGGTTCGGCGGTGAACTGCATCAGGATATAGCTGCCTTCGCGATTCTTCTCGATGCGGTACGCGAGCCGCCGTTTTCCCCACTTGTCCACCTTGTCGATCGTGCCACCGGCCGTGGTGACACTCTTCGACATCTGGTCGACGAGATGGTCGATCTCTTCTTCTGTCGCATCGGGTTTCACGATGAACAGATTCTCGTAGATTCTCATTCTTTTTTAATCGCGCATAACGGAGCCTTCGCTCTATGCGCTCTCCTCTGGTGTTGCGCCTTGGACGCGACGATTGAATTTCGCCATGGACTTTTCGACGCCTTCAGCAATTACGGATTCCGCCGCGTCGGCCCCAAGGTCGACGAACGAATCCAATGTCTCGGTTTGCTGTCGAGTAAAACGCGACAACAGGAAATCTTTGCCGGAGGGCAAAGGATGGCCGGGATGCACTCCCAGCCGAATTCGTGGAAAATCCTGCGTTCCGAGCTTTTCGATCACATCGTTAATCCCGTTGTGGGTGCTGCCCGAGCCCTTCGGACGCACGCGGAGATTGCCCCACGGCAGATCGAGGTCGTCATAGACGAGGATCAGGTCCGCCGGCGGAATCTCATTCCGCTCCATCAGAGGCTTGATCGCGACGCCGCTCAGATTCATATACGTTTGTGGCCTGGCAAGAAGCACTGGTTTGCCGCCGATGTTCCCCTGGCCGATGAGCGCCTGGCATTCCCTGCGCGTCATGCGGATACCATGTCGCGCCGCGAGTCTGTCTACCACGAGAAAGCCCATATTGTGGGGTGTCGCGGCATACTCCTCGCCGGGATTACCCAGGCCGGCCACCAGGAACATTCCCGGCTATTTCTTCTTGCCCTTATCCGCCGCCGGAGCCGCGGCCTCACCCTCTTCTTTCTTACCCTTCTTCGCGAGTTCAGGCTCGGCGGGGGCAGCGGCCTCGGCCTCAGGCGGCGGAGCCTCTTCCTTGATGCCGACCACGTGCGCGATCACGACATCGGGCGATGTCAGGACGCGGACGCCTTCCTTCACCGCCAGATCGGAAACGCGAATGTTGTTGCCGATCATCAGCTCGGAGACATTGACATCGAAGCGATCCGGAATATCGTCCGGAATGCACTCGATTTCGATGGCCTTGGTGACGATATCGAGCACGCCGCCCTGCTGCTTCACGCCCTTCGCTTCGCCGGTGACGTGCACCGGGATCGAAACGCGCAGCTTGCGGGTCAGGTCGATGCGCTTCAGATCGATGTGCATCAGGGTGCCCTTGACGGGATGGTACTGCTCGTCCGCGACGATGACCGGCGTCTTCTCGGCCCCGGATACTTCCACGTCGAAGATCGAGTTGTGACCCGTCTTGCTGCGGATAATGCGCAGGATGTCTTTGGGGTTGACGGTGACGGCGCGAGGGTCCTGAAACGCTCCGTAGATGACTGCCGGAATGCGGCCACTGACGCGGAGGCGCCGCGCTTCGTTTTTGCCGCGGCTTTCGCGCGCCTCGGCGGTGACTACCGTTTCGATTCTCAACTTCTCATCTCCTTCGTTCGCAAGTCCGTTCTGACCGTGAGGCCAGGTCGTGGGTTGCGTACCACATCACACAAACAGAACGCTGATCGACGTCTCTTCATGGATCGATTGCACGGCCCGCGCCAGCAGCGGCGCCACCGACAGCGTCCGAATCTTTCCGCATCGCTTCGCCTCTTCGGAAAGAGGAATCGAATTCGATACGACCACTTCCTTGATCACCGAACTCTGGATCCGCTCCACTGCCGGACCCGACAACACCGCGTGCGTCGCACAGGCCGTAACACTGATTGCCCCGTGCTCCATCAACGCTTCCGCGCCTTTCACCAGAGTGCCGGCGGTGTCGATCAGATCGTCCACGATCAAACAGTTCTGGTCTTTCACCTCGCCGATTACATTCATCACTTCGGCGACATTCGCTTCTTCCCGGCGTTTATCGATGATCGCCAGAGGCGCGTTCAAGCGCTTGGCGACCGACCGGGCCCGCTCCACACCGCCCGCGTCTGGTGAAACCACGATCAGGTCGGCGATATTCTGCGGCTTGAAATAATCGATCGTCACCGGACGGAAGAACAAATGATCCACCGGTTTATCGAAGAAACCCTGAATCTGCGCCGCATGCAAATCCAGAGCCATGACACGATCCGCACCGGCGGTTTCGAGGAGTGAAGCTACGAGCTTGGCCGAGATCGGGACCCTAGGCTTATCCTTCCGGTCCTGACGACCGTATCCATAATAGGGTAACACCGCGGTAATGCGCTCCGCCGACGAGAGCTTGAGATCCTGAATCATGATCAGGAGCTCCATCAGGTGCGTGTCGACCGGCGTGCAGGTGGGCTGGATGACGAAGCAATCGGCCCCGCGCACATTTTCGAGAATCTGCAGATTGATCTCGCCGTCGGAAAAGCGCTTGAGCTTCATTAGCCCGAGGTCAAGGCCGAGCTGCTGGCAGATTTCCTCGGCAAGCGTCGGATTAGCGCCACCGGTAAAGATTTTGATGCGATCGGGATTCATCGCGCGGACCGGCTTGGGGCGTATCGGCTTCGGGGAGGCCATTGATTCCCTTCGACGTGGAGTTTTAACGCCCGTCTCCAGGCGAATCGATATTGAGCGCGGCTGACGAACGAAACCGGGAACACTGCATGGATCAAGCTGGAATTTTCCGCCCGAAAGAACTCTGCCGCGCGCTCGAGTTGTCCGGCTTCTTTAAAAATACCGAAGATCGAGGATCCGCTGCCCGTCATCGCCGCAGGTTTCGCGCCAAAGCGCTCCATCTGCCGCCGGATCCGTTTCAGTTGCGGGTGGCGGGCGAAAACGACTTCCTCAAAGTCGTTCCCCGCTTCTTCAAAGCCGGAAAGACCCCTTTCCGCCTCCCTCCGCCAAATCTCTTTCTGGAAACTATCCAGTTTATTTTGTAACGGAATTGATGTCAATCGCGGGGAGAGATCGCGGTAGGCTTCGGCGGTGGAGGAGTGGATTGCCGGAGCCACTATCAGACACCGCGCCGGGGCCGAGTCTGGCAAAGGATAGAGTTCTTCCCCACGGCTGAGGCCCAGAGCCGACCCGCCCTGCAGGAAAAAAGGGACGTCGCTGCCCAGTTCGCTTGCGATGTGGTGGGATTGCTTTTGCGACAAGGCCTTCCCCGCCAGAACCGGCAGCGCCAGGATCACTGCGGCGGCGTCGGAGGAACCGCCCCCCAGCCCCGCGCCAGTGGGAATGTTCTTCTTTATAATAAACGATGCATCCCCGTGAATCTTAAGTGCTTCCAATACGAGCCTCGTGGCTCTCTCGACAAGATTATCCCGGATTTCGGGCATCCCCTCGATGCGGACACTGGTCGCCCGCGCGGGCGTGAACGAGATATCGAGCCGATCGGCAAGCGAGATTGTCTGGAAAACCGTGCGAAGTTCGTGGTAGCCGTCAGCGCGCTTGTAGAGAATGCGCAGGCCGAGGTTCAGTTTGGCAAATGCCGGGACCTGGACTGCTTTCATTTCTCGTACTGAAGCAGAGAGAACACGTTGTACCCGTCCAGCTTTTGGCGGCCGCCGAGGAATGTCAGCTCGACGACGAACGCCACTCCGGTGACCACGCCGCCCAGCGATTCCACAAGCTGGCAGGTTGCTCTGGCAGTTCCCCCAGTCGCCAGCAGGTCATCGACGATCAGGACGCGGCTACCCTCGGGAATGGCGTCCTTGTGGACTTCGAGGGTGTCCGAACCGTATTCGAGGTCGTAAGTCACCCGGGCGCACACCGCCGGGAGCTTCTTCGGCTTGCGAACCGGGACAAACCCGGCCCCAAGCGCGTAGGCGAGAGCCGGGGCGAAAATGAACCCGCGCGCCTCGATCCCCAGTACAACGTCTACGCCCATGCCCTTATAACGGTCCTTGAGTCCGTCGATAATCCCCTTCAGGCCGTCTTTGTCCTTCAGCAGCGTGGTGATGTCGTAAAAGAGGATTCCGGCTTTGGGGAAGTCAGGGATCTCGCGGATTAGCTGTTTGAGATGGTTCATTGCCAATTTGCTTTAGCGCGCACAACGGACCTGCGGCCTGTGCGCTTGGCGAGAGCGACGCAGATTATTGCGCGCGAAAGGAATTCAATTGTTGCACGGGCGCTTCCTGCTCTTCAACCCCGCGCACCTCGGCCATGCGCGGACCGCGATGCAAGAGCGCCGCAAGACGATTGAGCGACTCGGCGTTTCCGACGGCGTAGACCTGCACCCGGCCGTCATCCTCGTTGCGGACCCACCCTCGCAGTCCGATCTGGTTGGCGGCGTTTTCAACGAACCAGCGGAAGCCGACTCCCTGCACGCGCCCGGAAACAAACCAGCGACGAGCGCTGATCCCGGTCTGCTTCAGCTCGGCTGCTCCGGCGGCGATGGCGGTTTCGAGCCCGCAAGCGTCGCATCGATGGTTGCCCGCAGCTTCTTGACTGTGAAAGGCTTGGGGATCAGACGAAAGCCCTTTTCGACGACGTAGCGCTGCACTACCTGACGATCGTCGAAGCCCGACATGAATAATACTTTGAGGTCGGGTTGAAGGCCGAGCAGGTGATCGACCAGCATCGGGCCGCTCATACCGGGCATCACGACATCCGTAAGAAGGAGGTCGGGTGGCGGCGAGAGCTGCTCGAATGTCTTGATAGCGCTTTCGGCATTATGCGCCACGATGATCTTGTAGCCTTCCTCTGTCAGGATCGACTGAATCAGGCGAAGGACATCCGGCTCGTCGTCTACTACGAGAACGGTTCGGCCGGGCGGATTGGCGTTTAAACTGGACACCGGTTCAAATCTAGCGTTGACTGAGAGCCTGGGGCAAGTAAATAGGTAATAAATATAACCCGGGCTGGGGCGGGCATGTTTCGTTATATCCGTATGGCGACCGGCATGCGTTTAATGGATTATGGGGATTTTCTCTAGACGGCGTTGGGTTTGGCGGCTGGTTCAGGTGTCAGCCGGAGCCTTGTTTGCGGGCGCCGGAGGGCATCTTCTGGCCGCTTCCGGCTTTTGGAACAAAAAAGACCCGGCGGAGTGGACAAGCGACGAAATCCTGCAGTTGGCTACCAGATCGCCGTGGGCAACCAAAGCCAGGGTTCTGCCCAAACCGGGCCGTGACAAAGGCAGCACCGGGACTTTCGGACCGGATGTGGGGGGAGGGCGAGGCGGTGGAAGGGGCACGGGTCCGGAGCCGCTGGTCGCTGTTCAGGAAGTAACCGTTGTCTGGGAGAGCGCACCGCCGCTGGTCGACGTCCTTCGGACGACTTTCCCGTCCGATTTCAGCAATCACTATGTCATCGGCGTTCACGACCTGCCCGCGACCGCGAAAGGCCATGGCCTCACGCGCGAGAACCTCTCGGCAAATCTCGCGAAGGGGCACGATTCCGTCGACGCGGGCGCGATCGATACGATCCGGGGCAGGACCGTCCTGATCTTCGGCTTCTCGAAAGAATTGCTCCCGCTGGGGCCGGAGGACAAGGAAGTGACGTTCTCGATGGCGACCGAAGCGTATTCGGTGCGCGCCCGGTTCGATCTGAAGGAAATGCGGTATCGGGGGATGCTGGCTGTATAGAGCCGGTAGCGGAGCCCATCGTTTTTCGTGAAAGGGCCACAAAGCACTGGCTACAATCGACCTCAGTGTTCCGAAAAGTTCTGATAGCGAATCGCGGGGAGATCGCCCTGCGCATCATCCGCACGTTGCGGGAGATGGGAATCCGCTCGGTAGCCGTCTATTCCGATGCGGATCGCGCCGCCCTGCACGTCCGCAAAGCCGATGAAGCGGCGCACATCGGAGCCGCGCCTTCCTCGGAAAGCTATCTGAACATCGAGCGCATGCTCGACGCGGCGCGGCGGCACGGGGCGGAAGCAATCCATCCGGGCTACGGGTTCCTGAGCGAGAACGCCCGTTTCGCCCAAGCTTGTGAGGACGCCGGATTCGTGTTTATCGGTCCGTCGGCCGCTTCCATCGCGTTGATGGGCTCGAAGACGGAAGCGCGGCGGGTGGCCAGCGACGGCGGAGCGCCGATTGTTCCGGGAACGGAGTCGGGGCTGACGTCCTCGAGCGAAGCCGCGGCCTTTGCGCGGGATGCCGGCTTGCCGGTCATGCTCAAGGCAGTCGCGGGCGGCGGCGGCAAGGGCATGCGCCGTGTGGATCGCGCCGAAGACCTGCCTGCAGCCTTCGAAGCGGCTTCAAGCGAGGCGCTGCGGGCTTTCGGGGACGGCCGGATTTACGTCGAGAAGCTGATCGAAAACGCGCGGCACGTCGAAATTCAGGTACTGGGCGATCGGCATGGAAATCTCCTGCATCTGGGAGAACGCGAGTGCTCGGTACAAAGGCGGCATCAGAAAGTGATTGAGGAGTCGCCGTCGCCGTTGGTTTCCCGCCTGCCCGCCCTGCGGGAGCGCATGGGCGACGCAGCCATCCGGGCGGCGCGCGCGGCCGGATATTACAACGCCGGCACCGTCGAATTTCTCGCCGACAATTCCGGCAACTTCTATTTCCTTGAAATGAACACGCGGCTGCAGGTGGAGCATCCGGTGACGGAACTCGTCACGGGCCTCGATCTGGTGCGGCTGCAACTGGAGATCGCCGCTGGCGCCGAGCTGCCGTTCACGCAGGACGAAATTACCCTGCGCGGCGCGGCGATCGAGTGCAGGATCTATGCCGAGGATCCGGCGAACAATTTCTTTCCGTCGCCGGGGCGCATCGCGCAGTTGTCGGAGCCGTCCGGGCCGGGCGTACGGCTCGACTCCGGAATCTATCCCGGCTGGACCGTCCCGCTCGACTATGACCCGATGCTGGCGAAAGTTGTGGTCTGGTCCGAGTCGCGCGAACGGTCGATCGAGCGGATGCTGCGGGCGCTCGGCGAATACCATATCGGGGGGATCCGGACGAACATTCCATTGTTCAGGGTCATCCTGAAAGATCCGGCGTTTCGGGAAGGCGATCTGCATACCGGGTATCTGGATGCGCTGCTGAAGACGGTGAATTGGGAGCAGCCGGTATCGCCGGAAATAGGTGCCGTTGCCGCGCAGGCGGTGGCGCGGGCCGCCGGCCGGGAGGAACCAGGTCCGGTGGAGGCGAATCGTTCCGGATGGCTGGCGGCGGGGCGCGAGGATCTCCTGAAGTGAAACCGGCGATTCGGATCGACGGCACGATCGTCGAAGCGAGCGATGCCGATGTTGTCGAGGTCGAGCCGGGCGTTTACTCAATCCTCGCGAATGGCGCGTCGTTCGAAGCGCGTGTCGGCGCAAACGAAGTCACGATCGCAGGACAGACGCTGACCTTCGAGATCGACGATCCGCGCCGTTGGAAAGGCGCGAAGCAAGCGGCAGGATCGCACGGCCGGATGTCTCTCACGGCGGCGATGCCGGGCAAGATCGTGCGTATGCTTGTGGCGGTAGGCGATGAGGTGGTCGCGGGACAGGGGATCATGGTAGTGGAAGCCATGAAAATGCAGAACGAACTGAAGACGCCGCGCGATGGCCGGGTGACGGCGATCGAGGTCAGCGAGAACGAGAGCGTGAACGCCGGCGCGATGCTGGCCGTTATCGAGTAGGGCGTCCCATGCCTGACTTCGACGTGGTGGGCGTCGGGCTGAATGCGACTGACACGGTACTGACCGTCCGGCGTTTTCCGGCTTATGGAGGAAAGACACCATTCACGCGCGAGTTCTATTCTCCCGGCGGACAGGTGGCGACCGCGGTGGTTGCCTGTGCGTCCCTCGGACTGCGCGCGAAGTACATCGGAACGGTTGGCGACGACGAACGCGGGCGCATCCAGATGGATAGCCTGCGCGGGTGCGGCGTCGATCTGGCGCATGTCCAGCAGCGGACAGGCTGCGCGAATCAATCGGCGTACATCATTGTCGACGAATCCACCGGCGAGCGAACGGTTTTCTGGAGCCGGCCCGAGTGTCTCGCGATATCGCCGGCCGAGATCAAGCCGGAACAAATCACCTGCGCGCGGTTGCTTCACATCGACGGTCACGACACGGCCGCCGTGGAGCACGCCGCCCGCATTGCGCGCGAGCACTCGATCCCGGTGACGGTGGATGTCGATACTATTTATCCCGGCTTCGAGCGTGTGCTGCCGCTCGTCGATTACCTCGTGGCGAGCGCTGAATTCCCTGGCCGCTGGACGGGGCTCGACGATCCGCTGGCGGCATTGCGGGAAATTAAGCGCCGGCACGGCATGCGAATCGCCGCCATGACGCTGGGAGCGCATGGGTCGCTCGCGCTGGCGGATGGCGTCTTCCACTATTCGCCGGCCTTTGCGGTCGATTGTGTGGATACGACCGGGGCCGGAGACGTGTTCCATGGGGCCTTCTGTTATTCTGTTTTGCAGCGAATGCCCATTGCCGCCGCGCTCGAATTCTCCAACGCAATGGCCGCGCTGAACTGCACGGCGCACGGGGCGCGGGGCCGGATTGCGACCGTCGCGGAAGTGCATCAATTGTTGCGATCGGGCGGGGCCCGGCGAGCAGACCGGGCGCTGTCAGACAGGGCTCGGGCGGGCTGAATGTTTCCGCTGCGAGACGATCGGCCGAGCTATACGGCTCCGATCGTCACGACATTACTGATCGTCGCGTGCGCCCTGGTTTTCATCTTCGAGCTGTCGCTCGATGACTACTCGCGGGAGTATTTCATCAGCCGTTACGGGCTGGTGCCGGCGCAGATTCGTCCGGTGGCGTTCCTTTCCTCGCTGTTTCTGCACGGAGGCTGGAGCCACATCATCGGCAATATGTTGTTCCTCTGGGCATTTGGCCGAAGCCTCGAAGACGCGATGGGACACTCGAAATTCTTCGCGTTTTATCTGCTTTGCGGCGTAACGGCCGGCATCACGCACGTATTTTTCAACGCGTATACGACCGCTCCGACCGTGGGGGCGAGCGGCGCGATCGCGGGCGTGATGGGCGCATACCTCGTCAAGTTCCCGCGCGCGCGTATCCATACGCTTGTGTTCCTGTTCTTCTTCGTTACGATGGCCGATATTCCCGCCGTATTCTTCCTCATCTACTGGTTCCTCACGCAGCTCTTCAGCGAGTACGGATCGATTGCGCACACGCAGGTGGCCAGCGGCGGCGTCGCCTATGCGGCCCACATAGGCGGATTTATATCGGGAATCGTGCTGGTGCAGTTCATGGGAGTGCGGTCTCGTTACTACCCGCGCCGCGACATGTACTGGTAGGGCCGATTCAGCGCGCCTCGTGGCGCGGGCACTCGTCCCCGCAGGCCGGGCTTCACCCCGGCACAGCTTGCTCATGCGCGCGGTTCAGCAACGACTTATCTACTGTGCCCGGCGGCGCTGTGCAGGCGTAATCAGCGTCTGCACAAGCTTGTCGATCAGGTCCTGCGCAATGTCGGCGTGGAGCGAAATCGACCGGCCCTGCTGATCGACGGTGATGCCGTCCCAGGCCTTCAGCAGTTCGGACTGATTCTCGGGCACACTGAGTCTGCCGAGGCCGACAATGCCCCGCACCGCATCGCGCAGACTCAGTGCGTCCTTTTCCGTTGCCGCCGTGCCGCGCACTTCGGCGCGCAGGCCGCCGCTGAAGTCCGCCTCGAACCACGTGTCCTGCAGGCCGCGGAAGATTTTCGAGAAATCGATTCCCGCGCTGACTCCCGGTGGATGTTCGGCGAGGAAATTTCCCGTGCCTGTCGAAATTCCCCAAAGCTGGCTCTGCGGATTCACGCTGCCGAGGCGCGCGACGAGCGGCTGCGCGGCGGTGTGCGAACCCGACGTCCATTCGTCAAGCGCCGCTTCGAGGACCGGAACATCGCCGGCCGCGGCAAGAGTCGAATCAAGGACGCAGAATCCGCCGCTACCCTCGCTCATGATTTCGTACGGGCCGTGCTTGATTCTTCGCGCGTTCCTGAGCGTCGTGGGATTCAGGTGGAACGTCCCGCGCGCCAGCAATACGCTGCCGGCGCTGGTCGATACATACAGCAGGTCGCGCACGTCGCGGCGCGGATCGAAGCCGGTTTGGGCGGCGAACTGATCCAACTCGGTCAGGCTCGCGCTCGCGAGCATCTTACGGTAGAGCGCGGTCTGCTTGATCTGGTCCATGTGAGCGCCGACCAGACTGGTGGCGCCGGGCGGGACCATTTTCCCGAGCACGTTGTCGATGCGCGGCTGCGCCGCGAGCGTAACGGCGAAAGCGAGCAGGCTTATCACGCGCTTCATCAGAAACTCCTCCGCTGAAATCGCCAGAGCCCGAGCCCGAGCACAACCGCGCCGAACACCGCGGTGCTCCAGACGGGCATCCAGCTATCGATCGGCTGGTTCAAAATCATATGCCGGATGATCAGGCTCACGTCGGAAGTTTTCGGCAGCGCGTAGTACAGAACTCTTACCACCACGCGGGACCATTCCGAGCTTAGCAGCCGCTCAATCTGGGATTTCTGCGCCAGAATCGGCGTAATAATCATGATCGCGAACGTGACCATGATGGCGACCGCAGCGCTGTCCCACAGGACGCCGACGAGCACGAGAACCGCCAGCAGGACGGCAAAGATGAAAATCGTGCAAAGGCTCGAAACCAGAAATCCCGCGCCCCAGACGCCGGTCTTCACGCCGAAGATCACCCACGACCCCACCACAAGGTAAACGATATTCGCCGCCACCACCAGCAGGTTGCCGAGATATCGGCCCATCAGCAGGTGCGTGCGGGAAACCGGCTTCGAGAGCAGCAGCTCGATGCGCCCCGGCTCAAACACCGCCGCCACCAGGCCCGCCGAAGCGAAGACGGAAAGAGCCATGCCGGCGAAGTAGAGCACCATCGCGATCACGCTCTGAGTCTGCTGGACAAGGCCCTGAACGTCGGTGCTGGGCGTGCTGCGTCCGAAGATTGTGACGGTCGCGATCGCGCCCTGCACCACGTCGATGCGCATGATGAAGATCAGGAACAGCAACAGCGCGCTGCAGCAGGCGAAGAATCCCCAGAAGATTCGCCGTGCGAAGGCCTCGCGAAATGTGTCGCGAATCAGAGCGAGCGTCGTACTCACTGTCCGCCTTCCACCGTCTTCATAAAGACCTCTTCGAGCGTGCTGCGCGTTCTGCCCAGCGACTCGATTTCACAGCCGTTCGAGCGCATCAGATCGACAGCCTGGTTGGCGTCGCCGCGCGTGGCGAACAAGAGCCGCAGCGAGCCGTTGTCGGCGCTGAATGCGCGTGCGCGCAGACGGAGCTCGTTCGCGATTCCCTCCGGCACCTGATAGCCCTCGACATGATAGCCGCTGCCTTTGGTCAGCTCTTCGACCGTCCCTGTCAGCGCCAGTTTGCCTCTCTGGATGATCGCCACTGCGCGGCAGAACAGCTCCACTTCGGCCAGCAAGTGCGAGTTGAGAAAGATGGTTACGCCCTGCTGTTCGAGGGCATGCAGCACGTCGCGGATCTGTTTCCGCCCCACCGGATCCACCCCGTCGCTCGGCTCGTCCAGCACCAGCAGCTTCGGCGAATGGATCATCGCCTGTGCGAGCCCCACGCGCTGCAGCATGCCTTTCGAATATTTCCCGAGCCGGAGGTCGTGCGCGCGGTCCTCGAGTCCGACGAGATTCAGCAGCTCCGGAATGCGTTTGCGCCGCGCGGCGGTTTCCATGCCGGAAAGCGCCCCGTAGAAATCGAGCATGTCGAATCCCGTCATGTAGGTCGGGAACCGGTGGTTTTCGGGCAGATATCCGATCGGCCTCCGGGCTTCCGCGTGCCGCGTGTCCCTGCCGAACACCATGGCGCGCCCGGCCGTCTGGTGCGTGCAGGAGAGCAGCATTTTGACGAAAGTGGTTTTGCCGGCGCCGTTGGGTCCGAGCAGGCCGTAGGTCGACCCCACCGGTACTTTGAGCGAGATATTATCGACTGCGCGGAGTTCGCGTTTGGAGAATGCGGTCCGGAATACCTTGGTCAGACCTTCGGTTTCGATCGCGTATTCGGCCACTCTTTGTAAGAATAACGAAAGCGCTCCGACTTTCGTTCGGAAAGGACTATAAGCCCATGGCAGAAGCCCCGAAGCACCGCATACCGACGTGCGCGACTCAGTAAATTCAAGGTCTTACCGTGCCGCGACGGTAACGGAGCGATAATTGCCACTGGCGGCGGGTCGAGGCCCGAGCCGCTTCAGGCTTTCAGAAACCGCTTCCGAAGCAGCAGCGCGAGGCCGCCGAGTGCGCCCGCGAACAACGCGGAAGTACTCGGTTCCGGCGTGTCCTGAATATCGAGGCTGCAATGGATGCATGTGATTGGGCTGCCGGTGTCGCTGCTCGAAATTTCGCTGGGCAGGTTCTGCGGAGGAGGCGCGGTGCCGATCACGAACGACGCGCTGCCGTCCGTCGGAGACGTCACCGAGCCGGGCGTCGCCCAGAACGCATCGGATTCGACGAACTTGAAGGTCACCGTATTGCTGTCGTCGAACGTATCGCCCGAGAAATCGGAAAACAGGACGTCGACCTCTGCATCCGAGCCGGAGGAAGTAAAGCTGAACGTATCGAACGATTCACCCTCGGTCACGGTCGAACCGGGCGTTACGGGACCGCACACGGTCGGGCAAGCTGAATTATCGGCGGCGTTGAACTTCAGGGGGCCGACCCAGGAGAACTGATAGTCGGTGAACGCGCTGTCGTCTTCCACTCACGCCGTCACCGACGGCAGGCTAAGGGTGTAAACGAAGGTGTCCGTATTCGGTGCCGCCGTGGCCGCCATCCATTGTTCCGGCGGCGAAAAAACCAGGAATGAGAACAACCAAACCGCGCTTCATGACCACAACCTCCGTGTCTGTGTTTGAAGCGTTCGTGAGATCCGCGCTTCTTTGCTCTCAATCAGTTTTGCATTGAGAGCTGTCGAAGGTCAATACCAGTTTCCCCGGCCTTTCGCTGGCAACTGATAACTGAAACTGAAAGCTTCTTTTATCAATTGCGGAAGCTGCTGACGGCTTCCTTCTCGTCATGAAAAGTCGGGATGAGCGTGCTCAACCCCGTCATGTCGAGAAGCTTTTTGATCTCCGGCGCCGGATTCACCATCTTCAGCGCGCCCCGGTTCTTCACCAGGTGCGAATAGCAGCTCATCAACTGGCCGAGGCCGGCGCTGTCGATGCGCGTTACCCGGCTCAGATCGATGATCACGCGGGAATCGCTCTGCTCGAAGACTTCCTTGCGCAGCTCATCCAGCTCGTGCGCGGAATGCGTGAGCTCAGCGTTCGCGCGGAAGCGCAGCACTGACACGCCGCCGTTCTGATTCCAGGCGAGGTTCGAAGCGCGGAGGTCGGCCGCCATCCGCTCACTGAGTCTCAACTCGTCGAAACACTCGTCGCAGCCGAGATAATGGCCTTCAAATTCCTCGACGGCTTCGGAGTCGAGCGATCGTGATAAATACTTTGCGATCACCTGCTCGCGTTCTATCGGTTCCTTTTTACAGACCATATTTCCGTCCACCTACTGAGTGTCAGGTCCCGGAATTTCGTTTCAATTCCGGTCCATACACGCGGCGAAAGCGTTCTTTGGCGCGAAACAGTACAACGCGGAACTGCGCGTCCGTCATGCCCCATTCCCGGCAAATCTCGTCTTTTTCTTTGCCTTCGAGGTAAAGCGACCGTAAAATGGCCCGGTCGCGCTCGGCTAATTCCTTCAGGCCGTTGTCGATGGCATCCCGCATTTCGAAGATTTCCGCATCGGGCCGCACACCCGCGTCGGGTATCGGAATGTCCGGGTCGATCGTCGGCTCACGCTTGATACGACGCCGGTATTCGAGAATTACGTTACGGCAGACCCCGTTCAGAAAGGCGCCGAATTCGTCCGTGTTGCGGATTTGGTGCCGCTGTTCCGCGCGCAGAAAGCGCGCCAGGCTCTCCTGAACCAGATCGTCCACATCGGCGCAGTTGTGCCCCACGTGGTACAGCACCTTGTACCGGAGCTTCAGGCGGAGTCGATCGATCGAGGGTTCGTTGAGATCCATGAAAGTACGGGGAGTTGTCCGCGCCGCGGACGCCCGGCCCGCCTGGGATTCCCCGCGGTTTTCCAGACAGGAATCCGGGTCTTTCAGAACATTAGTTCGCGAAGCCGCCACTGTTCTTTACTGTCCTGCCGTCCCGATCCAACCGCCCCCGCGGGCTTCACACAGAAAGGCTGTCAGGCGCTGGCCCCCGTCGCCTTCCGGCTCTGGAAGCACTCCCGGCAAAACACCGGGCGCCCCTGGGTGGGCCGGAACGGAACCGTCGTTTCCCGGCCGCATTGAGAGCAGATCGCCGAAGTCTCCACTTTTCCCGGCGGTCCACCCCGTTCAGAAGGACTATTCTGCCGCTTCACCTTGCACGCCTTGCAGCGCTTCGGTTCGTTCCTGAAATCCTTCTCGTGGTAAAACTGCTGCTCGCCTGCGGTAAATACAAAATCAGCACCGCAGTCCATGCACTTCAAAACCCGATCCTGAAAGTCTGGCATGGCACCATCCTGCGATTGGAAGCGGGGGTTGCCATTCCGCCCCGCCTGTTAGGACCCGCCCAATGTTTCTCCAGCCCGTTTGGGCGCTTCGCGCCGGCCCAAACGCTCCGAAGGCCGGCCCGCCACCAACTAAGTGGCGCAACCGGCTCCCCGGTTACTATCTTGCTATTCGACTTCGCGGCGGCTCTTTTTCCGGTTGCGTTTGCGTGCCAGTGCCTGCTTGACCCGCAATTTCTCCCCCGGCTTCAAATAAAAGGAATGGCGCTTGACCTCTTTAATGATGTCTTCCTGCTGCACCTTGCGTTTGAAGCGCCTGAGGGCGTTTTCCAGGGTTTCGCCTTCCTGGAGTCTCACTTCAGCCAAAACTTACGACACCTCCAAACCGATCATAGAATGCGCACAGCCCGAAGGTCCTTTGTGCGCGATCAAAAAAACCAACCTTACGTGGCTTAGGCGGCAAATTAAACCCCGCCTCGCCCAGCCAGGGTACTGATATCATATGGGCCTGAGCCGAAAAGTCAAGCCCGCAAACCCGGTCGCGCATAAGGGGCGTGCGCTTAATCTCCTGGCCCGCCACCACGGCTGAACCCGCACAAACCGTTCTTCGACTCCCTTTTATGGTGAATGTTCTCGCGATACTGCTGGCTGGAGGGGCCGGTGAACGTCTGCATCCTCTCACCCGCGATACCGCGAAACCAGGAGTTCCGTTCGGTGGCGTCTACCGGATTATCGACTTCACGCTATCCAACTGCATGAACTCCGATGTCCGCAGAATTTTCATCCTAACACAATACAAGTCACTGGAACTAAACAGGCATATCCGCGACGGATGGCACATCTTCGCCACCGCTATGGGCGAGTTTGTCGAGATTCTTCCCCCCATGAAGCGCGTCAGCGAGGAATGGTACCGAGGTACTGCCGACGCAGTGTACCAGAATCTGCAGAGCATTGTCACCGAGAAACCGGCGCACGTCCTGATCCTCTCCGCGGACCATATATACAAGATGAACTACGGGGATATGCTCTCGTGGCATCTTGCAAAATCAGCCGAGGTCACCATCGCGACGATCCAGGAGAACCCCTCCGAAGCCCGCCATTTTGGCATCGCCGACATCGGCGACGACTATCGCGTCCGCGGGTTTGAAGAAAAACCTCGCCACGGCGCTCCCGCTCGTTCCGCCTTCGATGCCTCCAAAGTCAGCGCCTCGATGGGCATCTACATTTTCGATACGAATGTCCTGATCGAGGAACTGCTCGCCGACGCCGCTTGTCCCGCTTCGTCTCACGATTTCGGCCGCGACGTCCTGCCCAACTGCCTCGCCCGCCGGCGGGTCGTCGCCTGGGATTTCCTCGACATGAACCGCAAAGCCGCGCTCTACTGGCGGGATGTCGGCACCCTCGACGCCTATTACGAGGCGAATATGGACCTGGTTGCCGTCTCTCCCGAGTTCAACCTCTACGACGATCGCTGGCCGATCCGTACCCGCGCCTTTCCGGCGCCGCCCGCCAAATTCGTCTTCGCGCAGAGTGGCCGCCGCATCGGCGTCGCGACCGATTCCATCGTTTCGCCCGGATGCATCGTCTCCGGCGGGCGCGTGAACCGCAGCGTGCTGTCACCATACGCACGCGTCAACAGCTATTGCGAGGTGGAGGAGTCGATTCTGCTGCCGCGCGCGAATATCGGGCGCTACAGCCGTATCCGTCGCGCCATCATCGGCGAGGGCGTCGACCTTCCGGAAAACAGCCGCGTCGGTTTCGATGCGGTGGAGGATCGCGCCCACGGCCGGGTTGTGACGGAGTCGGGGATTACGGTTGTTCCGTCGCCGGCGTGAGCTGTGAAATGCGGCGTGAGCTGTGAAATGCGGCCTCAGCTGTGAAACCCGGCGTGAGCTGTGAAACACAGAATGGAAGCTGCGACGCCAGCCGGAAAGCCTGTGCTGAAACATCTTGCCGCGCCAGTGCCTGCCTCAGCTGATCAACGGGCCTGCGTCGCCTCCGCCAGCTCAAAATCGAACACCGCTGAATCGTTCCCGATCCGCATGATGCCCTCGAGACTCGCGAATCTTCGCACGAACTCGGCTGTGATCTGAACAAATCGCGATCCCGTCAGCATGGTCACCGAGCGCAATCCCGCGCGGTGCGCGCCCAGCCACGCGGCCCACTCTCCGCTCACTTCGATCGATGCCCCGCTCACATCGCGCGCGTCGATGAAAAGGTCCACGGGATTGGCTTCCGACACACTCTCGTTCAATGCGCGCATCGGCGCCTCGCCGAATTCGCCGATATCGCAGCCGGAAATACGCAGGACGATTACGTGCGGCGGGGACTTCTCGATCGTCAGCGTACAGTGGATGCCTTCGTAACAAATCCCAGGCGCTTCGGCGGACATGCTTTCCTTATCCTAACCGGAAACGGCTCTCGCCCGCGCATCCCAAACCAGTCCCGATTCCTGGTATCATATACTCGCTACGGGACTTGCCTCGCCGGTTCGACGCGGAAAGCGTAACACTCCGCCGGGGCCGTCCGTCAAACTATATACCTATGATTAAAGTCGAAGGTCTGACCAAGCGATACGCACGTAATGTCGCCGTCAAGAACATCTCCTTCGAAGTGGGTCAGGGCGAGATCGTCGGATTCCTTGGCAAGAACGGCGCCGGGAAGACGACGACGATGCGAGTCCTCACCTGCTTTCTTCCGCCCACCGCGGGAAAGGCCACCGTCGCCGGTTTCGATGTTCTCGACCAGTCGCTCGAGGTCAAGAAACGCATCGGTTATCTGCCGGAAACGCCCCCGCTGTACCCGGAGATGGAGGTTGCGTCGTACCTGACGTTCGTCGCCAAATTGAAGGGAATCCCCGCCGGCGAAATCAGGAAGCGCGTAGATGAAGTGTGCGACCGCACCGCCATTGCCGATAAGAAAGCCACCATCATCGGCAAGCTTTCCAAAGGCTACCGGCAGCGCGTCGGGCTGGCCCAGGCGATCATCCACAACCCGCCCGTGCTGATCCTTGACGAGCCGACCTCGGGACTCGATCCGCAGCAGCAGCGCGAGGCCCGGCAGTTGATCGCCAGCCTTTCGGGCGATCACACGATCATCCTGAGCACCCATATTCTGTCGGAAGTAGAACAGTCCTGCAGCAAGGTCATCATCATTAACGATGGCGAAATCGTAGCGTCGGATACAGTCGCGAATCTGCACAACCGCCGCGGAACGGCCGAAGCTGTTCGCATCGAAGTTTCGGGCGCTCCTGCCAGCCAGATCCGGCAGCGGCTCGAGCAGGTCGCGGGCGTCGCCAGCGTGGCTTCCCTCGACTCGCGCGACTCCCGCAGCGCGGAGGTCTTCGAAGTGCGCGGACTCGAGAATGCGACCGTGCGGCCTGAGCTGGCGCGCGCGGTCGTTCAGTCCGGTTGGAATCTCACGGAACTGCGCACGATGGGCGAGTCGCTCGAAGAGATCTTCCTCGAACTCACGAAATCGGAATCGGCCGTCGCACCTGCATCCGACTCCGGAGACAAACCTGACGCCGGCAAGGAAGAAGAGGTGGTTGCCTAAAATGAGAAACGTCTTTACCATCTGCGGCAAGGAGCTGAAGTCCTACTTCACTTCTCCCATCGCCTACCTTCTGATGGCTCTGTTCGGCCTGCTGTTCGGCTACATGTTTTTCAGCGCCACTTACTTCTTCATCAATGCGGGATTGCGCGCGCAGCTCGGCGGCGGCAACCAGCCGATGAGCGTCAACGATTACGTAATCGCGCCTCTGCTCGGCAACGCCAGCGTGATCGCGCTCTTTCTGATCCCGCTCATCTCGATGCGGCTTTTCGCGGAGGAAAAGCGGTCGGGCACGATCGAGCTGCTGCTGACTTCGCCCGTGAGCGATTGGGAGATTATTCTCGGCAAGTGGCTCGGGGCGATGGCCATGTATCTCTGCGTGCTCGCTGTTTCGGCATTGAACGTCCTGCTGCTGTTCGCATGGGGCGCGCCCGACTGGCGGCCGATACTCACCGGCTACCTCGGGCTGCTGCTGCAGGGCGGCACGGTTCTCGCGATTGGAACGTTTATTTCGACAACCACGCGCAACCAGATCATCGCGGGCGGCACCACTTTCGCCGTCTGCCTGCTGCTCTGGGTTCTGAACTGGATCAGCAACTATAACGAAGCGCCCTGGGCGCAGGCCATCGCCTACTGTTCGATCCTGACTCACTTCGAGCCGTTTTCGAAGGGCATCATCGATACGAAGGATCTGGTTTTCTACGCGTCCGCGATATTCCTGGGACTCTTCCTGACGTCACGGTCGCTTGATTCCCTGAGGTGGAGGGCATAATGGCCAGCGAATTTCTCAAAGCCCGCCAGACCCGCTACGGCGCTTTCGTCGCGCTCTATGTCGTCATCACCCTGGCCGTAATCGTGGTGGCGAATTACCTGGCCGACCACCACAACAAGACCGTCGACGTTACCTCCAGCAAACAGTTCACCCTTTCCGACGAGACCAAAAAAGTCACCGGCAATCTGAAGAAAGACGTTACCGTTTACTACTTCGACAAGAGCGACTCCTACGATCGCGCGCGCGACATGCTCGATCGTTACAGGAATCTTTCATCGCACATCAAGGTCGACTACGTCGACCCCGACAAGAAGCCCGACATCGCCCGCATGGAGGGCATGCATAATTACGGCGACATCGTGATCGACAACGGCGAGAAGAAGGAAACAGCCAAGGGACTGACGGAAGAAGAGCTGACCGGAGCTCTGGTGCGCGCGTCGAAGAGCGGCGCCAAAACCGTCTGCTTCGTGAATGGCTCGGGCGAGCACCAGATCACCGACACGGACCGCGAAGGCTATTCGAGCATCAAAGACCAGATCGAAAAAAACAATTACAAAACGCAAACCATTTCGCTGATCGAAAAACCCGAAGTTCCGAAGACCTGCGCCATCGTCGTGGTCGGCGGGCCGAAGAACGATTACCTGCAGCCGGCGCTCGACGCTCTGAAGACTTACATCACCGGCGGCGGCAGCGCAATCTTCAATTTCGACCCGGTCATCAACGTGCCGAATCAGGAGATGGGTAAGACCCCCGAACTCGCCAAACTGGTATCGCAGTGGGGCATCGAGCCGAATGGCGATCTCATCCTCGACCTCAGCTCGGCCAGCCGTTTGTTCGGCCAGTCGTCGCCGGTTGTCGGATCGTACGAGCATCATCCGATCGTCAACGTGATGCAGGATACTGCGACGGCATTTCCGCTGGCCCGCAGTCTCGATGTGAAGTCGCCCGCCGAGAAGCTCTTTTCCACCACGGCGGACAGCTATTCGCTGGTGAACCCGAAGCCGCCCATTACAGAGGCCACTCTGGCCACCGCGAAGAAGGGCCCGTTTGTGCTCGGAGCGGCGGCGACCATCGGCACCGGCAGTAACGCGGGCCGCATTGTCGTCGTCGGCAGTTCGAACTGGATGGCCAACAACATTATGTCCGCGCCGATCGGCAACCGCGATCTGGCGCTCAACATGATGAACTGGCTGACCTCCGATACGGACCTGATCTCGATCCGTCCGAAGGAACCGGAAGACCGCCGTCTGCATGTGACCGGGCGCGCGATCCAGTACATGTTCGTGACGAGCGTGATCCTGTTCCCGCTGGTCGTGATCCTCTCGGGAGTTTCGGTCTGGTGGAAACGCCGCTAGTCGCCCCGTGGCGCGGGCATTCGTGCCGGCGCTTGTTCATTCTCAAGGAGACATCGCCCGCATGAAACCCGGTGGACTCTTCACCGCCCTTGGCCTGCTCGTCGTACTGGGCGGTCTCTTATGGTGGTCGAACAAGCACCCCAGCACTAATACCGCGTCCAAAACGCCCCCGGCTCCCAAACTGATTTCCGTCGATTCCAATCAGATCGAGGGTATCCGTCTGGCGAAGGCCGGCTCCGACCCGGTGGAAGTGGTCAAGCTCGCCAACACGTGGACCATCTCGAAGCCCTCCACCATGGCCGCCGATGCGGATGCCGTCAACATGCTCACCGGCAGCCTTGCGACGCTCAACGCCGACCGCGTGATCGACGAGCACCCCTCCAACCTCAAGGACTTCGGTCTCGACACTCCTACCGACGAAGTCGACGTGACGGTGAAAGGAGGCAAGACGACGAAACTTCTGCTCGGCAGCGACACGCCGGCCGGCACCGGCACCTACGCGAAGCTCGAAGGCGACCCGAAGGTCTACACGCTTCCGACTTATCTCAAGACCAGCCTCGACAAATCCGTCAACGACCTTCGCGACAAGCGCCTTCTCACGTTCAATCAGGACAAGCTCACCACCGTCGCCGTGGCGGGTAAAGGCGCTTCCGTTGAGTTCGGCAAGAATGCTCAGGGCGACTGGCAGATCGTCAAACCGAAGCCTTTGCGCGCGGATGGCTCGCAGGTCGATGACATCATCCGCAAGCTCAAGGACGCGAAGATGGACCTGACAGGCGCCAAAAGCGATCCGAAGGACTCCGCGGCGCAATATGCGTCCGGTGAGAGGGCCGGCGTTGTGACGACCACAGACAACACAGGTGCTCAAACGCTCGAGATCCACAAGAGCAAGGATAAGGACGGCGGTTATTACGCGAAGTCGAGCGTCGTCCCCGGCTTCTACAAGGTTGCGGGAGACATCGGCGACAGCCTCGGCAAGTCCCTCGACGATTACCGCAACAAGAAGCTTTTCGACTTCGGCTTCAACGATCCCTCGAAGCTTGAAATCAACGGCACGGCATATCAGAAGTCCGGGGACAAGTGGACCGCGGGTTCCAATACTTACGATGCCGGCACCATCCAGGCCGTCATCGACAAGCTGCGCGATCTGAGCGCCACGAAGTTTTCGGAGAGGATGGCTGGCGCGCCAGTCCTCACGATCGGCATCACCGCGGGCGACAATCACCGCGACGAAAAGGTGACAATCAATAAAGACGGCGATTCTTACAATGCGCAGCGCGACGGCGAGCCGGCCACGGTTTACGTGATCGACGGAAAGAACATCGACGATCTGCAGAAAGTCGTTTCGGGGATCAAGCAGGCCGCGCCGGCCGCGCCCGCGAAAAAGAAGTGATCGCTTGAACGGTCTTCTTACCGATTTATACGAACTCACCATGGCGGCCGGCTATTTCGCGGCGGGCCGTCATCTCGATATCGGCACTTTCGAGTTCACCATACGCCGCCTGCCGCGCAACCGCGATTTCGTTGTTCTCGCCGGGCTGCATCGGGCCGTCGATTACCTTCTGAATCTGCGTTTCGAGCCGCACGAGATCGCATATCTCCAGAGTCTTGAGAATTTCCGTAACACGCCCGCGGCATTCTGGGATTACCTGGCAGCTTTCCGTTTCACCGGCGACCTCTTCGCGGCGCCCGAAGGCACTGTTCTCTACGGCGGACAGCCGGTGCTCAATATTCGCGCGCCGCTGATCGAGGGTCAGGTCCCCGAAACATATCTGCTCTCCGCGATCACATTCGAAACGCTGATCGCGAGCAAAGCGGCGCGTATTGTGAATGCGTCGGGCGGACGCGACATCGTTGAGTTCGGCACGCGCCGCGCTCATACGCCCGAAGCCGGCGTCCTTGCCGCGCGCGCCGCTTACATCGGCGGATGCGCCGGCACCAGCAACACGCTGGCCGGATATGAGTACGGCGTCCCGGTGCTCGGCACTGCTGCCCACTCATGGGTGATGACTTTCGAGAGTGAGGCTGAGGCCTTCCGCCAGCTTCAGCATCTGCTTGGGGAAAAAACCGTCCAGCTCATTGACACTTACGACTCGATTGAAGGCGCGCGCACCGCGGCACGTCTGGGCAAACCGCTCTGGGGAGTTCGGATCGACAGCGGCGACCTCCCTTCGCTCGCGCGCGAGGTCCGGCGCATTCTCGACCAGGCCGGCATGCGCGACGCGAAGATCATGGCGAGCGGCGATCTCGACGAAACGAAGATCGCGGACCTCGTCCGCCGCGGCGCCCCTGTTGACGCTTTCGGAGTTGGGACCGAACTCGCCACTTCGGGCGATGCCCCGTCGATGGGGACAATCTACAAGCTCGTCGAAATCAACCGCGGCGGTGAGGTTCGCTATACCGCCAAGAGCAGTCCGGATAAGCAGACTCTTCCCGGCGCCAAGCAGCTCTTCCGCTTTCCGGATCACGACGTCATCGCCCTGCAGCACGAATGCGCGAGCGGCGCCGAAGCCATGCTGAAGCCCGTCATTATCGGGGGGCGTCTGATTGAGCCTTTGCCGGCGACCGAGGAGATCCGGCTTCGCGCCCGGGCGGCCCTGACACCGTGGCCTTCGGCGATGCGCCGCACCGAACATTCGGCCGCGCTCGAAAAGCTCGATGAAGAGCTCCGCGCGGTGCACGTCCCCGCATGAAGGCTTTTTTCGATATCGACACGCAGATCGATTTCGTGTTCCCCGCCGGTGCGCTCTATACTCCTGACGCCGGAAGGGTCATCCCCGCCGTCGGCGCGCTGAACCGATATGCCGCCGCGAACGGCATTACGCTGATTTCGACGATGTGCGCGCATGGTGAAGACTCCGAAGAGTTCAAAGTCTGGGGACCGCATTGCGTGGTCGGCACCGTTGGCCAGCAGAAACCGGCAGCCACGCTCGTCGAGAATCAGATCTTCATAGAGAAGGACGTGCTCGACGTTTTCAGCAATCCCGATTTCGTGCCGCTGCTCGACCGCCTCGGAATCGACGACTGCTACGTCTATGGAGTCCTCACCGAGTTCTGCGTGAAATGCGCCGCGATGGGCTTGCTCAGGATCGGACGCAGGGTTTCGCTCGTCACCGACGCGATCGCGCACTACTCCGCCACGGAAGGCGCGAAAGTGATCGCCGGATTCGAAGCTGCCGGGGGGCGCACGGTGACGACCGGTGAGCTATATAATCGCGCCTGATGCGACCCTCCAGCCTGTCGGCAACCGTCCTTGCGTTTGTTTGCGCCTCGCTTCCGGCTCCCACGCAAACACGCGAAGTCAGTCTCGTCGCGCCCGGCGGTATCCGCGCGGCCATCGAACAACTGATTCCGGGGTTTGAAAAGAAGACCGGCATCAAGGTCAAGGCAACGTTCGGGTCGGGCCTCGGGACCAAACAGCAAGTCGCGCGCGGAGAGCCGTTCGATGTGCCGATCGTCCAGCCGCCTTATCCGGAAGTGATCGCGTCGGGGAACGTCGTAGCTTCGAGCGCCAGGACTCTGGCCAGCGTCGCCGTCGGACTCGCGGTGCGGCACGGTGCGCCGAAGCCGGATATCTCGACGCCGGATGCCGCGAAGCGGACTCTCCTCGCGGCGAAATCTATCGCTTACCCGGACCCCACGGGTGGCGCCGCCGCGGGCGTAAGTCTGGACGCAACCCTGAAGAAGCTCGGCATCGCGCAGCAGATGGAGCCGAGACTCAAACGCGCGAAAGGCGGAGCCGCCGCGATGGCGATGACGGCGAAAGGCGAAGTGGAAATCGGGTTCACTTTCGTCAGCGAAATGCAGGAGCCGGGATTGGACATCGTGGGTCCGCTTCCGGCATCCATCTGCCCGCCGACGACGCTGGTGGGATTCGTTTCATCCCACGCCAAAGATCCGGCCGCGGCAAAAGCGCTGCTCGAGTATCTTTCTTCGCAGGGCGCCGCGGGCGCTTACATGGCGCAGCACATGCAACCGGGCCGTTAGCCCGTGGCAGAAGTCCCGGAGAACGGCTTACTGGCATCCGCGGATCAGTAAATTCAATGTCTTAACCAGGCGGCGACTCGGTCATCCCCTTCAGGAGTGCCGGCTCGCGAGGGAGCGACTATTGCCAGAGGCTGTTACGGATCACGACACGACTGGCTTTATATGTAGCGGGGGGCCAAAGGGAAAGGCCACTGCTCGTCACGTCATCTGCTCGTCACGTCATCTGAAAGATGCGCGGTTGCGTCATGACGTGTGAAAACGAACATCCGAAAAAAATGATCGCGGTTAGTCTCCGGCCTCATGCATCGAATAAAGCAGGACGATGCAATGAACTACCCCGTCATGGCTGTTGCGTTTTTCGCAGTTTCCGCGGCTGCTTTCGGTCAGCATCTCATCGTAACGGCGGAGGGCCGGCACGGGGCTGCGCCGCCCGAGGTCGTCAAGGACGACGTTTCCGTTGAGGTGAATAAGAAGCCAGTCCGAGTAGAAGAATGGATTCCGTTACGCGGCGATCAGGCAAAACTTGAACTCTACATTGTGATCGACGACGGCGAAGATACAGACTTAGGAGTTCAGTTTGGCAGTTTGAAAACCTTCGTAAATGGACAACCGGCGACCACGCGGATCGGTCTTGCGTACCTGCGGAATGGATCGGCGAACATCGTGGCGCCATTGACGACGGATCATGCGCAGCTCGCGAAGGCACTTCGGCTTCCGCTCGGGCAACCTGGGATTGCCGCCAGCCCTTACATGGGAATTTCGGATCTGGTGAAGAAATGGCCGGCTGCCGATGCAAGGCGCGAGGTGTTACTGATTACCAGCGGTATCGATGCCTGGTCGCCGCCCGATCCGGAGAATCCGTATTTGCAGAAGGCAATCGCAGACGCTCAACGCGCGGGAATCCTGGTGCACTCCATCTACTATGCGGGCGCCGGTCATTTGGGACACAGCTATTGGCGCGTCAACTGGGGCCAGAATTATCTCTCGGAGTTGGGTGACGAGACGGGCGGCGAGGCTTACTGGCAGGGCATCAGCAGTCCGGTGTCGTTTGATCCATACTTGAAAGATCTGACTGAACGGCTGCGGAATCAATATCTGATGACGCTCGTATCCGGTGACACGAAGGGTGGCCTCGAGCCGGTCCGTGTCACGACATCAGCCGCGGGCGTGTCATTGGTCGCGGCATCCAGGATCCAAACTGGCCACTGAGTGGCTCTGGTGCTAACCACGAAGAAGATTTTCATTACCTCTCATGGCCCGAAGGACCATTCAGGCTTGCTCACGCGCGCGGTTCAGAAGAGCAATTTCAGCGCAAATTGAATTTGCCGCGGCGCGTTGACGGTACTTGTAATCTGACCGGCAAGTGGATTGGGAATGGCGCTGCCCGTCGCCCCCAGGGTGAAAAGGCTCGGATTGGGCGAGTTGAAATCGGGATGGTTGAAAATATTGAAGGCCTCTACCCGGAATTGAGCGGTCAGCTTCTCCGTAATCCTTGTGTTCTTCATCACGGCAAAATCGAGATCCCAGAAACCCGGACCAATCAGGGTGTTTCTCCCAAGGGTGCCGAGCTCTCCATTGGGTGGCGCGGCAAAGCATGCCGCATTGAACCAGTCGTTCACCTTCCCGAGAGTCGGATTCTGGCTGCAGCCCGCCACCAGGTCAGGACGCCGGACCGAGAGGTCGTCGATTCCGGTCTGATCGTAACCGGTAACTACTGAGAACGGATTGCCGCTGAGGACGCTGAAAATCGTGCTGATCTGCCAGCCGTCGGTGAGCTTGTTCTTATGGAACGGCAACAGGTAGACGGCGCTGGCGACAAAGCTTTGGCCCCGGTTAAACCCGGAGGGACCGCGGTCGAGCGACGCGTTATACGGGTCCGCGATATCCTGACCGGCGCCTTCCAGACTGGAACTGGTGGAGTCATCATCCAGCGATTTCGACCAGGTGTAGGAAATTTGCGCCTGCAGGTTGTGAAGCAGGCGGCGATGCAGACTGGCCTGCAGGGAATTGTAGTTGGAGTGTCCCCACGGCTCCTTCAGCGAAATATAGCTGTAAGCCGGGTTCTGGCGCGGTAATGGATTGATGGCCGGACCCGATGAAACAGTGGGAGGCGCAAAAGTGCCGAAAATCTGACGTCCATCCGGTGCGATCCGCGGAATCGGGGCATTGGAATCGTACGATTCCACGAGGTGGACGCCTGCCGATCCGACATACCCCACTGTCAAAACGTTGCCGCCGCCCAGTTCGCGCTGGATGTTGAAGTTGTATTGCATCGCGTATGGAGTCGTGCCGAAGTGATAGTCGACTCCCTCCATCTCCGAGACCGAAGGCGGCGGAATAATTCCGCCGGTGGCGAATGGAATCGGATACGTGGGCTGGATTTGAATGTTGATGGAGTAAGGCGGATTCAGCCAATAATTTCCCGCATACAAACGGCCCTGAATCACGTCGTGAAAAATTCCAAAGCCGGCGCGAATGGAAGTCTTATGATCCGCGAACGGATCGTAAGCGATGCCGATGCGGGGATCGAAATTTTTGGTGGATGGGTTGGACGCAAACACCTGGCTCACCGGCGTATAGGTTCCGAACGGCGCATTGATGAGCGTCGTCATGGGATGGTTCACCTCTGTTGGATTCCCTTCCCAGTCGTACCGCAGGCCGAGATTGAGTGTCAGCTTCGACGTCACTTTCCAATCGTCCTGCAAGTATGGTGTCAGGAACACACTCCGGAAATCCTTGTAGCCATCGCTTTTTCCCTCCGGCGGCCCGAGGAGGGTGCTGGCGCGGCCTCCCAGAAAACTTGCCAGACTGGCGAAGGACCATGTGCCGCCGAAAAACAGAGCCTGGCTGGTGTTGTCGTCAATTCTCTCCACCGAGAAGCCGAACTTAATATTGTGAGATCCGTGCGTCCACAGAACGTCGTCGGCTTCGGAGAACTTGTTGGTATAGAAGTTATCCGGAAGAAATCCGTTGCCGCCGATTCCCGTCAGGCCGCCGATATTGACGGTGCCGGGCACGGGCCGGTCCGGAAAGAAATTGAGCGCGGGCGTGCTGCTGGACAGGCTCTGCGCCTCGACTGGCCGCACATAACTGACGCGCGCCTCGTTGATCAGGGTGGGTGAAATCAGCCGCGTCCATTGGGCCGTAACGTATTGGTTGCGCGTGATGTCGGTCTCCGCCCAGAGCGGGATGGCAGAGCCTCCGAACGGATTTGCGTAAGTGGCCCTGTCGGAAACATAGCGCAGAAAGAATGAGTCTTTGGCCGACCTGGTGTAATCCAGACGCCCGAGAGCATAGTTCTCATTGCCTCTCTGATTGGCGACTTCAGTCAGTTGTCCGGTTCCGGTGGGTTGTCCGGTGGCAGTCAAAACTTCGGTGGAAGGCAAAGGGAACAACGCCAACGTCGACGCCACTGCCGGGCTGACTCCCACAGTGCCGGTGGGCAGAATGCCCTGATGCGCATTGGCGTCGGGAACCGTGACAATCGCGCTGACGCCCTGGACTTGCCGCAAGGCTTCGTCGTTCACAAAAAAGAACAGCTTGTCTTTTTTAATGGGACCGCCGAAGGTGCCACCGAACTGGTTCCTGCGGAATTCGGGCGGGCCGCCTCCCGGATGGGACGTATCGAAGAAATTACGCGCGTCGAGATCATTGTTCCGCAGGAACTCGTAGACCGAGCCGTGAAAGGCGTTGGTTCCGGATTTGGTGACCGCATTTACCACGGCGCCGTTGCCTCCGAACTGCGCGCTGTAGGTGTTGGTCAGCGTCTGGAACTCGGCGATCCCGTCGATTCCCAGTGAGGTGCCGAGCGCGCCCGACCCCGACCCATGTTGGAAGAAGTCGGCGGTGTTGGCGTTATCGAGCAGGAACAACTGTCCTTCGGGCCTCGACCCGCTCACCGAATAGTTTTGCTGGGTTCCGTAGAAAGCGCCGAAAACGCCGCCGGTAGCCGCGACTGGCGCCACGCCGGGAATCAGAGTCAGCAACGATTCATAGTTCCGCCCGTTCAACGGCAGTTCGCGCATCTGCGTGGGCTCCACCACGGTTGAGAGGGAGGTGGAAGTGGTCTCCACCTGGGCAACCTCGCCCTCGACGGTCACGGTCTGTTGCGACTGCCCGACAGGCAAAGAGAAATCGACGACACTTTGGGCGCCCACGGTCAGAGTGATTCCGGTATGAACCATGTTCTGGAAGCCCGATGCCGCGGCCTGGACCCGGTAGTCGCCCACAGGCAGCTCGGGGACGCTGTATCGTCCCTGCGCATCGGTCGCACTGTTTTGGGTAATGCCGGTTCCCGTATTTGTCACGTCTACTTTCGCGCCGCTCACCGCCGCGCCGGAGGAATCGGTCACGGTACCCGAGATGGTCGCGGCGACCTGCGCGTCGAGACCGGTCGCGGCGGCTGCAAAAAGAAGGAGAACGCCGCTGAGAGCGGAAAGGACGCACTTCCGGCCGTTGCAGTTCGATTTCATCGTGATCCTCCGGAGACTGAAGAGACTGGTCAATAACCTATATGCACACGATGGTGATGTCAAGCGTGCATGCCAGCCGTGCATGCCGGCCGCAAAATCGAATATGATGGTGGGGTTTTTGACGGTCTTCGGCTTCGGTGCTACCGGCGCCGCCGCGGCAGCGTCACTCAGCGCGGAGGGCATCCATCGGCGAAGTCGTACCGGCACGAACCGCCGGAATCAGCGCCGCCGCGAGCCCCGACATGGCGAGTGCGATCACGCCTGCTGACAGCACAACGGGATCGTAGGGACTCAAACCATAAAGCTGGCTGCCCAGGAAACGCCCCGCGGCCAGCGCCAGCGGCAGCCCGATCAGGAGTCCGAACAGAATGAGCAACAAAGCGCCGCGGAGCACAAGACCGACAATTGCGTCGCGGGCCGCGCCTACAGCCATCCTTACGCCGATTTCACCAGTCCGGCGGCTTACGTTATAGGCAATCACGCCATACAGCCCGATCGACGTCAGCACCAGCGAAAGAATTCCGAACAACGAGCTCAGCCTTGCAATCAGCCGCTGCTGGATGAACTGGCCGCTGACTTGTTCTTTCATCGTGCGAATCGCAAGGATCGGGACATTCGGGTCCACCGAGGCCATCGCGGCCCTGATCTGCGCAAACAACAACGGACTGGCGCCTGGCCTGAGTTCGATGACGATGTTGCGCATGAAATGAGAGCCATGTTGTTCAGAGTCTTTGCCGTCTGGCAGACGAAAATAGTCATGCTGCGCTTCCGGAAGCACAAAGAACGGACCGACCGGTTTGTTGAGGGCGGGATACGACGAGAAGCGCGCGTTCCGCGCCACGCCGACGATTTCGTACTGATTGTCCGGGTACGGAAACTGGCCGAAATGCCTCCCCACCGGATCTTCGCTTCCGAAGAAGTTTCGTGCAAACGCCTCATTGACCACCGCGACGCGCTTCGATGTTTCCGTATCCTGCTCGGTAATGCCGCGGCCGCGGATGATCTTCTCACCGATTACATCGAAGTATCCCGCCGTCGCCCGATTCCATGCGGCGGCATCGCTCTCGTCCCCCGGTCCCGCGGGCGTGCGTCCCGGTACCCGAATCTGAGCGCCCCAATAGTTACTGCCCATGGGGGAATAAATGCTGAGAGCGACCGCCGAAACGCCGGGAACGGTCATTAGTGAATCGTGCATACGGCGGTAAAGCGGAGTGAGGCCCTTCTCCGAGTACCCGGCCTGTATTGGATCCGCATTCACCACCAGCCGGCGGTCCTGTACGAATCCGAAATCCTGGTTTTCGAGCCTCTGCAGTGTCGTCGTGAGCAGCCCCGCGGCCGCGAGCAGGGCCAGAGAAAGCGCAGTCTGGATCACCACCAGCCCCTTGCGGGAGAGCGAACCAGTGCGGACGGTGGTCCGGCCCAAACCGCGAAGGGCTTCAGCAGGCTCGACGCGCGTAGCCATCCATGCCGGGCCGAACCCGAACACGATGCCGGTCAGCAGCGAAACCGCACAGACAAACAACAGCACGGGCAGGGAAGGGGATGCCGCAATCGGGATTGCGGCGAGCCCTGCCCGCGCCGGAAACGCGGCGTTGAGAATGACCCGCGTGCCCGCGAACGCGAGGGCAAGACCGGCCGCACCGCCGATCAGCGCCAACAGGACGCTTTCGGTCAGCGCCTGCCGTACCATTCGTGGACCCTGCGCACCGAGCGCCATGCACAATGACGTCTGCCGCCGCCGCTCCATGCCCCGCAGCAGCATCAGATTGGCCACGTTTGCGCAGACAATAAGAAGCACAAACGCCGTGGTCAGCATCAGGATGCGCAGCCAGTGCTCATACTGATCGCGCATGCTTGTGATCCCGGCGCCGCCGGGTCGAATGTAAAGAGTCTGTTGCGGGAACAGCGCGCGCTCGTTCGCATTCATTTGGCTCCAGTGAGCGCCCAGCCACTGCTTCAGCCCGGTTCGCATTTCGGCTTCAAGAGACGCCGCGCTCACGCCTCGGCGGCCGCGGCCGATAACATCCAGCCAGTATTGGTTGGGAGTAGCGACATCGGCCTCGTCGTCGTGCAAGGGCACGAAAAAATCGGGTGGCGGATCGCGCAACTGGTCGCCATAGAAGCCGGGCGGCGTGATTCCAACCACCGTGTAAGGCTTGTCATTCAGATTGAAGACGCTGCCGACCACGGAAGGGTCGAGGGCATACTTTTCCTCCCAGAGCCGGTAGCTCATCATCGCCACCGGCTCGGCTCCTTTCCGGTCGTCCGCGGGCGCAATCGCGCGTCCGGCCCAGGGCTGCACTCCGAACATGGAGAAATAGTTTCCCGAGACGTGCTCGCCCGGATAACTCCCGGCGGGTTCCGTGGAACCACCGCGCCGCGCTCCGAACGAGTCTTCACCCGCCGAGAATGCGGCGAGTTCCGCGAAGCCTTCGACGTGATCGCGGAGATATGTATAGAGATCGTAGGAAACGAGTGACCATTCGTCCTTCTGGGACCAGGTGCTCCAGTAGCAGCAGCGCGATTCTTTGCCCACGCGATAGAGTTCATCCGGCTTGGCAACGGGCAGCGACTTCAGCAATACCGCATGCGCGAGGGTGAAGATCGATGTGGTCGCGCCGATGCCGAGCGCGAGGATCGCGACTGTTGCCATGGTGAATGCCGGAGCCATGGCCAGGCGTCGCAGGGCCAGTCGCAGGTCCTGAGTCAGTGTTTGCAGGAAAGGAAGTCCTCTCTGATGCCGGTAATTTTCTTTGATTGCCTCGATGCAGCCGAACTTCAGCGCCGCCTGACGCCGCGCCTCGAACGGCGGTAAACCCGCGCGAAGATTCGCCGCTGTTTCGAGGGCGATATGTTCTTCGATCTCCGCACTCAGCCGCGCTTCGTCCTGCCGGGTTGTCGTCAGCGACCTGAACCTGCGGAAGAAACGTCTGAGGCCTCTCATCGCAGATCTTCCGCTTTGACAGAAAAAAAGCGCCCAATAATGGCCGCCTGTTGTTCCCAGTCGCGCGTCTCGGCCGCCAACTGCCTGCGCCCGGCACGCGTTAACCGGTAAAACCGCGCCTTTCGGTTGTTCTCCGATACGCCCCAGTCGGAGTCGATCGAGCCCTCCTGCTCCAGCTTCAGCAACACGGGATACAAGGTGCCCTGATTGACGCTGAGCAGTCCCCCGCTGATCTGCTCGATGCGCTTGACGATTCCCCAGCCGTGCAGCGACCCCAGGACGTCAAGCGTCTTCAACACCATGAGCGCCAGGGTTCCCTGGAGGACATCGGTTTTCTGTTTTGCGTCGCCCATTGGGTTCCCCAATGGAAGAATAGCGCGCTTTTATTGGGAAAGCAACAGGAGCCGTCCGGCCCTGCCTTTTCACCGCCGCGGTGAATGACTTAGACCTTGTCCGTCGTTTTCGTGCCGGCGATTGTCTGCCCCTGCCCGTTCGCCGGCGAATCGGCGTCCGAACGGAGATCGTATCCGGTCGAAGACGGCGCGGCGGCATTACTTGGAGCCGATTGCACGCTCCCTTACAGTTCTCGATTTGTATCTTCGTCAACGAGCCGCACGCGGCCCGGTGAACCAGGAAGAAAAGACACACGTCTAAGTAAACAGAGGTGCAAAAATGACACCTGCCAGGACCGATGCTCATCCGGCGCGGGCCGCGCCGCAATTGTGGGCGTAAATTCCGAGAGAATGAGTTACGACCGCACGTCAACGGTGTAGTTGCTTCGTTGGCCTCTACCCTGGCGGGCCGCATAAAGCGGTAAGGAGGTGATGCATGTTTCCGGTTATGGTGGTGGGCGCTGGCAGGATCGGCGCCAGCATCGCGAAGCTCCTGCACAACACGGGAGACTATGCGGTCACCCTCGCCGATCATGACCCGGCCGCTTTGGAAAGGGCCGCGCCATCCATGCGCGTGGTCAGGCTTGAGGTGGAGAGCACGATTGACCATCTCGTAAGCGAACTGCGCGCGCTCTCCGGTGACGGTCGCAGAGCCGCCGCGGTCGTCTCGGCCTGTTCTTTCGACGTTACGCGCTACATAGCATTCGCGGCGCTCGAAGCCGGCGTTTCCTATTTCGATCTCACAGAAGACGTCGAGACCACAAACCAGGTGCACGCGATCGCCGCGCAGGCGGCGGAAGGCCGGATTTTCATGCCCCAATGCGGTCTCGCGCCCGGTTTCATTGGGATTCTCGCCGCCTCGATGGTGGGCAGCTTCGACCGCGTGGATGCAATCCGCATGCGTGTGGGGGCACTGCCGGAATATCCGCACAATCACCTCATGTACCAGATGACCTGGTCCACCGACGGCGTGATCAACGAATACTGCAAGGCTTGCGAAGTGATCCATCGCGGGCGCCGCGAGCAGGTTCCCGCGCTGGACGGCCTCGAGCGCTTTGCCATCGATGGCGTCGAATACGAGGCATTTAACACCTCCGGGGGCCTCGGAACGCTTTGCGAGACGCTGGAGGGCAAGGTCAGCGAGCTCAACTATAAGACCGTCCGCTATCCTGGCCATCACTATCTGATGGATTTCCTGATCAACGGTCTGCGTATGGGCGATACGCTCGAGACGCAGCGGCAATTGGGCCGCATCTTCGACCGCGCTATTCCCATGACGCTGCAGGACGTCGTGCTGGTACTGTGCGCCGCCTCCGGCTGGCGGCATGGTCTTTACACTGAAGAGACCAATGCGCGGAAAATTTATCACCAGCAAATCTGCGGTGAACACTGGAGCGCAATCCAGTTGTCGACTTCCGCGGCTGCCTGCGTGGCCATCGATCTGCATTCCCATGACAGACTCGGCGTGACGCAGGGCTTCGTGCGCCAGGAAGATGTCCCGCTCGATGTTTTCCTTGCCAACCGCTTTGGCCGGTATTACGATCTGGACGCCGAACACACGCGGCAGGTAATAGCGTGACTTGCCGCTCCCCCATCGATGGCGAAGTAATCGGCGAGGTCGCCGAATCGACTCCCGCCGAGATAGCTGCGGCTATAGAACGGTCCCGTTGCGCGGCGGCCGCCTGGCGTGTTGTTCCTGCGCCGAAGCGCGGACAACTCGTGGCTCGACTCGCCGAGCTTGTGCGCCGGAACAAGCGCGAGCTTGCCGCTGTTATCACAAACGAGATCGGAAAAATTCCGTCTGAAGCCGAGGGCGAGGTGCAGGAGTGGATCGATATCTGCGAATTCGCCGTCGGTCTCTCCCGCCAACTCTACGGTCGGACGATGGCTTCGGAGCGACCCGATCACCGAATGATGGAACAATGGCATCCGCTGGGACCCATCGCAGTGATCACGGCATTCAACTTTCCGATGGCAGTATGGGCGTGGAACGCCACGATTGCGCTCGTCTGTGGCGACAGCGTGCTCTGGAAACCCTCGGAGAAGGGAGCCCTGTGCGCGCAGGCTGCCCATGCATTGATCGTGCGGGCGGGCATCATGGACGGATCGCCGGAAGGATTGTCAGCGTTGATTCAGGGCGGACGTGACGCCGGACGCATGCTTGCCGAATCGGAGCACATTCCTTTGGTATCGGCCACGGGCTCGGTGGCCATGGGCAGACAGATCGGCGCAATTGTGGGGAAGCGCCTTGGCCGCTGTCTGCTGGAACTCGGCGGCAACAATGCGGCAATCGTCACGCCTTCCGCCGACCTCGATCTCGCCGAGCAATCTATTGTCTTCTCGGCTGCAGGGACCGCCGGGCAGCGTTGCACCACGTTACGCCGCCTGATCGTCCACGAATCGATACTGCCCGCGGTCCTCGACCGTCTGCGCAACGCTTACGGCCGGCTCTCCATCGGAGATCCACGAAAAGCCGGCGTTCTAGTTGGACCGCTGATAGACGAAGCCGCCTGGCGGGGGATGCAGTCGGCACTTCAACAGGCGACCGCGCAGGGCGGCGATCTGATCGAGGGAGGAGACCGGGTGACGCAGGAGGTTCCGCGGGGCGGTTTTTATGCCAGGCCGGCGATCGTGCGAGTGCCAGGCAATATTGAAATCGTCTGCGAAGAGACTTTCGCGCCGGTTCTTTATGTCATGCCCTATAGAGAATTCGACGAAGCGATTGCACTCCAGAACGGCGTTTCTCAAGGGCTGAGTTCCGCCATTTTCACGGGCAACGCGCGCGAAGCTGAACAGTTCGTCTCCCCGGCGGGGTCGGACTGCGGCCTTGCCAACGTGAACATCGGCACTTCCGGGGCTGAAATCGGGGGCGCATTTGGGGGAGAAAAAAACACCGGTGGCGGCCGGGAATCCGGCTCGGACTCCTGGAAAGCTTACATGCGGCGCGCC
>DASZLP010000288.1:0-3189 GCA_035552355.1 Bryobacteraceae bacterium | reverse complement strand
CCCGAACGGCCGTCCGCACAATTTGGCCTTGGGTAAAAATATTTTTGCCGGAACGGACTGAGCATCGCAATGCCGGTCCCATCCGTTTCATTCGTAAAGAATTCGACTATTATGAGTTAAGCTGAACATAGGCACGGGTTTTCCCTTAGGAAAAGTAAGAAATAAATGGGAATATTTTTCCGAAAAACCTGAATTGCGGTTGCGAAAAAGCTCGCGCTCGCATCCAGATTGCTATACACTGGCAAACTTGAGTCTACCGGCCCTGCTCCGCGGCTCTCGTTGTACCCCCAAGACTGGAGCGAGACTTTGGGCGGAAGTGTTCTAATCGTTGACGATGACCTGGGTACCGGGCGCTTGTTGGCGCTGCTGATTCGCCACATCGGACACGAGGCGGCATTTGTCGAAAGCGGGGATCAGGCCCTGGAATACCTGTCGACGCACCGGCCTGACCTGGTCATTCTCGACGTGATGATGCCGGGGATCGACGGGTTGGAAGTCTTACAGCGGATGCGAGCGGACCCGCACACCGCCGATCTCCCCGTCGTCATGTTCAGCGCCCTGAGCGACCCACTGTTTCGCCAGGTCGCCCGCGACAAGGGCGCCAATGATTATTGGGTGAAAGCCTCGCTGGATTTCCGCAGCCTCGAACAGCGGCTCTCCACGTTTATTCCTCCCGCGCACCGTTTGCCAAACTAATGTGTCGGCGCTGGGCGACGACGATTTTGTATCGATTTCCAACACGCGACCAACCTCGGCGGTAGAGGAATCAGAGCCGATCGCACCTGACGTAAATGTGTGCGCTGGCGACGGGCTCACGGGCAACCCTTCCGCTGGATCAGGTCGAGGCACTTCGTGGAACTTTCCCAACAGCAACTGACCGATATTCTGCGCCTTTTTGAATCCAGCCCGGAAACCGGCGAAGTGCGCCAAACCGCCCGGCTCTCGATCCGCCGCAACGTCACGATCGTGACCGAGCCGAATGTGGATGCCGGCAAGAAGGCGGTGGTGCTTCAGGACATTTCACGCGGCGGGGTGAGAATCACGTATCACGAGGCGTTTCCGCGCGACAGGAAATTCTCTCTCCTGCTTCCGAGTCCCGCGGGCGGCGAGATTGCCGTCCCGTGCATCGTGCGGCACTGCGAGATGGTCAAGCAGCACCTCTTTAGAATTGGCGCGCAGTTCGATGGGCCGGCGGGTTCCCCTTAAGGGGTGGTTTAACAACCGAAGAGAGCCGAGCGGCTTCGCCGCCGGACGCGACAATCGGACGGCTGTGAAATCGGTTCCTGGCGTCCGCTCAAGCAGCGGCCGATGCCGGCTCGGCCGCGACCGGCGCCTGCGCTCCGGAATAGCGCGAGCCGAAGGCAAACCAAAGCACGATCCCCAGAACCAACAGCGGAATGCTCAGCACCATGCTGTAACTCATGGTGCCGAAAATGTGCTTCCCGAACGGCGTGAAGACCGGCTCGGCGCGAACCATTTCAAGCAGAAAGCGCGTGATGCTTTCGAGGATCAGCATCAGCGCGAACCCGCGCCCCGGCGCGTGAGGAAGGGTGAAATAGGCGATCAGCAGGCCGGCGATCAGCCACGCCGTCAATGTGCTGTAGAGTTCGGCGGGGTGGACCGGCAGGGCGTGCTGGCCGCCGGCTTCGCTCAGCAGGTGCGCGCGCGTTTCGGGGCTGAGGGTTTGATCGGCCTGAATCTCTTCCACGGTGCGCGCCTGTCCATCGCGCCCCAGCAGGTCAGGCGGAACGCGAATCAGGCCATCGTGAGCCTGCTCCATATAGGCGTCGCTGTGATATGGAAATTCAGCCGCCCAGGCGACGCTGGTCTGCGCGCCATAGCAGCAGCCATTGAGGTAGCAGCCGATGCGGCCGAATCCCAGGCCGATCATCAGGCACGGCGCGATGATGTCCATGCCGAGGCGGACGGGGACGCGCTTGTAAAACCCGTACGCGAGCACCGCGACAAAGGCGAGGAGAAAGCCGCCGTAATAAGTCAGGCCGCCGCTGCGGAGGTTGATCGCGTTCCAAAGGTTCTGAAGGAAACTCAGATCGGATCGCGTGTAGTCCCCGATATTTTCCAGGACATGTGAGATCCTCGCGCCGACGACGCCAGCCACCAGCGCGATCAGGGCCGCGTTGGCGAATACCTCGGGGTCGAGCTTGGAGCGGCGTGCGAGGAACTTGGCCACTTCCATCGAAACGAAGAATCCGACGACCAGCATTACGCCGTACGCGAAGATGGGTGCGCCGGCGAATCGCCCCGGCAGAAACTCGGGCAGGCGGAACAAAATCTGATGCATGCGCGATCGCTCCAGATGAAACGGGCGGAGTGCGGTCTGAAAATTGCACCTTCTCGTTTAACTTTCTCGTTTAGCGGGCGAGCTTGCTCGCCGATGGGCGCCATCGCGGAAAACTGCGAGCAAGCTCGCCCGCTAAACACGCTTTGTGCAACGTCCGCCGCTCCACCCATGTTACGACATCGCCCGCTCATCGTTCGAGCGTGCTGCCGTGCTCGACGGTTTCGACGAGCTTGTTGGCGCGATCCACGATCACGACGCGCGAGTGATGCAGCGCGGCTTCCTGCTCGGTGGCTTGGACGAAGCTCATAATGATCACGCGATTGCCCACCCGGCTCAGTCGGGCGGCGGCGCCGTTGATCTGGATCTGGCCGCTGCCACGCTCGCCCACGATGACGTAGGTCTCGAAGCGATTGCCGTTCTCGCTGTCGGCGACGATGACTGCCTCGTTGGGCAGCAATCCGCTGGCCGACAGCAGATCGGCGTCGATGGTAATGCTGCCGTGATAATTCACGTCCGTCGCCGTCACCGTCGCGTTGTGGATCTTGGATTTAAGCAGCTTAATGAACATCGAGCCGAAATTGTAGAGCCGCGACAGCCGAATATCGACTGGGGGGGCGGCCAATGAAAGATGTCGGGGCACATGCGAGGTTTGACGGCTTTGTCTTTCCCTCGCCCGGTACGCCGGGAGAGGGTGCAGGGTGAGGGTTTGCCGCCCGAGCATCCGCCTCGAATGAGAACCGGGGAGTGGTAAACCCTCACCCCAACCCTCTCCCGGAGTACCGGGCGAGGGAGAAAAGACGCTGCACCGGTGGATGAGAAAAGTAAAGCTGCCCTCGGCGAAGCTGTCACGCACATTATGGCGCCGGCGGCAGACTGCCGCCAGCATT
>DASZLP010000287.1:0-2982 GCA_035552355.1 Bryobacteraceae bacterium | reverse complement strand
ACTGGTGGGCAGCGGGATTCGGCGTGTATCGGGTCCAAAGAAAATCGTCGATACCGTGGAATTCGCGCGCACGCAGTTCGGATTCCGGCCGAATGAGCAGCAGGCGGCGGTGCTGCGGTCGACGGCGCGGCGCGGGATTCTGAACTGCTGCCGGCAATGGGGCAAGTCGACCGTCACGGTTTCGAAAGCGCTCTACACGGCGTTCATGAAGCCGGAGTGTCTCGTCGTGGTATCCAGTCCGAGCAGGCGGCAGTCGGCGGAGTGGATGCGCAAAGCGCGCGGGATGGTGGCGCGCATGGGCATTGCGCCGCGCGGCGATGGCGACAACGCGGTGTCGCTGCTGCTGCCGAACCGATCGCGAATCGTGGGGCTGCCGCGCATGGAAGATACGGTGCGCGGCTTTTCGTCCGTCTCGCTGCTACTCATCGACGAAGCCTCACGCGTGCCGGATGAAATGTACGAAGCGCTGCAGCCGATGCTCGCAGTGACGGACGGCGATCTGTGGATGATGAGCACGCCGCGCGGCCGGAGCGGCTTCTTTTACGAAACGTGGGAGTTTGGCGGGCCGGAGTGGATGCGGGTGATCGGTCCGGCGGCGGAGTGTCCGCAGATTTCGAAGAGGTTTCTCGAAGAACAGCGGCGGGCGACACCGGCAGCCAAATTCCGGCAGGAGTACTGTTGCGAGTTTATAGGACGCGGCGGGGGGATGTTCGACCGCGAACTGGTGGAGCGAATTCTGGATGACGATGTGGAGCCGCTGTGGGGATGAAGGGATGGCGCGATGCTCGCGTCCATTCCGTCCAGGCGCTGGCGCGGAGTCACACACTGGCGGTGTCGTGGGTGGAGGCTGACGGCGGCGTCAGTGCGTCAAGCGCGGAGCGCTTCTTCTGGGTCCGTGAATAAGTTTGCGGGGCAACCTTCTGCAACTGGAAATACTGATCAAGCCGCCGCATAGCGTTTTCCATGCTCGAGCGGATGTGCTGGCGCATGGCATCCGCGGCCGCCGGGGGATCGGCCGCGATGAGAATCTTCAGCAGATTCTCGTGGTGCGCCGGCGGATTACCCGGTGACGGCGCCCGTGTCGCGCAAAGCCAGGTCGAGGCCAGGGCGGACGTCCGGCTGATCGCGTCCGAAAGGGCCGCGCAACGCGCGCATTCCGCGATGCGCCGGTGCAGTTTTTCGTGGAGGCCCAGATAGATGAATCGATTGCCATCCGACTGCACGGAAAGCGAGTCGACACGCATCGCAAGCTTCAGCAATTCGGAACGCTCGTCGCGCGTGGCGTGCATCGCGAAAAGCATGGCCGCCTGGGATTCCAGCGCCTCGCGCACGACGTAGTGGCCAAGCACGTCCGGACGTGTCGGCACTCGCACGCGCGTACCGGCGCGCGGACGGCTTTCGAGAAGCCCCTCGTGCTCGAGACGCAGCAGCGCTTCCGACACCGGCAGGAAACTCATCCCCAGTTCCGCGGCGATCTTGCGTCTTGAAATGACCTGGCCGATGGCGAGTTCTCCGCGCAGAATCCGCTCGCGCACCGTTACGTATGCCTCGCCCGCCAAGCCGCTGTTCTCGGTAGACTTTCTTACCCGATCGGCTCTTGCACCCATTTACCTACCAGTGTAGACGGGTTGCGGCGAGGCGGCAGCGGCAAAATGGCGTCAAATTGAGATATCAGTTTTATAACGCGCACAACGGACCTTCGGCCTGTGCGCTCGTTTTCGTATCGCGCACAACGGACCTTCGGCCTGTGCGCTCGGTTTTGTATCGCGCACAACGGCCTGTGCGCTCACATTTTACCGATGATCTTCCAATAAGGCACCGTCAGCACCAGCACGGCGACCACAATTACAGCGTAGGCGCACGCCGCGCGAAACCGCTGGCCGCCAGTGTAAGCTCTGCCGCCGGTCAGGCCCTCCGACATGGCGATCCAGAAATTCTGATACGACAGGAAGAAGGGCGCAGATGCCACGGTTGTCGGCGCCACTACGACCAGCGGATTGATTCCGGCTTTCATCAAAACATCGACCAGCGGCAGGAACAGGACCGGGATCACGATGAATCCCGTGGGATCGATGAATCGCAGCACGATTACCGATAGAGACAGGACGGCGATCAGCATGAATGGATTAGAAGTCAGCCGCAGCGCGATCGGAATGAAATATCCGCCGAGCCAGTCGGTAATTTTTACGACCTGCACGACCGTCTGCAGGCTGAAGACGCCGCCGATGAAAAGAAGCAGCGTCCAGGAGACGCCCGTTCCCATGTCGCTGTCCTTGATAATCCCCGCCAGGCCGAAGATGAAGAGACCAAACATCCCGACGACGAAACTCGGCTGATGGAGGAACTTCAGCTCGGGATGCCAGGCGCCGGGCATCGCCCAGAAGAAAATCGAGACGAGAACCACGGCCGCCGTGATCCCTTCGTGCCGCGTCATCGCGCCCATCATCTGCAAGTGCTTTTTGGCGAAACCGGTCGCGACGTTAAGGGGGGCTTCCGGTTTGAGCACATACAGGTTTGCGACGATGATCAGAACGCAAATGACAAGCGTCGAGGGCGCCATGACCTCCGCATACTCGAAATAACTCAGCGGCAGGTTTTTCGCCTGAAAGACGCTCTGGATCACGGGCCCGTTCAGCGAACTCAGCAGCAGGCCGACGCCGGGCACCACCGCCATTTCCACCGTGGTTATAATGATCAGCGCCGAGCCTTTGCTTGCCGGCCTGAGTTCAAGCGACTGAACAACCGCCCATGCGATCGGCACCATGATTGCGGTGCGGACCGTCATCGAAGGAATCCCGAGTGCAAGGATCAGACCGATCACGAAGAACGCGAACAGAATCCCGGTATACGTCGCGGGGAAGAGCGAAAGGATGTAGTAGGAGATGCGTTGCGCGAGCCCGGTATTCTTCATCGCGCAGCCGTAAAACAGGACGGCGGCGAGAATCCACCATGATCCCTGCGAAAACCCGCCCAGTGCGTCCG
>DASZLP010000286.1:0-12012 GCA_035552355.1 Bryobacteraceae bacterium | reverse complement strand
AGAAACCTTCTGCCAAACTACCAAAAAACAATTTACACAGAAAATGTTACAGCGCCGAAAGAAAAATGGCCGCTCACGTTGAGCGGCCATTTTACTACCTTAAGCTACCTCAGATAACCCGTCAGACCGCTTCCACTCTGGGAGCCCGAAGGTGCTTGGACCGAATTTATCTATGCGCTTCTTTTTCGTCTTCTGGATATGCCGGTTTAGTCCGGGCTCAATGGATTCGCGATTGATTCTTTCGCCCTTCTTTCGCGATAGTTCCTCTGCGATCACGGTAATATGCAGCGGCTTCCCGGCTTCTCTTAGGATATCCGTGATGTCATCAAGCTTATCTCGATCAGATCGAGCGCTCTGAAATCCAGACTTGGCAGATTCGTTGGTCTCACCGGGAATTGGGGAGACCCTGATAACTTCGCGATCATGCCCAATAGCTGATTTTCAACCTGATCCAAAGCGGCACGTTGGGGCCCTATCTCCGCCAGCGCCTCCCTCAGCTTTTCAAGTATCATGGACATTCTGGCCTTCCTTTCATCGTTGCGTCTTCGATCCTAGAGGGTTGAGGGAAATGGAGTTTAGTCCAGATCCAGTAACACTTCGTAACACCCGCAGTCAAGCTTCTGGATCGAAAAGACCCGGTAGCCGTATGGCGGTTCGTAAGTTTTGATGCAACGTACATGGATGCGTTCCATGTACCGGTTCCCTATGGTTGTACCCATATGGTTCCTCCGACACGACCCCAAGGTTGGATTTGAAGGCCCGAGCTAAAGCTCGGGCTTTTCTCTTTGGGGTCGCGCGGTTCAACCCTACGGAGACCTGCCTTCTACTCAAATCCGCTCCCGGAATCTTCCCTGCCGTGTTGCGCAAACTGGATCAATGACAGCACGGAATGATGCGGCATGACACAAAAGGGACAACGCTCCTGCTCTTGGAGCATGCGCTACGGTGCTACGGTTGTATCGCAATATTTCGTAATGTGTCAGAATGTGTCAAAAGGCAGATGCTGGGGCGGAAGTTCAGCAAATGATCTTCTTGCGGACAGCGTAGAGGATCAGATCGGCGGTCCCATGCAGCGAAAGCTTCCGCAAAATGTGGCCGCGATGTGTCTCGACGGTGGTAGGGCTGATCCTGAGCAGGCTCGCCACTTCCTTGTTCGCCCTGCCCTCGGCCAGTAGTTGCAGGATTTCGCGCTCGCGGTCCGTCAGCAGATCGAAGGAATCGTCGAGGTCTTTCGAGCGCAGTTGCTCGATGTGATCTTCCTGCAGCATCCGGCTGACTTTGCGGCTGAGAAACATGCGTCCGGCCGCCGCCGAACGGATCGCTTCCAGAATGTCCTCCCGTGGCGAGTCTTTCAGGAGATAGCCGCGCGCGCCGGCTTTCAGGGATTGCAGCACGTAGCTCTCGTCCTGATGCATGCTGAGAATCACGATGCCCGTCACCGGATTCACGGCCAGAATACGGCGGGCCGCCTCGATCCCGTTCATCTCCGGCATCGCGATATCCATCATCACCACGTCCGGTGAATGCTTTTCGGCAAGCTCGATGCACTCACGTCCATCGGCGGCTTCGGCGACGATCGTGAAATCGGTTTGCGGATTGAGCAGCGCGCGCAGACCGTCGCGCACCATCGTGTGATCGTCAGCCAGCAGTATACGGATGGGCGGCATGGTTTGCAGCAGAGTGTCCGGTTGCGGTCATTTCCGGCAGCGGCAGTTCGGCCGAAATTACGGTGCCGCGGCCGATCCGGGAGTCGATGCGCAATTCGCCGCCGAGGCGCCGCACGCGCTCTTCCATGCCGAGCAGTCCAAGGCCGCGCACGAAGCGCTGGTCGAAGCCGCTCCCGTCGTCCTGCACGGAAAAAGCGACGCGCGCACCTTCGTTCTTCACGATAACCTGCACGTTGCGCGCGTTCGCATGCCGCGCCGAATTATTGAGAGCTTCCTGCACCACGCGATAGATGCACGTCTTGTGTTCTTCGGGAAGCTCATCGGAGATTTCGTCGGCCGTGATGCGGACGTTCAGGCCGGTGCGCTTGCTCATTTCGCGCGCGTGCCAGTTGAGTGCGGGAACGAGGCCGAAATCGTCGAGCATCGAGGGGCGAAGCAGCAGGGCGAGATCGCGCACGACATTCAACGTGGCCCCGGCCAGCGACGTAATGGCCCGCATACTACGCGATCGATCGCCACCCGCCTCGGCGCCGGCCGCTTCCATCATGATGGCGGAAAGAGATTGCCCCACTTCGTCATGCAACTCGCGGGCGAGCGTGCGGCGTTCCTCCTCCTGCGCGCGGACGAGCTTCGCGGAGAGCGCCTGCAGGTCGGACCGCGCCTGCTGGGTCTCTCCGAGACGCCGCTCGACTTCACGCTCGAGCCGCAGCGTCAAGCCGGCGGATGCCACCGCCAGCACGATGCCACCGGCGAGCGCAATTCCGAAAGTCACGAGAAGAGACCAGCGCAGGTTTTCGGCGGATGCCGCAAGACGCTCCTCGGCACGATTCAGGCCGCGTTCGTTGATAGAGGCGATCTGATCGGCGATGCGGAGCATCGTCGTCCGGCGCGGCACGATCTGCTCGTAGAAAAACGTGTACCGCTGTTTGTCGCGCTCTTTCGGCGTCCATTCGAAGGCGGTCTCCAGCACCTGCCACCAGGCGTCGATTTCCGATCGCAGCGCCTGAAAAGCGTCCAGCTCGGCGGGATCGGCGGAACGTCCGTAGAGATCGAGCGCGGCGCGCGTCTGCGCGTGAATGGCGAGGATATCCTTGCGGGAAGCCTCGCCCGCTCCGAGCTCCGGGGACAGGAGAAAGTCCCGCATATCGGTGCCGGAGAGATAGATTTGCGCGCGAATCTGCTCGAGCGACTGCAGGCGCCCGAGGAAAGCCTGGCGGATGCGCGTTTCGTCGGCGCGCACGCGATCGAGCTCGACGAGCGTCCCCACGCCGGCGGCGAGGATGAACAGGATCAATCCGCCGAAGCCGACCGAGAGTATGAGGGCCGGCCGCAGCCCGCTCCATCGAGAGCGGCGCGGCGTGCTTGATGTCGTTATTGCTTTCGATTCAATATCAGGCGCCAACGTAATGCCCTCAGTGTAGAGGATTGGAAGCAGGCCACAGAATCCTGTCCCGACAGGATGGCGCGGACACGCGAATCGCGTTATTCCTGATTTCAGAGGTTTCGAACCGAAAATGTTGAACATGAAATATGTGAATCTTCTTACAGTCGCCGCGCTCGGCCTGTTCGCCACCGCCTGCGCCAAGAAACAAGTTGCTACTGCGCCGCCGACGCCGCCGGCTCCTGCCGCGACGGCTCCCGCTCCCACGCGCGCGGCGGCGCCCGCTCCAGCGCGGAGAACGCCGCCGGTGCAGGAAGCGGCGCGATCAACACCGTCGAAATATCCGGACGCGGCCACACGCGCGAGAATCGACGAACTGATCGGACGCATCCAGGACGCCTACTTCGACTACGATGCGCACACGCTGCGCAGCGACGCCATTACTACGCTGGCGGCGGACTCCAAGGAGCTTGCCGAGATCCTGCGGCAATATCCCGGCTACAAGCTGAAGATCGAGGGATATTGCGACGAGCGCGGCTCGGCGGAATATAACCTCGCTCTCGGCGACGCGCGCGCCCAGGCCGCCAAAGACTATCTCGTGAACGCTGGTGTCGCGTCCGGTCAACTCGATACGGTCAGTTTCGGGAAGGAAAACCCCGTCTGCAGCGACCACGACGAGAGCTGCTGGCAAAAGAACCGGCGAGTGCACATCGTGGCGGAAAAGACAAACAGCTAAAGCTGCCGCGGGGCCTCGAACACCGGCCATTTCGAGGACCCCGCCTTATCAAAACGTGAAGTGGCGGCTGAGCCAGCTCGTATTGCGCGGTTTTGCGATCTGCCGCGCCAGGCGCTCCACGCGGCCCGAGGCCGAAACCGCGCCTGACCGCATATACGATTCGTGATTCTTCTGCAGGTCCCCCGGATCGTAAACGTAGTTCGCCATCATGCCGGCCGACTGCGCGATCCCGGTTGGTGACAAATCCGCCATCCAGTTGATGCGTTCCAGCCGCGCGCCATTTTTCAAGTGGAACCGAGCCACGGGATCGAGCGCCTCGTTGTCGCGCTTGCCATGCAACAAATAGTAAGCGCACGCGGCAAGCAGCCGCTGTTTCGCATCTTCCTCCCATTCCGAACGACCGATCATGGCCTCTGCTTCGCGCGTCTCCTCATCGCTGACGGCCGACGCGGGATCGGCCAGCTCCTGAGTCAGCCACTTTCGAAATCCGGGAACAGGCGACAAGGTCGCATAGTTGCGAATGCGCGGCAGGTTCTTTCGAATGTCCTCCACCACCTGCTGGATCAGCGAACTGCCGAACGCCACGCCGCGCAGTCCCCGCTGGCAATTGGTGATCGAATAGAAGATCGCGCTGTCGGCCTGCTCGGGGTCTCCCACCGGCGCGTCCGGATCGATCAGAGGCTGAATGCTCGCGCTGATGCCGCGTGCCAGCGCCACTTCGATAAAGATCAGCGGCTCGCCCGGCAGCGCCGAATGGAAGAACGCGTAGCAGCGCCGGTCCGCCGCAAGCCGCCGGCGCAGATCCTCCCAGCCCTGAATCTGATGGACCGCTTCATAAGCGATCAGCTTCTCGAGGATCGCGGCCGGCGAGCGCCAGTCGATGCGTTCGAGTGTCAGGAAGCCGCTGTTAAACCACGAGGCGAGCAAGTGACAAAGGTCGGCCGAAATCGGCTCAAGCTCGGGATGCGCATCCACTTCGAGCAACATCTGCCGGCGCAACTCGACGAGCGCGCGCGTTCCGCCCGGCGTCATGTTCAGCCGTCGGAATAATTCCTGCCGCGGCGGCTCCACGACCTGCTGCAGAAGCTGCAGATTGTGTGCCGAAGGATCGCGATGGTACGTCTCCGCAGCCACCCTGACGTCATCGGGGCTGGGTGAAAACTCCTTGAGCAACGCGTGGAAGAAGGCGAGACGCGAGGGCGCATCGAGACCCTCGTATGCCCGGAGAGCCTCGGTCGCAAGGGCACTGTTCGAAACGCCGCTTTCGGCGACCAGGCTCCTGCAGATCGATATCAGCCGACGTGTTCCCGGATGTTCTTCGGGGCGCGGAACCGCTCCCGGCCGGGCGGTCAACCGCAGTATGCGCGCAAGTCCCAAGTGGTTTTTTCGTGAACGTGCGCGCCGCAAAATCAGCGGGTGCCTTCAACGCCTCCTGTTTTCCGGATCAGCGCAACGGTGCTGTCATGCGGCACAGGCAGGCCGAACTGGTCCTTTCCCATCGCGACGTCGAGCGGGGTGAATCCGCGGCCCGTCTTCGCGTCGAGCTTTGCTCCCTTATCGACAAGATACTGGACGATCGAATCGGCGCCGCGCGAGGCCGCTCCATGCAGGGCTGTTTCGCCTTTGGCGTTTTTCTGTTCGAGATCGCCGCCGCGATCGAGGCAAACTTTCAGGGCCTCAAGCGCCTCCGCCTCGGTGCCTTTGGTTTGCTTGTCGCGGTAGCCCACACCCGCCGCGAAGAGCAGCGCGGTGTTGCCTTCCTTCGTTTTCAGGGCGGGGTCGGCGCCGGCGTCCAAAAGTATACGCATGACAGCCGTGTCGCCGGAGCGCGCGGCCCGCATTAAGGGCGTCGCGCCGTCGTCGAGGCTTGTGTCGCCGCCATCCATGCCGCTGCGTCCCGGAAGCGGTTTCGTCAGCGCCGCATTCACATTCCCACCATGCGCAAGGATCGCCTTGATCAGATCGAGGCTTGAGTATGGGTCTTCCTGTTTGCGAGACGGCAGCGCGGTCCAGTCTTCGTTGCGCATGTCGATCGCGGCGTAGAGCGCCGCGCGTCCCTTGACGTCGGTGACGTTGGGATCAGCGCCGCGATCGAGCAGGAATTTCGCGAACGAATACTGCTTGTTCATTTCGGAGAAGACCAGGGCGTTCGTGCCGTCGACATCCGTCTGGTTGATGTCGATGCCGGCGTCGAGCATTACTTTAGCGGTCTCGATGTCGCCTTCACGGGCGGTGAAGAGGAAGGCGGTCATGCCGCCACGGGCGAAAGGAGTGACAGAAGATGCCGCGCTGAGCTTCGGGAGTTTCGTTTCGCGGCTGACTTCCTGCAGGCGCCAGTCGGCGCCGGCTTTCAGGAGAAGGCGCACGACGCCGGGATGGCGTTCACCCGCCGCCCACATCAGTGCGGTTTGACCCCGGTAGCTTTCGCGCGCGTTCACCTCGGCCCCATGAGCAAGCAGGATTTTGACAGCATCTGCGTTGCCACTCCGGGCGGTCGTCATCAGGACGGTTTCGCCGTCGGCAGTGACGCGGGTGTTGGGGTCCGCGCCGGCTTTGATGAGGGCCTCGATGACGGTTGCGTTACCGAGCGAGGCGGCTTCGGAAAGCGGGGTCGCGCCGTAGCGATTAACGGCTTTGGCGTTCGCGCCGGCGCCGAGGAGCAGGTTCACCATGTCGGGGTCGTTCCAGTGCGCTGCCCAGTGGAGGGCGGTGGTGCCGTCGGACTGCGGGGCATTGAGCGCGGCGTGCTGCTTTACGAGCGTGCGAAGGGTAGCGATCTCGCGGTTTTGGGCGGCGTTGGCGGCGTCCGGGCCGGTGGGGCCCACGGTGGCGGCGTAGCTGGCGGTGCAGAGAAGGAGTGTGAAGAGCGACAGGCTGAAGCCTGTCCCACCATGTTTTTTCTGACAGTCCATATATATCAGAGCTCCGTCAGGGGGCCGGTGCTGTCGCCGACGCGCTCCTCATCGATGCCCGCTTTCTGGAGGATTGACAGCAGCAGGTTCGACATGGGGGTGTTTTCCGGGTACTTGAGGTGGCGACCGCCCTTCATCTGTCCGGCCGCGCCGCCCGCGACGAAGACCGGCAGCGGAGAGTGGTTGTGAACATTGCTGTTGCTCATCCCGCTTCCATACAGGATGAGCGAGTGGTCGAGTAAGTTTCCGTCGCCATCGGGGGTGGCTTTGAGCTTGCCGAGGAAGTAGCTGACGAGGCCGACGTGGTAGGTGTTGATCTTCGTCAGGTTATCGAGGCGCGCCGGATCGTTCTGGTGATGCGACGCCGGATGGAAACCTTCCGAGATGCCGAGCATGGGGAAGGTCCGGTAGCTGACTTCGCGCGCCATCATGAAGGTCGAGATGCGGGTGATGCCGGCCTGGAAGGCGAGCGCCATCAGGTCGAACATCAGCTTCGAGTGCTCCTCGTGATTGTCGGGGATGCCGGTGGGCGAGGCCGGAACCGACAGGCTCGCGTTAGAGTTCTGCTTTTCGGCGAGCTGGATGCGGCGCTCGATCTCGCGGATGGTGTCGAGGTATTCGGCCACGCGGTTACGGTCGCTCGGGCCGAGGTTGCCTTCCAGATGGCGGACCTGATCCATGGCGGCGTCGAGGATACTGCGCTGCTGCTCGATGCGCTCAAGACGCTCCTGAGTATTGGAGCCGTCGCCGAACAGGTGGTCGAAGACGACACGCGGATTGATTTCCATCGGCAGGGGCGTGGTCGGGGTGCGCCAGGAGATGGTGTTCATGTAGGCGCAACTGAAGCCGACGTCGCAGGAGCCGACGAGTCCGCTGAAGTCTTCGGTGGCGAGCTCGAGGGATGGGAGCGGGGTGTCCTGACCGATCTTGAGGGCGGCCATCTGGTCGATAGTGGTGCCGGCCTGAATGTCCGCGCCGTCGGTGCGGCGGGGATGGACGCCGTTCAGATAGACCGCTGGCGAGCGGGTGTGATCGCCGCCGTTGTCGCCGGGTCCGCCGGGCGCGGCCATTTTGTGGGCGAGGTTGGAGACGACGACGAGCTGGTCTTTGAAGGGCTCGAGGGGCTGGAGGGTGCGGGAAAGCTTGAAGTCGGTTCCGTCGCCGATGGGGGTCCAGTTGGCCTGGACGGCACCGTGCGGGATAAAGCAGAGGCCCAGCTTGAGCTGCGGGTTCGCGGCGCGTGTCTGGGCCGGGAGCATGGAGTCGAGCAGCGGGAGGGCCAGCGTGGTGCCGATGCCTTTCAGGAGGGTGCGGCGGGGGATGTGGCGTTTGGTGAGGAATGTCATTGGGGCGATACCTTTCCGGTGTTGGACGTGGACGCCGGCAGGAGTGCCCGCCCCACGATTCGCATTTCGAAGGGAGTGGATTCCACTATGCCGAGGATTAGTTGGGAGAACTTGTAGTCGCGGGCTTTCGCTTCCCGGACAATGCCCCGAACTGCGGGCATGTCGTAGTATTCGGCGCCGCGGCCGAGGGCGTAGGTGAGAAGTTTCTCCGCCATGACACCGGCGAAGACGTCAGAGTTGGCGGCGAGCATTTTGTCGAGGTCCGCGGCGCCGTTGATGTGCGCGCCGTTATAGAGAATTCCGGAGGCGTCGATCGGTTTATCCTCGTCGCGGGTGCGGAATTGTCCGACGGCATCGAAGTTTTCAAGGGCGAAGCCGATCGGGTCCATCACTTTGTGGCAGCCGGCGCAGACGGGGTCGGCGCGGTGCTGTTCCATGCGCTCACGCAATGATTTCACGGGCGCGCCGTCCGCGTTCTCTTTGAGCTTGGGCACGTCGGGCGGCGGAGGCGTGGGGGGAATCCCAAGGAGGTTAGTCAGGACCCATTTGCCGCGCTGCACGGGTGAGGTGCGGTTCGGATAAGAAGTGACGGCGAGGATGCTGGCTTGTCCCAGGAGGCCGCGGCGCTCGGGCGTATCGATATGGACGCGGCGGAACTGGTTGCCGTAGACGTTCGGAATCCCGTAGTGGCGCGCGAGGCGCTCGTTGACGAAAGTGTAGTCGGCGGTGAGGAGGTCGAGGATGCTGCGGTCTTCCTGAATGATGCTCTGGAAGAAGAGGCGTGTTTCCTCGCCCATCGACTCGCGCAGGTTGTCGTCGAAGTCGGGGAAGTTCTGCTGGTCGGGTGTGAAGTTCTTCAGGTTACGGAGGAAGAGCCACTGGGCGGCGAAGTTGTCGACGAGGGCGGTCGAGCGCGAATCCGCCAGCATGCGTTTGACCTGCTGCTCAAGGATGGTGCGGTCGCGGAGTTTTCCGCTGCTCGCGAGGGCCAGGAGCTCTTCATCGGGCGGGCTGCTCCAGAGGAAGAACGCCAGGCGCGAGGCGAGCGCCACATCGCTGACCTGATAAACGGCGCCGGGCGCGACATCCTTTGGATCCGCTTCGAAACGGAAGAGGAACTCGGGGCTGGCGAGGATGAACTGGAGCGCCGCTTCAATGCCGGCGTCGAAGTTTTTCGCGTTACGCTGGCGCTGATAGAAGCTCAGGGGCGTTTCGAGATCGCGGTCCTGAATGGGGCGACGGTAAGCGCGGCGCATCAGGGTCGAGATGATCTTGCGCGCACACGGTAACTCGTCCTGCGATGAAGCCGGCCTGCATGAAAACACCTTTGCACGCGACGGCGTGCTGCCGGATCCCGTGGCGGCGAAGGGGCCTTCGACGCTCACACGGTCCACTGAAGGATCGCCGGTGATGTCGAGTCCGTCGATTGTGGTGCGGATGAAGGGCTTGATCAGGTCGTCCTTTTCGGCGTGGCTGCGCAGGAGGACGGCGGCTGTAACGAGATGCGGTCCGGCTTTGACGGGAATGCGCGCGGTCAGGCGGCGATCGAGCTGGATGCCGTAATCGCCGGGGTTCTGGGCCATCCTCACAAAGTCTTCTTTGCCGCCGGCAGTCACGAGCGCGATGCGCTTGCCATCGAGCGAGACCTCGATCTGATGGGCGTCTTCCATGCCGCGCATGAGGTCGAAGGTATTGCGCCAGAGGCGGACCTTGACGATGTACTCGGCGTCGAGCGGGAAGTAATGTTTGACGGCCATGCCGCCGCGCGTGCCGAGGGGGAGGCCTTCGATGTGCTGATCCTGCGAGAGGTCGGGGCGCGCGCGGTAGGTGGTGGTGGCGGAGGCGATGGCCATGTCGCCGACGGCTTCGCGGCTGATGTTCCAGGAGGCGGAGAGATAGCGCTCCATGAGGGAGGGCGAGACGCGGAGGACGTCGGCAATGTTGTCGAAGCCGCTCGATTCATCGTCGGGCGGGAGGAGCGCGGTGGCGTCGACATCGAGCGCGAGGAGATCGTGGACGGCGTTGGCGTACTCGGCGCGATTGAGGCGATGCATGGTGGCGTGGCCGGGATTGGGGTGTGCGGCGGCGGCGCGGTCGAGAGAAGTTTCCAGAAAAGACGCGAGGGAGTTGACGGCGCTGGCATCGGGGTGCGGCGCGGTTTGGGGCGGCATGGAGCCGGTGCGGAGCTTGCGGATGACCTTCTCCCAGATTTCGGCGTTGTGGGGGATGGCGGTCAGGTCGGCGTTTTGGAGGGAGAGGCCGCCGGTTTTTAGGTTTTCGTTGTGACAGGTGGCGCAGTATTTGTTAAGAAGCGCCGATTGAGGGCCTGGGTCGGGCGCGGGAGAAGTTTGCGCCGTGGCGATGGGCGGTAGGACGGAACAGGCCGCCGCGATCAAAAAACGGGCAAAGTGCCTCAAATCAATCTCCTGGAGCGAATTCTATCGGGCTCAATGCGGGGAGTCAATGGTGGGCGGGTTGATGGGGGCTATCGGGTTTGTTGATAGGGATGTGGCGGCGGCTGCGCGGAAGGTTTTTGGGGTCGCCGCCGATGAGCGTGGATTTTCACGGATAGAGGCTTCGGGGCGTGCGGCTTGGGCTGCTATTGCGCCGGGCTCGTGGGTTTCGGCTTCGGCGGGGGACGCAGACGACGAAAAACGATCGTCCGCGCCACAGGCGGGGATGGCGGAGACGGTGGTGGGCTCGAAGATATGGAGCTCTTTGGGAAAGGGCACTGGGAAAGACTGGCAGGCGGAACTGCCTTTCGCAACCTGCTCACTTCTATTTTCAGTGGATTGCTGGGATTGTTCCGGTGTTTTGTGATCTTCAGACGAGATGCGGATGGGGACGACTTTGGGTGAGAGGGCGGGGGGAGGCGTCTTGCGGCGGCGGTCCTGAACTTCAATGAGGCGTTTGTGGGCGCGGAAGTATTGGCGTCCGAAATGGGATCCGTAGCGGATGAGGAGATCGAGGGAGCGCGAATCGTCCGCGAGAGAGCGGAAGCTGAGGGCCGCGACAGTGGGGGCCTCGAGGACGGCATCGTCGCCCATGACGCCATCCCTGATCTGCTTTTCGGTTTTGTCGATTTCATGGTCCACGAGGGACTCCTCCATGATGGCGAAGCGTGTGGCGCGCCAGCGGGCGGCGATCATATCGTCGACGAGCGTGGATTCGAAGGCCGTCCGCGGCTGGAATTCATCCCGGAGCGACTGGGCGAACTCGGCGAATTCGGATTTGGATTCGGTTTTGAGGAGGATGGGTTTGCAGAAGGCTCCGTGACGGATGGCGTTCTGAGAGGTGTTGCGTTTGCCCTCGGCCGTGACAGGTCCGCGGGATTTGGCGCCGTTGACACGGGAGGCCTGGAGTTGTCTGGGGGACTTCATGGCTTGGGTGTAGCAAGACTGAGAGCGCTACTCACGGTATTCTGGAAAATTTTATTGATTTCAAAGGAAATCGAGATTTGTTCCGACTGTGAACGCACCCGTGGGACAGCGCAGTTCCGAGCAGTGTTTCTGCCTGCAATGAGGTAAAGTAACGTGCCCGCTCTGGATGGAATCACGCGAAACCCCGCTGTTATGGGAGGCAAGCCCTGCCTGCGCGGAATGCGCATAACAGTTGGAATGATCGTTGGATTGGTGGCGGCTGGCCACCCATTCAGCGAGATCCTGGCCGCCTATCCATTATCTTGAACACGAGGACATCTGACAGGCATTGGCATATGGCACTGCCGGCTAGATGAACTTCATGCTGGATATAAACGTGAGTCCGCTTTGGGTTTCTTTCCTGCGCAACGCAGGATTCGGTCGATGAGTTGCTGTCGCAGCACTTCATTCGAGGCTGTAACGCAAACTGTGTAAACGGTGGAGCCGTTTACTTACAATCCGTCGACGATCTCCGGTTTGAGACGATCGCCGAACATGACGGCGAGCTGATTCATGACTATATCCCAGCCTTGACGACGTGACCAGCGGTT
>DASZLP010000285.1:0-3062 GCA_035552355.1 Bryobacteraceae bacterium | reverse complement strand
GGCTGCAAGGCGAGAAACCGCTGCACCGCCATATCGGTGATCTGATGCGGAATGACCGGATTGCCGTTCGCGTCATAGATCGTCGGCTGAATGAAGTAGCCGTCGCCTACGCCGCCCAACTGCCGCGCCGCCGTCGCATCACCGAGACCGGTGAGGGCCAGGTAGTTGCCGATGGGCGAAAAGTTCTCAGTGAGCACGCGATCGAGGATCACCACGCCACTGCCCAACGCCGCCGCAAAGGCTTCGTCCGGTCCCAGCAGTGCGTGCGCGCCGAGCGTGGCCGCGCCGCCGGTCGCGAGATTGGCCAGGTAACCTTTCCAGCCGGTGTTGCTCGCGGCCATGAGTTCCTGCGGCAGCTGCTTGGTGGCAGCGCCCGCAATGAGCGCCGTCAGGATCTGGATGAACAGGCTCTTGGGGGAGCGCCCGAGGATCTGCGGGTTGCGCGTGCCCTTGCGGGACTTGCGCCGCGAGGGGTTGGAATGCGAGTGGTTCTTCTTCTTCCCGCCCGCCTTCGATTTCGATTTGTTGCTCGGGTTCTTTTTCCGAGCGGCCTTCATCCGGGCAACAAAGGCCTTCTTCTGTGCTGCCGTCATGGTTCCACTTCCTTTCCGTTTTGAGCCCGTGCGCGGGTTGGATTTCACGACACGATGAACCGGGATTTTCGCCATGGTTCCTTTGCTCCCTTCTGCTCCGGCCTTCAGTTGATGATGCCTGGCGCTTCCACCCGGTAGTTGCCTCCGAGGAGAAACAGCTTGCGGTTCAACTGGTCGTAGGCGAGCACGGGCCGGATGCCGTCTTCCTCGCCGAATTCGTGGTAGTAGTCGATGGGCTCGAAATCATGGAAGCCCTTGCGCGTGAAATATTTGATATAGGTGCACTCGCCCAGCTCGACGTAATCCTTGTCGCTGTCAATCGCGAGTTGCGCGAGGTCCACCGTCTGGTTCCCGCCCAGAAAATAAATGTTTTTGCCGTCTGCCGTGCACACCGCCTGGCAACTGCCGAAGTCGATGAGCGGCATCGGGGTACGCTCTCCATCGAGACGGAATCGCAGTTCGAGAAGCTTGCCCAACTCGGCGAACTTCGATCGAATCTGAATCAGCTCTTCGTGGTCAATCGTGCGCTCGGGCGCTCTGCCGTGGAAGATGCGGTACATCTCCTCTTCGGCGTCGAGGTCGGGGTTCCGTTTTCGGCCGCCATAGACGCGACCGGCTTTCCTCGAGGAACGCGCCAGCGCGCGGTGTTTGCGTGACGCGCCGGCGGCATTGCGGGCAGTCACGCGTGACTTTCCGCGGGCGGGCTGCGATCGACGCTTCACGCGTGACTGTCCGGAATTCTTCGCCGCCGGCCGCGTCACGGGTTTCCTTCGTTTCTTCGCGGCGCGGGCTTTGCGCATGCGCTCGGCGAAAGCTTTCTTTTCTTTCGCTGTCATCGTCTGCGGCCTCCGCCGCCAGTGATCGCTGTCAACAGCAGGAACGCGACTGCGCCCGCGCCCAGTGCCAGCGTCCAGTTGCCGGTGGTCGTGGCGGTGTTGAGCTGCGTCTGGCTCTGCGGCGCGTCGGGGTTATAGACCGGACTGCCGGGGTTCGCCGCCTGGTACGCGTAATAGAGTGCCTGCGTATCCGCGGGCTGCTGGGTCAGCCACTGCTGAAACGTCTGGTCGGCGGGGCCGGTGGCGCCGCCGCCGGCATCAGTGAGCGCATCGCCGAGACGCGCTCTCCTGAAGCGGGGATCGCTGAACCCGAGGCGCGCCGGGATTCGATTACAGGAACACGATTTCATCTGCTGCGAACTCCTATGAACACTGCGCCGCCCAGAACGCCCAGGCCTGCCAGCCAAACCCATGTGGGAATAGCACTGACCGATTGCGTCGCGGCGTTCGAGATCACATCCGTTGCCGATCCCACCAGACCGTAGCTGCCATCGCTGTTCGGTGCCTGGGCAACATCGTCTGGGCAGGGGCCGTCAGGTGGAACGCGACTGCAGCACGGGTTGAGGCTTGCCCCGAATCCGTTCGGATCGGGGCACAGGGTTCCACCGGCAACACATGCGGGCCAGCTCTGGCAGCCATACGGCTTCACGTCGCCCATACGCGCGCTGTAAACGCGGCCTCGGGGCGTGTGCTGAATCGTGTAAACGATCTGGCTCGGAGCGCGGCGCGGAGTCGAGATCATCGGTGCCCTCCGCATCCGCACGACTTACGACGCGATCGCAGTCCGGACAAACCGGTTTTCGTGGCAAAAACCGCCGTGGGTTGGTTGTAAAGCGGATTATTGTCCGCGACCCCAAGCGAGTACAGGTTCGACGCAAGCTGAGCCTGACCCGGACCAGCCGTTGGTAGCACCGCGAACTGCCCGCTTTTGGTGAGAGTGAGCTGCGACACCGGCACTGTACCGGTAGGCGTCTGCAACACCGGGTTTACGCCGGCCGGTGTGGGGTTAAAGCCCGTCACTATGTAATCGGGCTCCGGCGGCGCGGCTGGCGGCGGTGTCTTGGGCGGCGTGGCAGGGGGCGGCGTGGCAGGGGGCGGCGTGCTGTTCGTTTTCAGCGCAGCCGCAATCGCCGCCTGAAAAGCAGCGAGCTGGTCCGCTGCAGTCTGACTGTTCTGCTGCGAGATTTGCTGCAAGCCCTGCTGCTGCGCCTGGATCAGGGCCGCTATCTGTTGCGCGGAGCTGTCTTGCGGCGCCGCCGTAGCGGAAACGGGCGCGGCCGGGTCGGAGAGTGGCGCCACTGCCGCCGCCGGGGTCAGAAGCCCTGCGATCTGGTCGCGGAAATAGTAAGCGCCGCCGCCGATCGCCAGAAGCCAGATCCATGTGTTTTGGCTCGTCCCCGCCATCAGAATTTCCTTCCGCCAACGCCCTGGAGCCTCGGCGTCAGCACAAACACGCCGTTTGTGGCGACGTAGATGTTCCCGTCCGTGCCAGTTGCCGTCTGCCCGTTCTGCGGGTTGTCACCCAGACCGAGGATGTAAGCCAGCACCGAGCCAGGCGTGACGCCTTTGGTGCCCGCGTACGTCGCGATAATTTGCGGATCGACACGCGTGATCTGTTCGGCCGGGATATCCT
>DASZLP010000284.1:0-19840 GCA_035552355.1 Bryobacteraceae bacterium | reverse complement strand
GCAGGGCCGTATGCGGTCTGTGTTGACGTCCTCCAACGCCTCCAGCACCTTATTTCGCGCCAGACGGATCGCGCCATCTTCCTGAAGGACCAGCTCGACAGACGTTTGGCACAAGACCGCGACGTGATGGCCTCGACTGATGCGCCGGTTGCGTTTGAACTGTTCAAAGCCTGAGCTACTGGTTTTAGGGGCCCGGGCGATGGGCGGAATCAGCTCGCGCACATGAAACAGAGTCTCGTAATTTTCGATAAAGACCGGCACGTCTTCGGGGCGGCCCAGGAACTTGCGCGCGGTCTCTGGCAGGCGCGCTGAGATATCGGCGCATTCGCGAGTCCACACTTCGCGGTTCCGAATATTTCCCTTGGTTTGTCGGCGCACAAGCGAATCGAAGATCAGGGAGGGATGCTGAAGCGGCATGTCGAGCGGGAAGTTGGCGAGTTCAATGAAACGAGCAATGTCCTCGCTGGGCATCGATAAACCGCGGGTTATCTTGTCACCGTTTCTGCTGTCTTTTCCATTTCTATACCCTTCAGCTCCCGTTTAACTTCTTTGCCAATTCCAGTGTAATGGATGTATCTGAAGAAGCAAGGAGAGCAAGGAGAGCATGGAATGAATAACGCGACCCTAACAGGAACGGTGACACAAAGGCTGGCTTATAGCGTTCGGGAGCTAAGTCTCTCGTACACGATAAGTGCCGGCTTCTTACGCAATGAAATCCGCCGTAGAGCATTGCCAGCCCATCGTCTCGGCCGTCGCGTGTTGGTCCTGAAGGAAGACTGGGAATCGTATCTAAAACGAATGTCTACCGGAGCTTCCGCGTGAAGCCCCAGCGCTTGACCAGGAAACGGAAAGCGGCTTCCGCGTCACTGTCTCGTTTAAATGACCGGCCCACAAGTTCTGCTCTGTCTCGAAACGGTCCCTTGTCGAACTCGGCCCTCGCGTTCTTCAACCAGTCGCTCGACACACTTCCCCAAGAGCCGAGTAACGCCCAACTTTTTAGGGCCTTCGCTCGAGCCCTGAAGCTGGAGAGCGCCGAGATAGCCGAGTACCTGATCAGCCGCGCAAGCGCCGCGTTGACGGGCAATTCCGCCACGCGCGCCGTTCAATCGCTGGCGATGGAGCTCTTGCTGGAGCTGGCGCCGTCCGGGGCCGTGCAGTGCCTGCTCGCAGCCCAGATCATCAGGACGAACGATCTCGCGAACGAATTCGCAGGACGCGCACTGGCCGCGCAGGAATCCGACGCCGCGATCGACCTCAACTTGAATCGCGCGGGCAAGCTGAACCGGTTGTTCCTGGAACAGGTCGAGGCATTCGGGCGCTTCAAGGCAGCATCTATTCCAAATTCGGAAAAGGAAGGACTCTGATCATGGGCAGCAACGCTTCACTTCTCGATCTGATCGCGCACGGCGGCTCCCTGCGGAGGCGGATCACTAACCAATCGGAGGCCTGCTGATGGCCCAGATAGTCCCAGCGGACGCATTTCCTTTTTGTGGTCCGACGAATCTATCAGTCTCGCCGATTATCGACGCCGAGCGCGCCATCAATCTCTACCCCGATCCCGGCATCGCGTCCTCGAAGTCGCGTTTCGGTCTCACCGGACGGCCCGGGCTGGCGTCGATCGGCGTTACCGCGCTGGGTGGCGGCTATGGTCATTCCCTGTTCGCCGGCTCCGGCCGCCTCTTCGTTTCGACCGGCACGCACGTTTATGAGGTCGATGAAGCCGGCCGCATCATCACGGACTACGGGACCGGCATCGATAACGGCGGCCCGACGCAGACGCCGATGATTGCGAATGGAACACAGCTTCTGATTTGCGATCCGGCGACAGGGAAAATCTTCAACATCAATCCGATAGGTCCGGGGCACCCCACCGCGTCGCTGGACCCCGTTTTCAACGGGGTGGCGCTCGAATACCTTGACGAGTTTTATATTGCGATCGCGACAGGGGGGTCGCTTCAGGGCGCGAACCCCAACCAGATCAATGTCTCGGCGAATAGCGATGGCAGGGTTTGGCCGGGGCTCGCGTATACATTCGAAACCAGCGCCGCTGATCTGACGATTCAACTCGCGACGTTGAACAGCCTGCTCTACATCTTCGGCCAGAAGACGCTGCGGATCTGGTACAACGCCGGAAATGCGGTGTTCCCCTTCGCCCGAGTCAATGGCGGCGTAGTGAATCTGGGTTGCCTGGCCGCGGCCTCCGTGGTGAAGTTTTCGAACACGATCCTCTGGCTCGGGTCGGACGCCACCGGCTACGGGCAGGTTTACATGCTGCAGGGCATGAATCCCGTGCGGGTGTCGAATGCCGCGATCGAGCAGATGATCACGACGATGACGTACAACCGGAAACTCGTCAACGCGCGGGCTTACGGGTATCAGGAAGCCGGTCACACGTTTTGGGTGCTGAATCTGATCTCATCGTCTCTCGCCGGGCTCGTAAGCGGCCTGACGCTCGTTTACGACCTTACGACTGGCCTTTGGCACGAGCGCGCGTTCGCCGCCGGCAGCGGTAATCCTCTTATTCCGACCGGCTTCGCGAATGTGCCGGCCTTCGGCGGCATCTATCCAACCTACGTTCTGGACGAAATCACCGGCCAGCTCTGGAACTCCAGCATCCAGATCGCGAACGACGAAGGGACGGCGATCACCTACACGCGCATCGCGCCGCACGTCAGCAACCAGCGCCGCTGGATCAAGTATCCGCGCTTCGAACTCGACATGGATCAGGGCGACGGCAATATCGCGCCGATCCTCGATTATTCCAACGGCAAGGTGGTCTCCGGGGCGCTCCAGTTTCTCGGGCGAAACTACCCGCTGGCGCAGGCGCAGGATGCGGGCGCGGAAGGCACCGCCCAGCAGTTCTACGCAACGCAACTCGGGCGCTCGCGCGATCGCACGTTCAAGGTCACGATCACCGACGACACGAACCTGATCCGGATCGCGAATGCCTCGATTTACGCGGAGGCAACGGCATAAATGGAAAACCACCGATTTACCGATCCACCATTCAAAACCCCGCTTATTGCAGATCGGACCGGCTTGCCATTCGATTTGCAGAATGCGCCACCGGCCTACCTTCACTTGGGCTGGGTCGAGTGGCTGAATTCCGCTTGTCTGCTTATCCAGCCGGGGCCGTATGTGGTGCCAATAAGCAACGGGACCGCGACCCCAGACGCTTCCCGGCCTGTTAACGTGCTCATGATCAGCGCGGCAATGTGCCTGATCGATGGGAGTGGAAACCGGTACATCAACATCGCTCGACCCCTGAATTATCCGTTGCTGAGAGGCATTGCTGCACGGTGGGAACTCGTGATCCAGCAAGTCCTCGAAGAGCAATGGACCGAAGCCAAGTACGCGCCGGGGGACACCGTCTCATTTAACGGCGTTAACTACGTCTCGATTCTGGCCAGCGCAGGCTGTCGGCCTGACGCCGATCGTGGCTACTGGAAGGCGATCGAGGGATACTCCGCGGTTTTCGATTCCACCTATTCGCCCGGTCTCGCGGTGGCGACCCGCCAGTCGGTGCCGGACACGCAATCTATCGTCAGTCTCCGGACGATTTCAACTGGAGCAAGTGGCGTCTCAGATCAGTCGTTGGACCTTCCGATTTCTGAATGATGGCTGGTTTGTGGTTCCCGATAATCCTGTGAATCGGGAGTCAGGCGGCATTGAGAGACCGCGGCGGGCCGGCAGCCAGCCATAAAAGAGAAACCCGCCTTGCCGGGCGGGTCTGTGAAACATGGAAGGGAATCACGTCGAGATGCAATCGCGCAGTGACAAGGCCAGTTTACCCCCGAATTCATCAGCCTGCAAGCCAGTTGCGGGTAGAGGCGATTTGTCCGGCCTCCGCTCGGAAGTCTGCGAGCGGGCCGATATCCCGTCGCTCGCCGTATGGGCTGGTTTCCGTCGCGCGCATGGGCGTCGGAACGCTTTCCATTGCGTCCATGGCGTCGACCGTCTACCTTCAGCACGGATCTACCGCGGGCGCGTGAAATGCGATTCTTGCGGCGGCTCGTGGAGCCCGATCGATCTCGTGATGCTTTCGTACAACTGCAGTTATATCGAAAGCCTGAAAGTTCTTGCGGAGATGACCGGAGTCCCATGGCCAACACTCAATGCCGCCGAAAGTGCGCGCCTGCGGCAAGTCAGCGCCGCTGTTCCGCAGCTCGCTCAGGATATAGCTGATTGGGCCAACGGGCTTCGCATCTGGGCAGAGCAGCGCAAAGCTGGCCTGGCCGAAGCTGCAGGGATCGTAGCAGAATCGCGATCGATCGAAGTAGCCCGGTATTTCAATAAGCAGATAGCCACCCTCCGGCCGTCGCTGTCGATAGGCAGCATCAACCCCGGCACGCTGGCCCTGAGCTTCGCTGAGTTGAAGCGCAAAAACCCGGGCGTGGTTAATCGCTTCATGTCCATTGGCCGCGATGATCGCGAGCATGCGGAGTTTGTCACCGCCGGGATTGTCCGGACTCTCGCCGGCGCCCAGCGCATGGAGTCTTCCTTTGGCGGTCAGATCAGTTGAATAATGGCGATTTAGTAGCGCGCCTGAGTGGGCCAGCCCGGGACCTCCTCCTCGAGGATCCAGCCTTGGCCGCGCCTGAGCACGATAAGCGCGAGGCGGGGCCTGAGCGTCCGGCAGGACAACGAGGGCCGGATATGCTGCCGGGTCTCATCAAGGCTGCCATCGATTCCCATGACCCGAGAAAGATCATCGAGCTTATACCGCTGATCGCGCGGACGGGCGAGATCAGCCGGGCGACGATACAAACTGAAATATTCAACAGCTACGGCAAGGAACTGAACCGGAACATCTTTAACCAAGCCCTTCGTGCCGAGTGCCGCAAGGCCGCGCAGGAAGACCGCGAGCGCACCGTGCAGGCCGTGGGATCCACGTGGACAGCCAATCTCATCATTCAAGCTAACGGGCTCCCGAAGCCGATCCTCGCCAACGCCATCACCGCCCTGCAGGAGTGCCCCGAGTGGGCTGGGGTTCTCGCGTTGAACGAATTCACCTCGAACGTGATTATTCAGCAAAAGCCGCCGCTCGATATCGAATGGTCCGCGCGGCAGCCGTGGGGCGACCAGCACGACCGGCTGGCAACTGAATGGCTGCAGCGGAATCACATCAATGTCACCGTCGAGACTGCCGGGCAGGCGGTTCAGACCGTCGCCATGGGCACTGTTATCCACCCGGTTCGCGATTATCTGAACAGCCTGAACTGGGATGGCGAGTCGCGCATTGATCGCTGGGTATTCCGCTATCTGGGCGTTCCGCAGGATGATGTGCGCCAGTACGCGGCAGCGGTCGGTAAGCGGTTTCTGGTGTCAGCCGTCGCCCGGATTTTCCGCCCTGGCTGTAAGGCTGATTGTGCCGTGATCCTCGAAGGCGAGCAGGGCATCAAGAAATCGACGGCCCTGAAAACCTTGGGCGGCGAGTGGTTTACCGATGAAATCGCAGATTTCGGGAGTAAAGACGCCGCTCTCCAGATGCAGGGCGCATGGATTATTGAGCTTTCGGAATTAGACAATCTGAACCGGTCCGATGTTGGCCGCATTAAGGCTTTCATGTCGCGGACTAACGACCGGTTCCGTCCTCCGTATGGAAAGCACGTCGTGGAATTGCTCCGGCAGTGCGTTTTCGCGGGATCTGTAAATAATGAAACCTACCTGCGGGACACAACCGGCAACCGGCGATTTTGGCCGCTCAAATGTGGCGATATTAAAATTGCCGATCTAAAGCGCGACCGGGACCAGATATGGGCAGAGGCGGTCCGCTGCTTCAAGGACGGCGCTTCGTGGTGGCTTGACGATCCGGAACTGCTGGCGCAAGCCCAGAGCGAGCAGGAGGCGCGCTGCCAGCGTGATCCTTGGGAGGATGTCATCGCGAAGTGGATCGCTGAGCGCCTGATCGGCCATGTGGTGACCGTACCCGAAGTTTTAGAGCACGCGATCGGCAAGGACCAGTCGCTATGGCACGAGGCGGATCACGTTCGCGTCGGAAAATGCCTGACCGCGATCGGCCTTCAAAGAAAGCGCAACGGCAGCGGAGAGCGCCGATGGTTCTATTTTATCCAAGACAACGCACCGATCTCTGGGACCGTCCCAGAGACCACTGGGACGAAGGCTTTGTAAGATGTTGATCCTACAAGGCGTCCCAGACGTCCCACTGAAAGTACGAACTCTTTCCCCCCTATACAGACCACTAGTGCTTAAACACTATACCCTCTCATACGTACACAAGAAATTCTCTGGGACGTCTGGGACGTTATTAATAAATCAACAACTTAGCCCTGGGACGGCCACTGGGACGGCTCTGGGACGTCTGGGACGTCGCGACCGCTTTGGGCGGAGATTCAGCGCGAGCATCGCCCCGAAGCCGTTTGCAGCCCTTCCGGGCGCAAAAAAGTCGCGCACGGCCAAGGCCGGCAGGGGCTACCTGACGGGAGGGAACCATGAGCGGCGATCGCCTGCTGACGCGAGATGAAGCCATGGATCGGCTTAGACTAAAGGCCAGCCACTTTTCGAAACTCGTCAACGGAAAGATCAAGGGCCTTCCGACTCTTCCGATGGTGACAATCGGCCGGCGGCAGCTGTTTCGGGCAGAGGCGCTCGATCAGTGGATTCTTGATGTGGAGAACAGACGATGCAGCGCGGCTCGCTGAAGGCGGTGAAGTACCAAGGCGCGAAAGCCTGGCGGGCGCAGTGGCGCGAGAACGGAAAGGGCAGGACCCGAATCCTCGGTTTCTGCGCGGATCTCAGCCGTGGGGATGCCCGCATACAACTGGACCGAATCCTGTTGGCTGTCAATGATCAGGCAGCTCGTTCGTCATCAAGCCTCGACACCCTGCGGCGCTTCGTCGAGGACGAATATCTGGCGCAGATGACGCGGATTTGGAAGGCCTCGACGGCTTCAACGACCGAGCAGATCATCCAGACGCACATTCTTGGAGCCTTCGGGCAACGGCCGCTCGCCACGATCACGCGAAAGGAACTGCAGGCCCATCTTGATGCGATGGCGCACTCGGGATTGTCGTTTTCCGTCGTAGCGCGGGTGCGCTGGCAACTACGGGCCATCTTTCGCATGGCGAAAAGCGATGGCTTGATCGCGATCGAGCCAGCGGAAGCCCTGGTGACGCCCGTCCCGAAAACGGCAATGGACAAGCGGGTAATCGGCCCGGCCGAGATTATCAGGGCTCAGATGGTTCACGAGTTGCGAGAGCGGCTGATCCTCCGGCTGGCGGTCTGCGAAGGCATGCGGCCAGGGGAGATAGTCGGGCTCCAATTCGGCGACGTGCGAGCAGACAGCATTCACGTCGAGCGTCGTGTTTACCGCGGCAAGGTCGATACGCCGAAATCGGCTCGCTCGCGGCGCCTGATACCGCCGACGCCGGCCACGCGCGAACTGCTCGCCACCTATGTGGCGATGCTGGGCGAAAAACGGCCGGACGAATGGCTGTTCGCCTCCGAAAATGGAAAGACGCCGCTGAGTTACGCAAACGTCTACCGGCGGCGAATACAGCCGGCGCTTGAGAAAGTGGGGCTGGGCCACGTCACTTTTCAGATTCTGCGACGGAGCTGGGTCACAGAGTACGGCCAGGTGGAGGACGATCCGCACGTCCGCGCGAAGATCGCCGGCCACAGCGTCGACGTTCACGAAAACGAATACCGGCAGGGAAAGATCGAGGCGATGCAGCTTTCGATGGACAAACTGGGAAAGCGCCTGCAATGACGGGAACTGGCCGGCAGGGTCAAAAATCGAGAACCGTCGTAATGTCGTACCGCTGAGGCCGTGACGGAGGTTTCGTAACCTCGATAAAGTCTGGAGCCCGGTGCCGGGATTGAACCAGCGACATCCAGTTTACAAAACTGGCGCTCTACCAACTGAGCTAACCGGGCCTCGAAAGAGCGGAAACTACCGCGATTTTAGCAGACGGCCTGAACTGCGATAATCCCGTTAGGTGTTCTTCCTTCGCAGCGCCATTCTGGCCGGTCTGGCGACACAGTTCTTCGCGCAGGCCCCGCCTCCAGAAGCCGGATCGAAAGCCGCCGAACTGGGCCGCGCCATCCTTTCCGCCGGTCTGGACCCCGCCGCCTGCTATCGCGTGCGCGATCTCGAAATCTCCGAAGAAGACGCCGAGTATTACCTGACAGACGGCTATCTCATCTTCGGCAAGCCTGTGAACGGCGCGCCGGTTGCGGCGGTGTTCTCCGCCGAAGTCGCGGGCGGCGACGGCGAAGTCCTGATGCTTCTGCCGAATCGCTCCGAGCGCAAAACGCTGGCATCGTATACCGGATCGCCGAACCTCGACGAACACTTCACCAACGCCGTCTTTCTCTTCACCGAAGCCGAAGCGCGCGGGCTGGCGGAGCAGATCCGGTCCAAAGGCGAATCGAAGAACTCGCCGGAAATCGGCGCCGTGCTCGCCGAACAGTGGAGCCATACGGTCACGAATCTGTTAACAAGTTTTGAATCGCGCGTCGTTCTCGATTTGATGGAACAGACGCCCACGACGCGGGACAGCGATCCCGGGTTCTTCGAATCCATAATCCAGGGCCGCAAGCTCGGCAACTTCGATCTGCTGCACGACGGCCGCGGCGAGGAACAATTGAACGCCGGCCAACTCGCGACGCGCAATGGGAAAACATATTTCGATACCTGGACGAGTTTTCCCGGCCGCGCGCACCGTAACGCGCCGCCGCCTGCTCCCGAAGAGGAGATTCTGAGCTACCGGATCGAGGCCACGCTCGATCCGTCGCTGGTTCTCCATTGCGTTACGCACATCAAATTCCGCGCCGGGGCCGACTCGCGCAACGTCATCCCATTCGATCTTTCGGCCGAGATGCGCACAACCGAAGCCACAGTCGACGGCGCTCCCGCCGAAGTGTATGAGCGCGATTCCCTGCGCACGGGCCTTGTGCAGAACAGCGGGAACGAGCTGCTGCTCGTGGTGCCGCCGCAGCCTCTTGAACCGGGCTCCGCGCACGAGGTCGAGATCCGTCACGAAGGCAGGGTCATCATCGATGCCGGGCATCAGGTCTACTTCGTCAGCGCCCGAGGGACCTGGTATCCCAACCGCGGCTCGCAGTTCGCGAGGTATGACGTCACGTTCCGATATCCGAAGAATCTCAATCTCGTCACCGCGGGCAAGGTCACCGAGGACCGCACCGAGGGCGACGATCGCATCACGCGCCGCGTTCCCGACGGACGCATTCGCATGATGGCATTTAATCTTGGCGTCTATGAGAGCAAGCTTGTCGAGCGCGGCGGCATTCAGATCGACGTGAGCGCGAACAAGGAAATTGAGGATGCGTTGCGCTATCGCCCCGCGCCGCCTCCGCCGCCGCCTCCGGTTTCTCTCGGCATCCGCCGGCCGCCGCGCGGAGTCGCCGAGCTTTCGAGCGAGCTGACCGAGCCATTTCCGGCCAACTCGACTGCGAACCCGGCCGACCAGCTTTCCCACATTGCCGAAGACATCGCCGCGGCTGTCGAATTCTACAAGACGCATTTCGGACCGCCTTCGCTGAATCGCATCGAAGTGTCGCCCGTTCCGGGACGATTCGGCCAGGGATTCGCGGGAATGATCTATCTCTCCACGCTGTCGTACCTGCCGGTGACAGTCCGCCCTTTGTCGTTGATGTCCACCACACAGCAGACTTTTTACGGAGAGCTGCTGCGCGCGCACGAAACCGCGCACCAGTGGTGGGGAAACATCGTGACCGCGGGCATTTATCGCCACGAGTGGGTGATGGAAGCGCTGGCGAACTATTCGGCGCTGATGTTTCTTGAGAGCCGCGACGGCCCGAAGACGCTCGATGGGATGCTCGATCAATATCGCAAGGATCTTCTCGCTAAAGGCTTCAACGGCGCGACGGCGGAATCGGAAGGTCCGATCGTGCAGGGGCGGCGGCTGGAGAACTCCAACAATCCGGCGGCGTTCAATGCAGTCGTTTACGGGAAGGGCACGTGGATCGTCCACATGCTGCGGCGGCGTATGGGTGACGCGCAGTTCTCGAAGATGCTCGCGGAATTACGGCGGCGCTACGAGTGGAAGTCGATTGACACGGAACAGTTCCGCCTGCTTTGCGCGGAGTTCCTGCCGCCGGGCTCGGCTGATCCGCAACTGGAAAACTTCTTCGATCAGTGGGTCTATGGGACGGGCGTTCCGGCGCTGAAGATCAGTTATTCCGTGAAGGGCAGATCAGGCGCGTGGAAGCTCACGGGCACGGTCGTCCAGTCGGATGTGACCGACGATTTCAGCGTGACCGTGCCTGTCGAGATTCAAACCGGCAAGGGCAAAGTTGTGCGCCAGGTTCGAACCGGTCCGGAGCCGGTGACGTTCACGGCGCCGGTTACGCTGCAGAATGCGAAGGCGGTGCTTGATCCGGGCTCGAGCGTTCTCCACCGCTAAGCTTCACCCCGTCACGCTGTTATAAATCAGCGCAATCGTCAGCAACACCATCACCACGCTCGTGGCGCCCGCAATGAAGTTCCCCCAGGGACCATTGCAGTATTCCCCCATCAACCTCTTCCGATTGACGAGGATCAGCATAAACGCGAGCACGAACGGCAGCAGAATTCCGTTCGCCACCTGCGAAATCAGAATGACTTTGAGCAGCGGCAGGCGGGGCATCAGAACAAACCCCGCGCCGCACACGATCAGCGCCGTATACAATCCGTAGAAAATCTTCGCCTGCCCGAATCGGCGATCGATGCCGGATTCGAAACCCAGGCCTTCGCAAACGTTGTACGCCGTCGCCAGCGGCAGAATCGCCGCCGACATCAGCGAGGCGTTCACCAGCCCCACCGCGAAGAGAATCGCCGCGAACTTTCCTGCGAACGGCGCGAGCGCGCGTGCCGCGTCCGCCACATCGGTGATCTCGCGATGTTGCGAATGATAGATCGTGGCCGCGCACGCCACCACGATGAAGAACGCGATCACATCGGTGACGATGCATCCGAAGATCACGTCGAGACGGCTCAGTCCGTAATTGCGCTTCGACACGCCCTTCTCGACGATCGACGCCTGCAGATAGAACTGCATCCATGGCGTGATCGTCGTGCCGATCAGTCCGACGATCATCACGAGGTATCCCGGGTCGGAGTTGAACTGCGGAATCACTGTATTCCGGACCGCTTCCTTCCAGTCGGGATGCGCCAGAAACGCCGAAAACGGATACGCAAAGTAAATCAGCGAGAGGAGCAGCAATACGCGTTCGACCGGTTTGTAAGACCCGCGCACGATGACGGTCCATACGAGCGCCGCGCCGATCGGCACCGCGATATATTTGCTGACTCCGAAGATGCCCATGCCGGAGGCAATCCCCGCGAACTCCGACGCGATGTTGCCGAAATCCGCAAGGCCGAGCACGATCATCGTGAAGAAGGTCATGCGCAGGCCGAACTCCTCGCGGATCAAATCCGACAGGCCCTTGCCTGTAATCGCGCCCATGCGGGCAGCCATTTCCTGCACGACGATCAACGCGACGGTCGTTGGGATCAGTGTCCACAGCAGCGTGTAGCCATACTTCGCTCCCGCCTGCGAATACGTGAGGATGCCGCCCGGATCGTTATCGACGTTCGCTGTGATAAAGCCCGGGCCGATGATCGCGAACAGCGCGAGCATGCGGTATCGCAGCACCTTCCATGAGGAGAAAGGCGCGAAGGGCCGGAGCGTTCGCGCCGGCGGACGGCGCAATGTGTCGGTCTTTCTCACTCAGTCGGCCTCACTCAGGCAGCCTCACTTCTTCCCATACTCCATGTGGAATCGCAGCGAAAGGACCCACAGCGGGCCGCGGTCATGATTGTAAGCGGGATTGGCGATGTGCTGCGCATCGAGCGTTGCAAAGAAGCCGTTGACGAGGCGCGCGCTGTAATAGCTCTCCCAGACGTACTCGGGCCGGTAATTCAGCCGGCCGTCGCCGATGATGAAGTCGAGTCCGCCGCGCATCAGGTAAAGCGCGTGCACCGCCGAAAGTCCGCTCGCCGTGAACTCGGTCGCGGCCGTATCGTCCCCGCGTTTCCATGGCGCGCCGGACACCGACACGCCGCCGGTCGCAATACGATCGATGGCCGTGAAGGCGAAATCTTCAGTCTTGCCGTCGTTCCACCCGAGCCGCGCGAAGACACCGATGTTCTTCGTGAGCTCCTGCTCGGTGTTGATGCCGAAGCCGTACTTCAGCGTTCCGGAGCGTAGTGTCTTGTTGATATCCGGAACGGTGTTGGTGGCGGCGGCCAGTTGCAGCGCCTTGCCATAGTCTCCCGAATCCGCGTGGTTCTCGTAGCCCAGCAGGCGCAGCGTGCCCGCGTGCGAATGGGGGCTGTAACGCGCCTCGCCCTCGAACACGTCGCCGCGATCTTTGAACAGGCGGCGGTCGAAGCGCAGTCCGTTGGCGACCTTCGGCTCGGCAGCGCTGGCGTAGCGCACCGACCAGCGCCGCGTATGGAACTCGTGCATCCATCCCCATGTGTAGCCGCGCGTGTCGGCCGGATAATCCCACGCGCCGTTGTACATAACGCCCCAGCCCATGAACTGCGTGCGGGGATCGTGCGTGTACTTGTTGTTATCGAAGAAATCCGTGAGCGTGAACCGGCCCGCGACGATCGTGTAACGCGTCATCGGGCGCGTTCCGGCGAGCTGATTCTCATCGCCTTTGACCTTTTCCTTTTCGTCGCCGAAGCCGAAATCGTGCGACACATAGAGGCGCGCGAGGTATGGCTTCGGAGTCGCGCTGGCGACGCGCGGCAACTCGCCGTTTGGGGCGTTGGCGACGCCGGTTACACCGCTGAATCCGCGCCCGCCGGCGATTTCCGGGTCGAAATAGATCTGTGTGTTGTCTTCGATTCGAAACCCGAAATATAACGTCGTCGTCAGCGACACGTCGCGCTCGCTCGAAGTCGAGAGACTGTTCGGACCCGTGTAGAGAGCCGGAAACGTGCCGTGATACTGGCCGATAGAGGTCGCCTGAAAATTCAGATTCCAGCGCTCCTGATCGGCGGGCGCGGCATCCTGCGCCATCATGCCGATCGACGCGCCGGCGCACAGCGCGCAGAGGCGCGGTATGCGGGCGAACCTGGCGCGTCGGGTCTGCATTAATATAACGATTTAGTGAATTTTGGGACCGAAAACCGCACCGGTTTTCGCGGCCGCGCCCATGACCAGCCTATACCCGGCGGGGTATCCTTGTAAAGACTGAAATGCCCAAATGATATGGCTCACACCACGGACGAAAAACGCAAATTGTTAAACCGCGTCCGGCGCATCCGCGGCCAGGTGGAAGCTATCGAACGCGAGCTCAACGACGAGGGCGAGTGCTCCGCCGTGCTGCACAATATTTCCGCCTGCCGCGGCGCTATGGATGCCCTCATGGCCGAGGTCATCGAAGGCCACATCCGCTTCCATCTGATGGACCCGAAACATCAGACTGACGAGCAGGCCCGCGCCGCCGACGATCTGATCGACGCCCTCCGCTCGTATCTCCGTTAGTTGCCTCAATCACTTCTCATCGCCGCGGGCGGACTTTTCATGATCTCGTGGATCACCGCCGCCGGCCTGCTCAGCGCGCCCCGCGCCGCACTCCCCCTGCCGGCGCGCTTTCTCACCGGATCGATTGCGGTTTCGCTGGCAATATTCGCCACGCTCACGGGCATGCCGGTTATTTCGTCGTTTGGGTCGTCCTGGCCGCCGGCACCATTACGGCTGTCTTCCGTGCCCGCGGAGTTCCCGCCGTCCCACTGCCGCCGATGAATATCTGGTTTCGAATTCTCTTCATGGGTTACAGCCTCCCATTCGGGCGTAATCCCGGCGGGCCGGAACGGCGATGTCTGGCTCTTCTATATTTCGCCGCGGCGCTGATTGTTTTGTAGCGCATCACGAAACCCGATAAAATAGACCCGTCACAGGGAGTATCCCAATGAGCAAAGTCACACTGAAAGTGAACGGCAGCGCCCACACCGTCGATGTCGAGCCGGCAACCCCGCTGCTCTATATCCTCCGCAACGATCTCGGCTTGCAGGGCCCGCGCTTCGGCTGCGGACTCGGCCAGTGCGGCGTCTGCACCGTTATCATCAACGGCACGGCAACCCGTTCCTGCATCACACCGGTGTCCTCGGTCAAAAGCGAAATCACCACCCTCGAAGGGATTTCGACCGAGGGCAAACTGCACCCGCTGCAGCAGGCCTGGATCGATGAGCAGGTCCCGCAGTGCGGATTTTGCCAGAACGGGCAGATCATGACCGCGAAGGCGATGCTGGACAAGATCCCCAATCCGACCGACACGCAGATTCGCGAGACGATGAACGCGACGCTGTGCCGCTGCATGACATATTACCGGGTGCAGGTCGCCATCAAACGCGCGGCGAAGACTATTGCGGACGCCCGGCAGGCTGGGAAGAAAGGGGTGGCGGCATGACATCCTCCGGAATTCCGAAGCACATTGAAGATATCCTGACCGCGAACCGCCGGTCTTTTCTGAAGAGCGCCGGTATGTTTGCCGTGGGCTTTGGCGTCGATGCCGGAGCCTTGCTGAATGCTCAAACGAGCGCGGCGGCCGGTCCATATATCGATCCCGACTTCCACCAGCTCGATTCGTGGATCGTGATCCACCAAGACAACACCGCCACGTTTTACGTCGGCAAGACCGACTGCGGCCAGGGAACCGGCACCGGCTTTCGCCAGTTGATGTCCGACGAGCTCGACATCGCCTACGACCAGACCACCTGCATCATGGGCAGTACCGACAACACGGTCGATCAGGGCGGGTCCGGCGGCTCGACCGCCATGGAGCGGGATGCCTGGCCGATGCGGCGCGTTGCCGCGGAAGGCCGCCGTGTGTTGCTCGAAATGGGCTCGGCCCGTCTGGGAGTTCCCGCAGATCAACTGGCTGTCACTAACGCCGTGATCAGCGTGAAAGCCGATCCGTCGAAGCGCGTCACGTATGGCGAGCTGATCGGCGGCCAGAAGTTCAACGTCGCCCTGACCGGCAACAACGTCAACGCAGTCACCGGCATCGCCAAAACCAAACCGGTGACTGAGTACAAGTACACCGGCCAATCTCCGCCGCGTTACGACATTCCCGCGAAGGTGGACGGTTCTCTCAAATGGGCCGTCGACGTAAAGCTGCCGGGGATGGTCCACGCGCGCAACGTCAAACCTCCGTATGCAGGCGCGAAACTGACGAACATAGATGAATCGTCGGTTCGCAACATCCCGGGATTCATCAAGGTCGTCAATAAGGGCAACTACGTCGCCGTGGTCTGCGAACGCGAGGAGCAGGCAATCGCCGCCGCAAAGCAGCTCAAGACGACGTGGGAGAAGCCGGCCACTGCGCCGTTCCCGCCATCTGAGAATCTGTTCGAATACATGCGGAACGCAAAGGCGACATCCGCCGGGCGACCCGTTACAGTCGGCAATCCCGACACGGCATTTTCCGGCGCGGCAAAAGTGATTGAAGCCGAGTACGAGATACCGTTCCAGGGACACACGGCGATTTCGGGCGCGCATGCGATGGCCGATCCGTCGAACGGCCAGATGACGATCTACTCGAACGACATGAAGTCCTATGGCATGCGCAACGGTGTGGCGCAGTTTCTAGGCATGCCACGGGAAAAAGTTCGGGTCGTGTGGATGGAAGGACCGCAGGGCTACGGCCGCACGGCTGCCGATGACGCAGGCTGCGAAGCCGCGTATATCGCCAAAGAGATCGGGCGACCGGTTCGCATGCAGTGGATGCGGAACGAGGAAACCGCCTGGGACACGAAAGGGCCGGCGTTCACAGTCAAGGTCCGCGGCGGTCTGGATGCCGCCGGCAACGTCGTGGCTTACGATTACAACGCCCGCGCATGTGACTACAATCACGTCGGCTACAACGAGCCGGATACAGTCCTGATCGCCCAACTCATGGGCATCCGGAAGGACCGTCCGGCAGCCGGCAGTTCCGCCACGGCGAACGACATGTATGCCATTCCCAATCGCCGGATGGCCACCGATGTTGTGAGCCTGCCTCTCATATGGGAAACGCCGCTTCGCACGGGCAATTTGCGCGATCCGAACGGTCCGCAGTCGACGTTTGCGGCGGAATCGTTCATCGATGAGCTGGCGGCGGCAGCGAAGGTCGATCCATTCGACTTCCGCATGAAGCTGCTGCAGGGAGCCACTACCGATGACAGCGGATTCAAGCGCGCCCGCTCGATCGCGGCTCTCAAAGCAGTGGCTGAAGCGTTCGGATGGGACGCGCGCCCATCGCCGAAACCGATTGGCAAGGGAAACATCCTGACGGGACGCGGTGTCGCTTATTCGTTCCGCGGTCAGTCGGTCGTCGCGCAGATGGCTGAAGTGGAAGTGAATCGTCAGACCGGTCATGTCTGGGCGAAGCGGCTGGCGTGCGCGTATGACTGCGGGCTGGTCGTCAATCCGCAGAATCTGCGCCGCACGGCGGAGTGCGCGATGCTGCACGGGCTGAGCCGGGCGCTTTACGAAGAGGTGCAGTTCGACAACGAAAAGGTCACGAGCGTAGACTGGATCACGCATCCGAGTCTCCGCCACGCCGATGCACCGGAGCGTATCGATGTCGTGCTGGTGAATGGTGATCCGAATCCGAACCGCCCCGACCTGCCACCCTATGGGGGCGGGGAAGCGGCCTTGAAGCCGATGCTGGCGACAATCGCCAACGCGATCCACGATGCGACGGGTGTGAGGATCCGGCGGGCGCCATTCCGGGCTCCGCGGGTGCTGGCGGCGCTTAAAGCGGCGAAGGTCTAGGCCGAACTGCGGCCACCTTGCAGCTGCCAGCCTTCCGGACTCGTGTCGTGATTGTTGCGGAAGCAGTGCTGTTCGCGTACCCTGAAGGCGATGGATGTACAGCTTACAGCGGATCAAAAGGCATTCGCCCGACGCGCGATGGAAAGTGGACGGCTCCACTCGGAACAGGAAGCCGTGAGAGAAGCGCTTGCCTTGTGGGAGGAGCGGGAACGCCAGCGCGCGGAATTTCTTCTGACACTCCAGAATGTCCGCGCTTCGCTGGCCACTGGCGAAGGCCGCGTCATCAGCCAGGAGTCCATCGAGCAGCTTGCCGCGGAAGTGAAGGAGCGCGGACGCGCTCGCCTTCTGGCGGAACTCGCGACGATCCGCTGATGGCGCACCGTGTCGCTCCCCGCGCGGAGACCGACCTCGATGACATCTGGCTATACGTTGTTATCGCCTCGCAGAGGCCACCGACCGGCCAGCCAGGCGCACTGCCTTTTACTCAGCGATTCAGATCCTTCAACGTCGCCGACTCCGCGAGGTGCTCGCGCGCCATGCCGACGATCACCGCCCGCCACATCCAGTCGAGCGGCGTATGCCCGGCATAACCAACGCTCGGATCGGTCTTGCTGCGTGCGAGCGTCGTTCGCATGCCGGTGTCGGTGCGGACCAGGTACGTCCGGGGATATTTCGCCGACCGGGCTTCGGGACCGGCATCGGTGATCGTAACCGGCCCAACACCCGGCTGCTCGACCGTAAACGGCAGATCGTAGTCGGGTCTGGACGGCAAATGAGCGAGCACACTGGGCTGCGCGAAGTTGAACTCCGTCATTTCCTCCCGGATATAGATGTCGAAAAGTGGATTCGAACGAGGCATCGAATAGCGGAAGGCTACACCGTCGTTGTAGGCGCGGAGCTCAATATCGATACGTCGGCCGAGGGACCCGTTTTGCATATAATGCGCGACGACGGAATTGAATTCGCCGCCGGAGACCGCGTCGGAAAACATGAAGCCCGGGTTTTCGCCGAGGAAAGGCTCCTGGTCGCGGATGTCTAGCCCCATCCATGAAGTCGTGAGCAGCGGCTTGCCGCGATACCAGACCTGATAGCCGATCCGGCCCCACAGAGCGCCTTCGGGCAGCGTCGCGAAAATGTGGATCGCAAGCTGGCCGTTCGGGGAAGTGGCGATGCGCTCATCCTGCGCCTGCAGCGCGAGGGGCGCGAGAAACAGCATCATCAGAAGAAGTGCACGTGGCGCGGACGCTCCCGCCCGGCGTGCTCGGAATGGCTGCATAAAAAATAAGGCTCGCCGGCGTGCGCCGACGAGCCCCGTTGGTTAATTATACTTCTCAGCGTTCAAACGCGCACACGGACTTTGCCGGTGCGTCTTACGCCCAGCTGAAGCCGGCCTTCGCGATCGGAAGCGACCGGACACGAACTCCGCTCGCCGAGAAGATCGCGTTCGCCACGGCCGGATGAATCGGCGGCATCGAAGGCTCGCCCAGACCCGTCGGATTGTTATCGCTCAGCAGATAGTGGATCTCAATTTCCGGCGGCGCCTGCGACATGCGGACCATCTTGTGCTGGTGATAGTTGGTTTGGACAACGCGGCCCTTGTCGACCGTGATCTCCTGATCCATCAGTTCGCTCAGGCCGTCGACGATGGCGCCCTGCACCATGTTGTCGGCCGCGCTGGGGTTGATGATCTGACGGCCCACGTCGGCGGCGACCCAGACCTTGTTGATCTTGATCTTCTTCTGCGAATCGACCTTGACTTCGGCCACTTCGGCGAAATAGCCCTGATGGCTGAAGTGGAAGGCCACGCCCATCGCGGTGCCCTTCGGGAGCTTCTTCTTGCCCCACTCCGACTTCTCCGCGACGAGCTTGAGCACGCCCTTCATGCGTTCGGCGTTCATACCCGGCGCCGCGAACCCACCACGGCCCCCGCCGCCACCCGCCGGAGCGGGCGGAGGAGGCGTGTTGAGCATCGCCATGCGGAATTCAACCGGGTCTTTGCCCGCGGCGTGCGCGAGTTCGTCGATAAACGACTGGATCACGAACGCGAACGCATTGCTCGACGGCGCGCGCAGCGAACCGGTACGAATACCGAGCTCCTGCACTGACGCCTGCAAGTGATAGTTCGGAACGAAGCGCTGCGGAAACTCCGTCGCGCCCATCGCGCCGGCCGAAACTGTTCCGGTGCCTCTCTCCGCCATCTGCTCCTTATCGCCATAGGACACGAAGTGATTGGTCCACGCGATGAGGTTGCCCTGCGCGTCGACGCCGCCCTTCAGGAACTGGAATCCGCCGGGACGATAGTAATCATGCTGCATATCGTCTTCGCGGGCCCATACCAGCTTGACGGGCGTGCCGTGCAACTTCGAGATGTACGCCGCTTCCACCATATAGTCGTTGGTGAGGCGCCGGCCGAAGCCGCCGCCGCCGCGAACCATGTGGAGGGTGATATCGGTCGGCTCAATCCCAAGCGCCTGCGCGGAGAGATTGCGGCCGCTGGCCGGAATCTGGCTGCTCGACCAGATCTCGCACTTGCCGTCCTTGTAATGAGCCGTGCAGTTCTGCGGTTCGAGCGGAGCGTGCGAAATGAACGGATAGGAATACGAGGCTTCGACGGTCTTCGCGGCTTTGGCCATCGCGCCGTCGGGATCGCCATCCTTGCGGATCGAGCGCTGCGGTGTCGCTTTGTTCAGCGCTTCCGCGTTCGCTGCATAGCCAACGCTCGACTCGGTGTTGCGCGGCGACGGTTCATCCCACTTGATCTGCAGCTTCTTTCGCGCCGCCTGCGCGAACCACCAACTGTCGGCGACGATCGCGACGCCGTTCTCGAGGCCAGGATCGCCGGGGAGAACTTTGCCGTCGATGGCGGGTACTTTGGCGGCCTTGTCCCGGTCGACGATGTAGACGCCGCGAATGCCCGGCAGGGCCTTGATCTCGTCAACGTTCGCGCTGACGATCTTGCTGCCGAAGACGCCGGGCTTCTCGAAGATGGCGTACTTCATGTCCGGCACAACCTGATCGATGGTGAAGAGCGGCTTGCCGGTGACGATCAGCGGCAGATCGCGCTGCATCTGGCTCTTGCCGAT
>DASZLP010000283.1:0-47660 GCA_035552355.1 Bryobacteraceae bacterium | reverse complement strand
GACAGAACGCTGTTCGAGAAAGACGGCAAAGCGTTTTCCTCTTTCAACACCTTCAACGCGATCACTGACTTCAACACAAAACAAACCGTGCTTCTCGACATGGCCGGGAAGCGCTATGCGAAGATTGCGTCCGACCAACTGCCCACGGCGCTTGCCGGCGCCATGCCTCAAATGCCGGCCGGCCTGGGCTCAATATTTGCGTCGATGAAGGTGAACGTCTCGGCTCCGAAGATGACCGGGCGCACCGCCACTATTCAGGGCGTGGAAGCGGAGGAGCAGGAAATCGTGGTCAGCATTGAGGGGCCGCCGATTCCTAATCTGCCGCCTGGGCCGATGGTCCGCGAGGTCATGCAGCTCTGGTTCGCCAAATCGGGCGAGGTGTTGCGCGTGCCCGCAATTCGCGAGCTCACCGGCTACTCGCTCTGGTCGTTTGCCACCACCAATCCAGCCGGTCAACTGGAGGCGATGTTCAAAGCGCTTCCAGGCATGGGAGACCTGGTCACGCAGATGACAAAGAACATGCAAACCGGCGTCATGCTTCGTATGCACGTGGAAATGTTCATGCCGTCAATGGCCCAGATGTTGCGCCAAATACCTGGTGCGAACAATTCACTCGCCGGCGTCGATGCCGATGCTCCTTTGATGCAGATGAATCAGGAGGTGGTGGAGCTTTCCTCGGCGTCGATTCCCACCGGCCAATTCGAAATCCCTGAAGGGTTTAAGGAAGCCGAGATTGCCGACTTGATTAAAGATATGATTCCCGCGGTTCCAGCCCCGGCGCCCGCTCATTAATGGCCCGCCAGTCCAGTTTGCGTATCGCCTGGATTCCGCTGCTGGCGGCACTTCCAATCTCGGCCGCGGCTCCGTCATCCCCGCAGGCGCTCGTCAAGCAGTACTGCGTCACCTGCCACAGCCAACGCCTCAAAACCGGCGGACTCGTTCTGGAAGGTCTCGATCCCGCTTTGGCCGGGGCCAACGCGCCGACGTGGGAAAAGGCAATCCGCAAGCTGCGCACAAACACCATGCCCCCGCCGGGATTGCCGAAGCCGAGCGCGTCCGATCGTGAGACTCTGGTCAGCTCACTCGAAGATCAGCTCGACCGTGTCGCCGCGGCCGCGCCGAATCCGGGACGCCCCGTGCTTCACCGGCTCAACCGGACCGAATACGCCAACGCCATCCACGACCTGCTCGATCTCACCGTCGACGCGAGCGCGCTGCTGCCGCCGGACGATTCCGCCTACGGCTTCGACAATATCTCCGACGCGCTTGGTGTTTCGCCCGCTTTACAGGAACGCTACCTTGCCGCTGCGTTGAAACTCGGCGCGCTGGCCGTCGGCGACCCGCACGTCACCCCCGGCAGCGAAACCTGGCGCATCAAGCAGGATGTTTCGCAGGACCGCCACATCGAGGGCATGCCGCTCGGCACAGTGGGCGGAACGCGCGCTCTCTACAACTTTCCGCTGGACGGCGAGTACGACCTGCAGGCCAAACTCTATCGCACCAATCTGAACATCATGCGCGGCCTCTCGGCGCCCCATCAGGTGGAGTTCGCGATCGACGGGCGCCGCATTCGACTCGTGACATTCGGCGGGCCCGAGGATCTCGCGTCACTGTTCGACAAACCAACCGATACCGGCGATGCTGTCGACGCGCGGCTTCGTGTGCGCGCGCCGGTGAAGGCCGGTCCGCACAAGGTCACCGTCGCGTTCGTGGACAACCCGGACGTCGTGCCGGACCGCCTCGAACCCTACATCCGCAGCTCTGTCGATAACTTCGACTGGGCGGGGCTGCCGCACATCCAGACGTTCGCGATCACTGGGCCATTCAATGCCACCGGACCGGGCGATACGCCGAGCCGCCGCCGCATCTTCACCTGCCATCAGGAGACGGATGCCTGCGCGAGACAGATCATCGGCGCCCTTGCCCGCCGCGCATATCGTCAGCCGGTCTCCGAAAAAGATCTGACGCGCCTGATGGCCTTTTATGCAACCGCGCGCGGCTCTGACGATTTTGAAGCGGGTATCGAAGCGGCACTCCAACGAATCCTTGCCAGCCCGAAATTCGTCTTCCGCTTCGAGCACGACCCCACGGACCGACCGCCGGTCCACCGCATCAGCGACGCCGAACTCGCCTCGCGCCTTTCGTTTTTTCTCTGGAGCACCATTCCCGACGATGAGCTCCTGAAACTTGCGGCGCAATCGAAGCTCTCCGATCCGGCCGTTCTCGATCGCGAAGTGCATCGCATGCTGGCCGATCCCAAAGCCCAGGCGCTCACCGCCAACTTCGCCGGACAGTGGCTTCATCTGCGCAACATCCCGAACGTCTCCCCCAACTCGGATCTCTTCCCGGATTTCGACGACAATCTGCGCCAGGCGATGCGCCGCGAGACCGAGATGCTGTTCGACAGCGTGGTCCGCGAAGATCGCAATGTGCTCGATCTGCTCACCGCCGATTACACGTTCGTGAATGAGCGCCTCGCGAAACATTACGGCATCCCCGACATTTACGGCAGCCGTTTCCGCCGCGTTCCGGTCGCCTCCGACGCGCGCCGGGGCCTGCTCGGCGAGGCCAGTATTCTCGCCGTGACTTCGCACGCCGAGCGCACGTCGCCTGTGGTGCGGGGCAAGTTCATCCTCGAAAATATTCTGGGGACGCCGGTGCCGCCGCCGCCGCCCGACGTGCCGCTGTTGAAGGAAGCCGCCGAAGGCGAGCGTCCGAAAACGATGCGCGAGCAGATGGAGGAGCACCGCGCCAACCCCGCCTGCGCCACCTGTCATAAGGTCATGGACCCGATCGGATTCGCGCTTGAAAACTTCGACGCCGTCGGCGCCTGGCGCGCGAAAGACGGCGTCAATGCGATTGACGCATCGGGCCAGCTCGTCGACGGCACATCGATCAACGGTGTGATCGAGCTGCGCGAGTCGGTCACGCGTCACCCGGAGCAGTTTGCCTCGACACTTACGGAAAAGCTGCTCACCTACGGGCTCGGCCGCGGATTGGACTATTACGACATGCCGGTGGTCAGGAAGATCGTGCGCGACGCGGCGACCGACAACTACAGGTTTTCATCGCTTGTGCTGGGGATTGTCCGCAGCACGCCGTTCCAGATGCGCGCGGCCGCCCTGGGAGGCGACGGGTCGCGCTGATGACAGCACGCGCTGATGACCCACGCAGACGCCGTCTTTTCCGGGCGATAGGATGGAGGGGATGGAGAAAATCATCCGGGTCTTCGACAGCTTCGACGCAGCGGATGCCGCAGACGCGGAAGAAGATCGCGAGATGACGCCGGAGCGCCGCGTGGCCATGGTGCTTGAACTCAGAGAGAGACTCTACCCCGATGCAGCTCAGCAAGGATTTGCGCGAGTTTGTCGAGTTACTGAACTCGACCGGAGTTGAGTATCTTGTGGTCGGCGCCTTTGCCGTCGCGTGGCACGGACATGCTCGTTTTACCGCGGACATCGATTTTCTCGTTCGCCCCGATGGCTCGAATACGGAACTCGTGCTGAGGGCACTCCGGGAGTTCGGATTTGGCGGCCTCGGAATTTCCGCCGAGGATCTGATGGTGCCGGACAGGATTGTGCAACTGGGGGTCAAGCCGAACCGAATCGATCTCATTACTTCCATCTCAGGCGTTTCATTCGAGGAAGCGTGGGCAGGCCGGGTCGCGGGCACGCTGGACGGATTGCCGGTTTACTATATCGGCCGCGAGGCTCTCATTCGCAACAAGGAAACAACCGGCCGAGCTCAGGACATCGCCGATGCACAACGGCTCCGTGCGAGGCCGCCGAAGTGATGAAATCGGGCGCTGAAGGTTCACCCCGGCGCGGCACAGTCTCGACTGTCAGCCTGTCTTTCTCTGCGCTTACCTTTTGCACTCTCGTTACTGCCGCGCTGGCGCAAACTCCCCAGGGCAAACTGGAACTCCCCTGGGGACGCGTCACCCGTCTCGTCTCACCAAACGGCCGCGCCACGATTTACGGCGTTCCATACAAGGCCGGCGTGAACACATCCCCACAGCTTTGGTTTACGCGCGCTCGTGAAAATCAGAAGCTTCTTGATGTCCCCGGAACCCTCTCGGCCGCCTGGTCACCCGACGGGAACGCGTTCTTCGTGCTCGACCACGAAGGCAGCGATGAAGCCGTCAGTTACATCTACGACGCCGCCACCCTCGAGCGCCTCGATCTCGCGCAGCGCATCGCATCGTCAGATCCCGCTGCCCGCCCTTACACACACGGCCACACCTACTTCGATGCGGAAAGCTGGCAGGGAAACGGCCAGGTGCTGGTCCGCCTGCACGGCCACACGGACGAACCGCCTGTAACGTGCTTCGACTTTCGCTATCGCGTGCGGCGCGACGGCGCGGTGACGAAGCTCTCCGCGCGGATGTTTCCCGCCGGCGCGAGGAAGGGCTGCAGTTGACATATCACCGTTCCGCGCCCGCGTCGGCATAAAATAAGAGCGGTGTTCGTTTCGAAAAAGCATCTCAACCGCCGCACGTTGCTTCGTGGCATCGGCACGGCTGTCGGCCTTCCGTTCCTCGACGCGATGATTCCGGCCTTAACGCCGCTTGCCCGCGCTGCCGCCGCCAATCCGCGGACGCGTTTCGGCGTCACTTATTTCCCCAACGGCCTGATCATGCAGCAGTTCACGCCGGCAACCACCGGCGCCGGCTTCGCCTTCACGCCAATCCTGAAACCGCTTGAGCCGTTTCAGGATTCGCTCGCCGTTGTCACCGGCCTGACCCGTTCGCATCCCGGCAGCCAGGTCGGCGACCACGCCGTCAGCGCCGCGGGTTTCCTCACCGGCGTCTGGCCCAAACGCACCGAAGGCGAGGACGTGCTCGCCAATACCACGATCGATCAGGTCGTCGCGCAACGCATCGGGCAGGATACGCCGCTGCCCTCCATCGAGCTTGCGACCGAGGACTTCAGCGGATACGTCGGCGGCTGCTCGCCCGGCTTCAGTTGCGCGTACATGAACACGATCTCGTGGAGCACTCCCACCACGCCCCTGCCGATGGAGACCAATCCGCGCGTTGCTTTCGAGCGCATTTTCGGCGAAGCGGGAAGCTCGGGCCAGCGCAGCGCCCGCGTGCGCAAGGAGAACAGCATCCTCGATTCGATCTCCGAAGAGACCAGCGAGCTCGAGCGCTCGCTCGGTGCGCGCGACCGCGCCCGTCTTGGCGACTATCTCGACAACATCCGTGAGATCGAGCGCCGCATCCAGCGTGCCGAATCGCGCGGCTCGCAAAGTGTGTCGCTCGACGCGCCCATCGGAGTGCCCGATTCTTTCGACGAGCACGCGGGATTGATGTTCGACCTCATCGCCGCGGCCTGGCAGTCGGACGTCACACGCGTTTTCACGTTCATGATGTCGCGGGAGCTCAGCCAGCGCACTTATCCGCAGATCGGCGTCACCGAGCAGCACCACACCATCTCCCACCACCAGAACAATGCGGAGAAGATGGCCATCTGCGTCCGCATCAATACTTATTACGCGCAGCTCTACGCGAAATTCCTCGCAAAGCTCAAGGCGACCGAGGATGGTGACGGTTCGCTGCTCGACCATTCGCTGCTGATCTATGGCGCGGGCATGGGCGACTCGAACGTGCATGCGAGCGATCCGCTGCCGATGGTGCTGGCGGGTGGCGGGGCGGGCAAAGGTCATCGCCACGTCGAAGTTGCCAGCCGCACGCCGGTAGGGAATATGTGGAGCACTATCGCGGCGCGCTACGGCACGACGATCGATCACTTCGGCGACGGCAGCGGACCCATCGATGACATTTTCAGCTAGCGTCTCGTGGCTGATGTTGGCGGCTGGCGTTCTCAGCGCCGCTGACAACAATCTGATCGACGCGGTGAAATCCGGAAACCACGAAGCTCTCCGGACTCTGGCCCGTAACCACGCCGCTGTCAACGCCCCCGAACCGGACGGCACGACCGCCCTCGCCTGGGCGGTGCGCAACGACGACCGCGCCGCCGTCCAAACGCTGCTCGCCGCCGGCGCCGATCCCAAAGCCGCGAATCGCTACAGCGTCACGCCTCTCGAACTCGCCGCGACGAATCGAAACGCGGCCATCACCGCCGCGCTGCTGAAAGCCGGCGCCGATCCCGCTGTCGTGAAGCCCGGTGGAGAGACCATCCTCATGGCCGCGGCGCGCGCGGGCAATCCCGACGTCGTCCGCCTGCTGCTCGAACGCGACACTGCGAATGTGAATGCGCGCGAGTCCGTTTATGGCGAGACCGCGCTGATGTGGGCCGCCGCCGAAAATCATCCGGCGGCCGCGATGCTGCTCATCGAACACGGCGCCGCGATCGACGCCCGTTCCACGACGTTCCACTATCCGAAGGACCGCTTCGGGCTCGAAGGCGTCATCACCATTCTTCCCCACGGCGACTGGACGCCCCTGATGTACGCCGCCCGCCAGGGCTCGACCGGCGTCGCGCGGGTCCTTGCCGATAAAGGCGCGAACCTCAACCTCACCGACCCGGACGGAACCAGCGCGCTCATTCTCGCCATCATTAACAGCCACTTCGACACAGCCGCGCTCCTGCTCACCAAAGGCGCCGACGCCAACCTCGCCGATTCCACCGGTATGACGCCGCTCTACGCCGCTGTGGATATGAATACGCTCGGGGAAGTTTACGGACGCCCGGCACATCCCGAGCCGGCCTCCGACACGAGCGCGCTGGACCTGATGAAGCTGCTGATGGAGCGCCATGCGAATCCCAATGCGCAGTTGAAAACCGCCGCGCTCTATCGCGCCCACACGCCGGGCGAGCCCAACCTCGGGCAGGGAAGCACGCCCCTCATGCGCGCCGCGAAGAATGGCGACGCGGCGGCCGTGCGCCTGCTGATTCAATACGGCGCGGACCCGTCAATCGCGGAGAAGAACCACACGACAGCGCTCATGTTCGCCGCCGGATATGGCCGCGGCCTCGGCGTTTTCGCGAAGGATTACGCGACCGAAGCCCAGATGATCGAAGGACTCGAAGTTCTGCTCGCACAGCATGTCGACATCAACGCGACCAACGACGCCGGGCAGACGGCGCTGCATTTCGCGGCATTGAGCTCCGACGCGACGATAAAGGTCCTTGCCGCGCACGGTGCAAAGCTCGAGATCAAGGACAAGCAGGGACGCACGCCGCTCGATTTCGCCCTCGGCGCCGGGGGACGCGGTCGCGCCGGAGCGCTGCCAATCCCGCGCGAACAGACGGCCGCACTGCTGCGTCAGTTGATGGCCGCGAAGTAGACCCCAGGAGCCCGCGCCGCGTGCATTTCACTTGCTCGTCAGGTGCGACGCGTCCTTCTCGTTCTCCCCACAGATGAATTCGATCAAGTCAGTGTTCAGCATGATCTTCTGCTTCACCGTCACCGTAAACGGTTTCGTATAAGCCTTTGGATCTTCGATCGTAATATCGATGTTCAAATGCCCGTAGTCCACGCGGGTGAATCGCTCGGTCATCTTCCCTGTCGAAGTCAACGGACTCCCTTCCACATCCAGCCACACGTCATCGCGAAAGCCGGTGGTTTCGACAACCAGCGTGTTGCCGTCCCAATGTCCGATCGAATACCCGTACCACCACGGCTGCGGATCTTTCGGCAGCGGCCTTCCGTCCGTGAAGATCTGCCGCACGCCACCCTGTGCTTCGTAAAGAATCATTGTCACCGCCGGCGTCTGGATCATCTTGCGCGGCTGCGGATGCTGGTGCAACTGCATCAACCCGATCGGCAGGCAATGCGCGTCGGGATTGTCTTTATTGTTCTCCGCCGCACGGCTTTTCCGCAGCGCCAGCGCCCACGGTGTGAACGGCAGCCCATCTTTCGTGAGAACGCCAAGATTGAAAAAGGGGCTTGAATTCGGCCCGCTGGGCGCCGGACCCAGCCCGAGCGACGAATCCGGCGGACGCGGCGGGGGCGCGGGTGCATTGGCCGGCCGCTCGCGATAGTATTCCCAGATTCCGCTCAGATCCGGATGCCCGTCAGCAGCTTTGGGGACCGGCCCGGTCAGATTCGGCTTCCCATCCGCAAGCTTCGGAACGCCTGGCGTTGGATAATCGGGCCATTGTCCGAACGCTGCAAGAGGCGCGATCAGCGCGAGCAATACAAATTTCCTCATCGTGCGCAGTTTATCCCATCGTAAATCTGTAGCGCGGGCCATCGTTGTGCGTGGCCTGCGGGTCGAAATATCACAGACCGGCGCTCCATCGCGTCGCTAATCTGAGACCAGCATGCGTATTCGGATCGCCGTACCGATCTGCTGCGTCGCGTTAATCGTTCTCACCCGCGCGCCCGCTCAGCCCACCGCCGCCGCAACTCCGGAGACCATCACGATCGACGCCAACGCCCCCGCTCATCCATTCCCGCATTTCTGGGAACAGATGTTCGGCTCCGGCCGCGCGATCCTTTCTCTGCGCGACGATTACCGCCGCGACCTGCGCGCCGTCAAAGCGATCACCGGCTTCGAGTACGTCCGCTTTCACGCGATCTTCCACGATGAGGTCGGCCTCTACTCGCCAACCGGATTGAACTTCAGCTACGTGGACCAAATCTATGACGGACTGCTCGCGAACCACGTCCGTCCCTTCGTCGAGCTCAGCTTCATGCCGAAGGACCTCGCCGCCAACCTCATGCCGCACGCCTTCTGGTACAAGCCTTATCCATCGCCTCCCAAAGACCCCGCGTTGTGGGCCGGCATGATCGATGGCTTTGTGCGGCACCTGCTCGCCCGCTATGGCGCCGCCGAAGTCGAACAATGGTACTTCGAAGTCTGGAACGAGCCGAACATCGATTTCTGGACCGGCAAGCCCGCCGAAGAGACTTATTACTCGCTCTACGACGTCACCGCCCGCACCATCAAGCACGCCGACCCGCGCCTCCGCGTCGGCGGACCCGCCACGGCGCAGGCCGCCTGGGCTGATCACTTCATCGCGCACTGCACGAAGGCGGGCGTACCTTTCGATTTCGTCTCGACGCACATCTATGGCAACGAGAGCCCGAAGGACGTCTTCGGCGCCGACGGGCCGGTCGATTTCCGCAACATGGTTCCGCGCGCGCTGCGCAAGGTGCACGATCAGGTTGCACACTCGGCCGCGCCCGCCACGCCGATCTTTATCTCGGAATTCAACGCGGCCTACCTCAACCGCGTCGATATCGAGGACAGTGCGTTCATGGGACCCTGGCTCGCGGAAACCATCCGCGCCACCGATGGACTCGTCGCCATGATGTCTTACTGGACTTTCTCCGACGTTTTCGAAGAGCAGGGGGTTATAAAGACACCCTTCTTCGGTGGCTTCGGACTCGTTGCCGAGCGCGGCATCCCGAAGCCCTCGTTCCGCGCGTTCGAGCTCCTTCACCAACTCGGTAGCCAGCGTCTCGACTCTCCGCCGGACACTCTGCTGACGCGCCGGCCCGACGGCAACCTCGTCGTCGCACTCTGGAATTACGCGGACCCGGGAGAAGCCGGCGCGCCTCGGACGATCCGCATCGCACTCACCCACATGCACCGGACGAAGTATCGAATTCAGGTCATCGAGCCCACACATTCATCGCTGGAAGCGTGGACGAACATGGGTCGTCCCGACTCCCCAACGCCCACCCAGATCGCGCAACTCACCGCAGCCTCGCAACTCGGTCCCGCGAAAGACCACAACCTCTCCGAGCCGATCCAGCTCGCCCCCCACGAACTGGCGCTGCTCGAACTCCATTAACCGGTGGCGCGGGCACTCCTGCCGGCGTTTGTCGCCAGCCATCTGTGCCGCTTGACTTCCTTAAACACTTGTTTTAATCTCTTGTTTTAACCCAAACAAACACATTTGCAAATCCCGGTCTCATCGGCCAGGATAGTATCCTGCGCCGATTTACCGGTCGGCCTCTCTCCCATGAGCCCCAAACCATCCGGACCACCCCGTAAGCCCCCGTCAGCCGGTTTGATGCTGCTGCTCAAGCCGTACCGTCCGCTTGTCGTCGCGCTCGTCGCGCTGACCATCGTCGGCAACGGACTCAACCTCGTCGTCCCGCAGCTCATCTCGCACGCGATCGACTCGTACACGCAGGGGCGCTTCGTCCGCAACACCATCGTTATCGAGTTCCTTGTGGTGGCGTTGCTGGTGTTCATCCTCACGTACGGACAAAGTGTCGTCCAGACGTGGGCCGCCGAGCGCGTCGCGATGGACCTTCGCACGAAGCTCGCCGCGAAGATCTCCGTCCAGTCGTTCGGATGGGTCGAGCAGCTCACACCGGCCAAACTGCTGACCAACCTTACTTCCGATGTGGATGGCGTGAAAGTCTTCGTCTCCCAGGCCATCGCGTCTATCATCTCGTCGGTCTTTTTGATCATCGGCGCAAGCATCCTGCTGCTTACGATCAACTGGAAGCTCGCCCTCGGCGTCCTCGGCGTGGTGCCATTCATCGGGATCACTTTCCAGCTCGTGCTGCGCCGGGTCCGCAGCTTGTTCATGAAGTCTCAGGCGGCGGTCGACTGGCTGAATCGCGTCATCAACGAAAGCATCCTCGGGGCCGCGCTGATCCGCCTCCTGAACACGCAGCAGCTCGAATACCTGAAGTTTCTCCAGGCCAATACCGAAGCGCGCGATCTCGGTCTGACGATTCTCTATCTCTTCGCCACTCTGATCCCCGCGATCACGCTCGCTGTCAACACCGCGACGGTTGTGATCCTGTGGCTCGGCGGCCACTTCGTCATCATCGGCAGCATGACGCTTGGAGAATTCACCGCCTTCAACTCGTATCTCGCGATCCTGATCTTTCCGATCATTCTCATCGGATTCATGAGCAACGTGATCGCGCAGGCCTCGGCTTCCTACATGCGCATCGGCGCCGTCCTGATGACACCCGAGCCCGTGACAACAGGCCGTGTGATTGAGGACCTCCGCGGCGATATCGCTCTCGACAACGTCTCACTCGCTTACGGCGACAAGCCGGTCCTGAAGAATGTCTCGTTGCAGGTCGCCCCCGGCACGAAGACCGCCATCATCGGACCCACTGCAGCCGGCAAGACCCAGCTCCTTTACTTGCTGATCGGACTGCTGAAGCCTTCGTCCGGCACCGTCTCTTACGACGGGCAGCCCATCGACGATATTGAGAAGGAAGCCCTGCACCGGCGCGTTGGCTTTGTCTTTCAGGACAGCGTGATCTTCAACCTCACCCTGCGTGAAAACATCGCGTTCAGCACGGACGCCGCCGCGCGGGACATCGACAAAGCCCTCGCTACAGCGGAGCTCGGCGGCTTCATCGCCAGTCTTCCCGAGGGACTGGAAACCATGGTTTCGGAGCGCGGCACGAGCCTCTCGGGAGGTCAGAAGCAGCGCGTCATGCTGGCGCGCGCTCTCGCGCTCAACCCGCGCGTGCTGCTGCTCGATGACTTCACGGCGCGCGTGGATGCGACGACCGAGCGCACCATTCTCGAAAACGTCCACCGCAATTACCCCGGCATCACGCTCCTCTCGGTGACTCAGAAGATTGCTTCGGTCGTCGATTACGAACAAATCGTTCTTCTGATGGAAGGCGAGGTTCTCGCCGTCGGCACGCATAAACAACTGATGGAGACATCGCCCGAATATGTCCAGCTCTATGACTCCCAGCGCAGCACCAGCCACTACGAAGTACACGCTTAGCGTCGCTTCCGGCGCGGTTGCCGCCGGACGTCCCCGGAAGCGGTCGTGGCGGGAGCACGGCGCGAGGTTTCTCCCGCTCTTCGCGACCGAGAAACGGCCGTTCTTCGCCGCCGTCGGCGCGATCACCATGAGCTCGCTCGCCGCGCTGATCGCGCCTATCTTCATCATCCGGACCATCGATAACCAAATCCGGCTGAAAGACGCGCATGGTCTGATGCTGCGGGCGCTGCTCATCCTCGCGATCTACGCCACCGGCGCCTTCTGCAGCTACATCCAGGTGCGGACCATGGGCGCGGTCGGCCGGCGCGTTCTTTTCCATCTGCGCAACGCGCTCTTCCTGAAACTACAGGAGCTCCCGGTCGCCTTTTTCAACCAGAACAAGGCCGGCGACCTGATCTCACGTCTCAACAACGACACCGACAAGCTCAACCAGTTCGTCGCTCAAGGGCTGATGCAGTTCGTCGGCAGCACATTTCTGATCACCGGCGCCGGCATTTTTCTGGTCAGCCTCAACCTCAGGCTCGGCAGCGCCGCGCTGCTGCCCGCGCTCGGGGTCGTGCTCGTGACCCGGGGCACCGGCGCGTGGATCAAGCGCCGCAACCTCGCGAGCCTGCAGGCGCTCGGCGGCATGAGCTCCGAAGTGCAGGAGAATCTCAACAACTTTAAGGTGATCGTGGCGTTCAATCGCGTCGATTACTTCCGCACCAAATTCAGAGTCGCGAACGAGCGCAACTTCGCGTCGTCCGTCTCGGCGGGCTACGCCAATAACATCTTCATGCCGCTTTATGGACTGGCGTCGCACCTCGCGCAGCTCCTGGTGGTCGTGTACGGTATCTATCTGATCGAAACCGGCCACATCACGGTCGGATTGCTTATCGGCTTCCTTCTTTACGTGAATAACTTCTACAGCCCGATGCGCCAGCTCGCGACGGTGTGGTCGTCCTTCCAGCTCGCGATGGCGGGGCTCGATCGCATCTCGGAAGTTCTCGCGCTCGAATCCAATCTTCCTGTAATCGAAGCGCCGCCCGTTTCGTCGTCATCCGTGCTCTCGTTCCGTCACGTGTCATTCCACTATCCGGATGGCAAGGAAGTTCTGCGCGACATCAGCTTCGAGATGGAGCGCGGCAAAGCCTACGCTCTTGTGGGTCCGACCGGCGGCGGCAAAACAACCACGGCGAATCTCATGGCCCGGCTCTACGATCCGACGCGGGGCTCGATCATCTTCAACGGCCGCGACATTCGCACTTACACACCCCAGGAGCGCGCGCAAAAGATCGGCTTCATTCTGCAGGATCCGTTCCTCTTCGGCGGCACGGTTCGCGACAACATCGTTTACGGGAATGAGCCGTACAGGAACCACACAAGCGAACAACTGGCCGCCGTGCTCGCGGAAGACAACTTATCCACGCTGATCTCGCGCTTCTCGGAAGGGCTCGACACCACGGTCACCACCAGCGGCAACAGCATCAGCCTCGGTCAGAAACAGCTCATCGCCTTCATGCGCGCCGCGCTGCGGAAGCCCGAGTTGCTCATCCTCGACGAAGCCACGGCCAACATCGACACCGTCACCGAGGAGTTGCTGCAGGAAATACTCGACAAACTGCCGGCTTCGACGACGCGCGTCATCATCGCGCACCGGCTGAACACGATCGACAACGTGGATCAGATCTTTTTCGTGAACTCGGGCGAGATCACGCTCGCGGGCTCGATGGAACACGCCGTCGATTTGTTGCTTCACGAGAAACGCGCCAGTTAACCGGCCCGCCGCGGTCGCGCGCCTTTCTTCTCCGTATCCAGCGCCTGCGCGAGCAACGTCTTGATCACCGCCTGCCGGCTGATATTCAGACGCGCTGCCCGCGCATCCAGATCCTGCAGCATGCCGCGCGTCAAATCGACGTTCACCCGCTGCACGGGCCTGACGACGACGAATTTATTCGTGAAGTAAGGGGAAATGTCCTCGCCGCGGGACGCCATTTCCGCAATCTCATCCGCGGTCGGTGCTTTCCTATGTATTTTCGGCATAGATTCTTTCTTCCTGCACTGTCGACTTCCACGCGCTGATAAGGTGGCAATATTCGCCGTCTGCGTCCGTTCGCATCTCGAATATCACTGAACAAAGACGGCCTCTGCACCAGCCAATTGCGCGAAACTGTTCCGGATTATCATTCTTCTGGTCGACAACATACGCCTGCTCAAAGATTTCCCGCGCTTCGGCGAGACTCAGGCCATGCTTTTGCTTAACACTCCGGCTCTTCTCCTCATCGAATCGGAACCGCATCGTGTATAAGTCTTATACTATCGCATCCCTGTGAGCTCAACCGGAACGGCGCCCGGGTGCTGGCCGAAAATACGTTGCAGCCCACAGACAGGCGAGCGGGTCTTCGTGCATCAGGATTCCCTCCGAAGTCCTCTCGTTCCCTCGCGAACGCGGCCTGGGCGAGCGCTGCCGCGACTCGGCTCGGACAAAATGGCAAGTGACTACACAGATTGCGCGAGCGCCATAGCGTCCCTGCAGATCGCCAAAACGGCCGCCCCCAACTCCATAAAATCCGCCAACTGAAACGGCTTCTGGCGGTAAGCCGCCCCCAAAGCCGCGATCCGCTTTCTCTCCTTCGGACTGGCGAGGCCGCTCAACACGACCACATTCACATGCGCCAGGTCCGGCGACTGCCGAATTGCCTCCAGCACGGCGAGACCATCCCAGTGCGTCAGATGAAGGTCCAGCAAAATGACGCACGGGTCTGGCTCCTTCTCTCTTGCCGCCTTATCCCGGATAAATCGGAGCGCATCCTCACCGTTACTCAGGACGTCCATGTGGTACTTTACTTTCTGCGCATCGAGGGCCCGCCGCAACAGATTGACATCCGCGGCGTTGTCGTCGACCACCAGAATTCTTGCCACGCTCATGGCACCTCCCTTCGTCTCTCAAGGCACTTTTGAGGCCACGTACAGGGCCCAAAGAGAACCTATTGCAGAACGGTCAGAATGTGATCATTGTACGGAACCAGCAGACTCCCCTGTGTAGTGCCGCCAGGAGCAACAGCCATGAGTGCTCGCCCCAGCGCCGGATCGCCTTCCCCCCGCGTCACCTTTTTCAGTGCGAGATCGAACAGCCGCGTCACTTCTTTCACTTGCTTTCCGGATTCGTGTGTGAACTCAAGCCTGAAGTGCCGGATCCCCGCCGCACGCCATGCCGCGAGATGCGCGCTCGCCTCCTGCGCCTCCGCCCCGAACACTGTATTTCGGCAGCCAATATCCGCCATTACAGGATGTGCGCGTCCCGCATGATCACGTAGTTCCACCCGGTGTTTCTCGCAAGGACGTCCGCAGTCTTTGTAGCTCGTGCCCGTGGAGAGGAACCGGCAGAAGACGCAGTGCTCGGTGTGGAACACCGGCAGATGCTGGTACGCGATGACTTCGATGTTCTCGCCGCCCGTGTCTCGCGCCAGTTGCGCGATCTGCGCGCCATTGAGGTCGTGTGTCGGCGTGATCCGCGCAACCTGCTTCATATACTCGGCCGCGGAAACCGAGTTGGCGACGTTCAAACTAAAGTCGCCGATGAGCGGACGATGATTCTTGCCTTCGAGCGCCTGCAGGAGACCGGTCGCCCGCGCCAGAATCTCGCAATCGAGACTCAGGAGGAAGTCGACGATCCGCGCTTCCCCCGGCTTCAACACCCGTGGACTCGCCACGCGCGCAGCGATGCCGCTGTCTTTGACACGCTGCACGGAAGGCCGCAACCCGTAAAGATCGAGATAGTCGAGCGTAATACTCGCCGGATTCGCTTCGATCGCGGCTTCCAGTTGTTCAGCCGTTCGCACCAGCAAATGCAAATGCGGCTCGGCTTGCGGCCCCGGCGATTTTGTCGGCCGCGCTGCTCCCTGGCCGTAAACCAGGGCCACCGGCCTCACCGCTGGATGCCGTTCTTCCTGCAGTGTCTGCAACTGCTCCACGGCGGCGCGGCGCATTTGATTGAGCATCGACACGGGAGCGAATGGCGCGCCATCAACATCCAGAGTCAATGCGCCGAGTTCGTATGCAGTTCCACCAAGACGTCCGAACTGCTCGCGCAAACTCTCGACCGAGAGCGCGCGGTTTTGCGCCGCTCCCAGAACAGCGCCTGAAGTCACCGCAACAGAAACATCACCAACCCGCCACTCCGATTCAAGCGCTGCCCCCGCGCGCGCCTTCACCTTCACATCGACGATCTGCCGCCTGACCGGCACGGTTGCTTCGGTGAACGGCCGCGCCGCCTGCGCGATATTCGGATCGTCTGTTCTCCACACCAGATCGCCGGCGCGGATGCGATCGAAGCGCACCGCGCGGTTGCCGAAACGCAGCACGGCTTCGGCGCCGCGCCGCCTGACTTCATAAACGCGCCCACCCTCTTCGTCTTCGCCCGGACTGCGCCAGTCAGCCGCATCGAACACCAGCCCGTCGCCTTCCTTCAGCGGCGAGATCGAGTCCGCTTCCGATAACCCGACCGCGACGGAATCGGTGTCCACGCCTGTTACGCGCCCGATCAGGACGCCGCGATGCCGTGGCGCGCGGCTCCTGACTACTGCCTGATGATTCGTGCCCGTGACGAAGTAGGGGCCGAGTCCGCGCGAATACACTTGTTCGAGCATCAGTTCATCGCGGCGGCTGACTTCCATCGCGCGACCCGCCCACGCCTCGTCGACGGCCTTCCGGTACGCCTGCGTGGTGAGGGCGACGTAATCGGCATTCTTGTAACGGCCCTCGATCTTCAGGGCGGAAGCGCCCGCGTCGAGGATTGCCGGAATCTCGCGCAGCGTGTAGAGATCGCCCGGCGACAGCAGGTAGCGCGCATCGCCGAGCGGCTTCTGTTCTCCATCCACCATGAGGTCGTAGGGCAGACGGCAGGCCTGCGCGCACTGGCCGCGATTGGCGCTGCGGCCGCCCCACGCTTCGGAGGAAAAGCATTGGCCCGAGTAGGCGACGCAGAGAGCGCCGTGGACGAAGATCTCGAGCGGACAACCCGTCTGCTCACCGATCGTCTTCACCTCGGCGAGCGACAACTCACGCGCGAGTGTCACGCGGTCCGCGCCGAAGCCGCGGGCGAAGCGGACGCCCTCCGCGTCGGTGATGCTCATCTGCGTGCTGGCGTGGAGTTCGACATGCGGCGCTATATCGCGCAGCAGCCGCAGAATGCCCAGGTCCTGGACGATGAGGGCGTCGGCGCCGGCTTCGACGATGCGCGCGCCCATGCGGGCCGCTTCATCGAGCTCATTCTCGAAGATCAGGGTGTTGAACGTGACGTAGCCGCGGACGCCGCGCCGATGAAGAGTCCGCATCACCTCGGGCAATTCATCGAGCTCGAAGCCGACCTTGGCGCGCGCCGTGAACTGCTTGAGCCCGAAATAGACCGCATCCGCGCCGGCCTCGACGCTCGCGCGCAACTGCGGCCAATAGCCGGCCGGGCTCATGACTTCGGGCTTCTTCATTACTGTTACCAGAGTAGCTGGAACAAACGATCAGACGCGGGCTTTACCCTCTGCTTCCTGTTGCGGTGCGCGGCGCGCGAGTAATGTTGAGACCAGCCACAGGAGGACCGCGAGCAGCAGCGCCGCCATCGCCCACCGCGCGGCCGCCAGCAGGAAGACGGCGCTGAGCTCAGGCCACTGGAAGCGGAACTGGCGGAGACGCTCCCAGCGCTCCAGCATCCAGTGCCATCCGGTGTGCGCGACGAGCGCCGAGAGGATGATCGTTCCCATACGCTCTGCGACTGCGAACCGGAACAGCAGTTCGAGCGCGGGGATCATCAGCGCCAGCACGAGCAACTGGCCAAGCTCGACTCCCACGTTGAACGAGAGCAGCGACGTCAGCAGGTGCGATCCGGCGAACTGCAGGGTCTCACGCAGCGCGAAGGAAAAGCCGAAGCCGTGCACAAGCCCGAACGCGAAGGCGATGATCCATCGGCGTCCGGCAGTGGCGCTCCCGGCAATGTTTTCGAGCGCCATGTAAACGATCGAAACGGCGATGAGCGTTTCGATGAGCGGGGGGAACCAGAGCGCATCCGGCGCGAAGTTGTAAGCGGATGCGATGAGGGTGATCGAGTGCGCCACGGTGAACGCCGTCACGATGGGTATCAGGGCACGGAACTTCCGGAAAGGAATCACCAGACAGAACAGAAACAACAGGTGGTCCGTGCCGTCGAGAATGTGAAGGAACCCGAGCCGCACGAATCGGAGCGCCGCCTGATGCCAGCGCGGGTCGAGGTGTACGAGACCTGAATCGCCGGAAAATTCAAAGGCGCGCACGGCGCCGCCGGGCGGGAGGAAGCGCAGAACCGTGACGACCCGCAGGCCGAGACGCCCGAACTTCGGATCGATCGAGAAGCGTGCGCGATCCGAGTGAATCGGGTAATCGTAAAGCACGTCCATCATCGCCTGATTCCAGTAAATGCGCGTTGTACTGGGAAGCGGCGGACCGGTAACGTGAGCCAGCGCCGCATCCCATGAAGTGAACGAGCGGTCGGAGGGCAGCGAGACGCGCGCCTCTGCCAACCTCGGAGGGGGCAGGGCAGCGTCGCCCTCGTAAACGTCGATATTGTTGGTGAGCCACACGTTCGCGGCATCGAGCAGCAGCGGCTGAGCACGTGCGAGATCGAGATAGCCGCCATCGATCTCACCGAAATTCGTATCGCGCATGGCCGCGAGCGGCAGGCGCAGGAGCACGCGCAGCGTGGTCCCTTGAGGTCTGACGAACGCCTGTATCGTCACGTCGGTGGGGATTTCGTGCGCGGCGCCCGTTCCGGCGAAAAAGGCGAGCGTTAAAAGAGCGGCGATCGATCTGGAGAGCACGAGCTTCCTGTGGTTTGAGGTAATCCTAACACTCCGCGGCGGGAATGACGGCTTCAGACGCGCCCTGAGTATTTTCGCTCACGCACGTCCGCGGGAACTTCATGTTATCGTTGCCGCGACGTGCTGCAGTTTGCAGGTCTATCCGCACCGAAATCATTCAGGAGTCATATTCAATGAGAGACGATCGTTTATCGGGACAGCTCTATCGTGCGCTGTTCATCATCCTAATCGTGGCTTCACCAATCGCCGCCCAGACCACCGTCGACTTTGCCGGAACGGGTGACGGTACAACCGACAACCAGGCCGCCTTCATGAGCGCCGCCGCGACGCTCAACGCGGCGGGCGGCGGCACACTGCGAATCCACGCCGGGACTTACGCCCACTCCGGCGCTGTAACCTTCGGCACCGCGACCAACGTGGTTTGCGACAAGGGTGCTGTCCTGAAAGCCACCACCGATTCTTCCGCCGCGATGATACTGACCGGATCGAACAGCGGTATTCAGGGCTGCCGGTTCATTTCGAGCGCCGCAACACTGGCCTCGGGAAACAACGCCGCGGCCGTTTTCTTTTCCAATTGCCAGTCCTGTTATGGAAGCGCCAATTCCATTCAGGGTTCGGCCGGGGATGGATACGCCGTTGCCGGCGCGGGCTCTCAGGATATCGAGATCAGCGGCGGCTTTGTGAATGGCGTGAAAGGCAACGGCGTGTCTATAACGGCGGGCTCGAACACGATTGACGTGACCGGGATACAGATCACCGGCGTTGGAGTCGATTGCGTTGCGGCCATTTCCGTTGCATCCGATGGCACGCAGATCCACGACTTGACAGTCTCGCGCAATCACTGCCTGAACGCGGTGGCAAACGGCATCCAAATCGCCGGGGTATTGCGTGCCAACGTATCCGGCAACGCGGTCACGAATCCGGGCCAGCACGGAATCATCGTGCGGAACTTTACGCCGACGGATGCATTTGTTCCCGACAGCATCGATGTCAGAGACAACACGATTGACAATCAATCGAATACGTCTTACTACCCGATCGGTCTGCAGGCGACCCAAAATTCAAACGCCATTGGCAACACGATCCGAAATTCCAGCGGCATCAATCAATGGGGGCAAAGCTCTCACCTCACGATCAGTAATAACCGTTTGTTCAACATCACCGACGTCGCAATCAAGCTGTACTCCGGTCTGGATCATTTCGCGGTGTTGGGAAATTCCGTTTTCACTGCGACGTCCAGTTGCATCGCGGCGGTTTCGGTATCGCTCGGCGTGATTGGCGGGAACGCCTGCTGGGATACGAGAACGTCAGGAGTCTACAACTGGGGGATCATCGACATAGAAAACTCGCATGGAGTGTGCCCTCCCAATTCCGCGGGGTTTAACACAAACGTCTATCACTACGGGTTCGATGCCAATCTGAACCCCGAACCTTCACAGGTAACTTTGCGCAATTCAGACAGCACGCCGGCGGGGGATGGTCAGTGCTCCGTGTTCTGATGGTCAACCCGGCGATTTTCGCAGGGCACGGATCTCTTCGATCCGCTCCCTGATTCGCTTCTCAAGACCGCGATCCGTCGGATGATACCAGTGCCTGCCCGTAAGCGACTCGGGCAGGCATTCCATCTGATTCATCGCATCTTCGAATTTGTGAGCATGTTGGTAGCCGGACCCGTATCCCCACGACTTCATCGCTTTCGTCGGCGCGTTGCGCAAATGCATTGGAACCGGCTCGGCGCGACCCGACTGCACTTCTCTTGTGACCTCGCCCAGCGCGCGATAGGAGGCGTCGGACTTCGGCGCGACCGCGAGGTAGATTACCGCCTGCGCGATCGCCAGATCGCCCTCCGGTATTCCCAGGAAATGCACGCACTGCTGCATTGCCATGCATTGCTCGAGCGCGCGTGGATCGGCCAGTCCGATATCTTCGATTGCCATGCGGACGACGCGGCGCGCGATATACATGCGGTCCTCGCCCGATTCGAGCATGCGGGCGAGCCAGTAGAGTGCGGCGTCCACATCGCTCGAGCGCACTGACTTGTGCAGCGCCGAGATCAGATTAAAGTGCTCTTCGCCGGATTTGTCGTAGAGCAGCATCTTGCGGCCCAGCGCGTCGGCCACCGAGGCTTCCGTGATCTCGCCTCCGCTGGCGGCGACTTCGAGCGTGTTGTACGCCGCCCGCGCGTCGCCGTTCGATGCGATAGCGATCTGTTCCAAAACCTCATCGGACGCGGTCACCCCGAGAATCGGCAGGGCCTTGTGGAGAAGCCCGGCGACTTCCTCCGTCGTCAGCGCCCGCAGCATGTAGACCTTCGAGCGCGAGAGCAGCGCCGCGTTGACTTCGAACGACGGATTCTCGGTGGTCGCGCCGATCAGGACGATGTCGCCCTTTTCGACATAGGGTAAGAAGGCGTCCTGCTGGGCTTTGTTGAAGCGGTGAATTTCGTCGATAAAGAGGATGGTGCGGCGGCCGAGTTTGCGGAGGCGCTCGGCGTCCACCATCACCGCTTTGATTTCCTTGATGCCGGCGAGCACCGCGCTGAATGGGATGAACTCGCTCTTCGTCATGTGCGCGATGATTTGCGCGAGCGTGGTCTTACCGACGCCGGGCGGTCCCCACAGGATGACGGAGGTGAGTTGGTCGCGCTCGATCTGCGTGCGCAGCGGTTTGCCGGGTCCGAGGATGTGCTCCTGGCCCGCATAATCGTCGAGCGTTTGCGGGCGCAGGCGATCGGCCAGGGGACGAGTAGCATCCTTTCCGGGGCGCGCGCTGAGGTCGCCGAAGGGACTTGCGTCAAAGAGACTCACGCGGTCACGACCTCGCGCACGCGCTGGCGGCGCGCTTCATAGAGCAACACCGAAGCTGCCACCGCGGCGTTCAGGGATTCCACGCCAATGGTCGGGACCGCCACGTCTTCCGCAATTCCGTGGAGTTCTTTGCCGACGCCACGCCCTTCGCCGCCGACCATGATGGCGCAACCGCGCGTGAAGTCGACATCGCCGGCGAGGCGCTCGGAACCCGTGAACGGCATGGCGGCATAAAGGTCCAGGTGCTGCTCCTTCAACGCCTCTTTCGCCAGTGGAGCATCGATGCCGAAGACGAAGGGGATGCGGAACAGCGATCCCGCCGACGCGCGCAGGGCTTTCGGGTGCAGCGGACTCACTGTTCCTTTGACGAACATCAGGCCGGTGGCGCCGAAGGCTTCGGCCGCGCGGGCGATGGCGCCGGCGTTGCCTGGATCCTGGATGCCGTCCAGCACGAGCACGAGACACTTTCCGCGGAAGAGGTCTTCGTTCGACCAATGCGGCGGCTCGACCAGCGCGATTACGCCCTGGCTGGTTTCGGTCGAGGAGATCGTCTGGAAGAGGCGGTCCGGCATAACCACGCGCCGCGCGCCGCGCAGCCCGGAGATATGACGCTCGACGGTCGACTTCGCCGACTCCGATGCGAGCACGACGCGCACGATGCGCTCGCTGCGCAGAGCTTCTTCAAGCAAGTGGAAGCTCTCGGCGATGCACCACCCTTCATCGGTGATGCCATGCGAGAGGGCGCGGCGCAAGTCCTTAATCAAAGGATTGGCTGCGCTGGTCACCGGCTCGAATCGGGTCATGGTTGGGAGGGCATCAGCGTGCGTAAAGAGCCTTTTACCGGCTTCTGCGCATTGATTTCGTCGCGCCAAACGCACCTTCGGGCTGTGCGCTCACATTGCCTCATCGCGCACAAAAGCCCCTTCGGGCTGTGCGCTTACAATGTTGACATAAGAATAACGCACGTCAAACGCGCTGCCAGTATCCTCACGATGGTCCTGGTCGTGTTTTTGCTGGGTTATCTCACGGCGCTCACGATCCGCATCGGCAGGCAGAGTACGCGCGAGGAAGCGCGTCCCGCGGACGTCATCATCGTGATGGGCGCGGCTGAATACCGGGGCCATCCGTCTCCTGTTCTCAAACTGCGCCTCGATCATGCCGTGTCTCTCTATCAGAAAAGACTTGCGCCCTACATCATGACGACCGGCGGACCGGGCGGCGATCCGTCGTTCACCGAAGGCGGCGTCGGACGCTCGTACCTGATCGACCGCGGCGTGCCGGCCGAATCTATCATCGTCGAGGACGAGGGCGAATCGACGGCTTATTCGCTCAGCGCGGCTTCGGAGATTCTGCGCCGCATGGGCCTCCGCTCGTGCATCATCGTCAGCGACGGCTACCATTTGTTTCGCGTGAAGCGCATCCTGCAGCGGGAGGGCTTCGTGGCGTACGGGTCGCCGCGGGAGCCGGGGGATACGGCGGTCCCGAAGGAGTGGTGGCAGTATTTCCGGCAGGCGGTGGCTTATGGGTTGTGGCGGATTGGCGTGCGGGTTTGAGCCTGTTGCAGAGTTCCAGAGCACCGCTTACCGACGTGCGCGCCTCAGTAGATCCAATGTCTTACCGAGCCGCGAGCCTGTCATCCCCTTCAGGGGTGCCGGCTCGTGAGGGAGCGACGATTGCCAGGGGCTGAAGCCCCTGTTGATTCGGCGGATTTTTATTGATGACAGGAGCTTCTTCGTGATCATTGAGGTCAATGAGTCTGGCGACATTCTGATTCCGGCGGAGCTGATGCAAGCGCCGCCGCATACTGGTCTCGAAGCAGGCCGCGAAGGGGACTCGGTTGTGCTGAAACCACTCGTGGAGAAGCCTGCGCGGGGTATGCGCCGCGCCAACGCGCTGTCTGTTTTGGAGAGCCGTCTGGCTGACCCCGCGATGACGTTTCGTCGCGAAGATATCTATGACGCCGAGGGCCGGTAGCGCCGTTTTCGTCGACACGAACATCCTGGTGTACGCGAGCTTTGCCGGAGGGCCGTTTCATGACGCCGCACCCGGGACGATTGAGCCAGCTTGAAAACAGCCCAAATCCACGACGCAAACATCGTGGCGACGATACGCCGGCATGGAATTCGATGGTTGCTGACAAACAACGCGGTTGATTTTGCGCGATACGCGCCGGATATGGAGGTCCTCCCGCTGATTGTGTAAAGTATCTGGCACCACGTTGCAAGCTAAACGCCGCGGGCCCGCTCCGCCACGATCGTGACCTGCATATCCTTCGCCAGGCGAACCAGCGTTTCGACGTCCGGCGCGTAGCGCGTCACGAAGATCTGCGTGATGCCATGAGCGCGCGCCCACTCCGCTACGGCTTTCGCCGGTTCGCGGCTTTCGATCATCTCCGGCTGAATTCGCAGGTTGCCGCAGAAGTTCATGTGGCGGTCGACCGCCGCCTTTTCGTCGGCTGAGAGTTCGGAGGCTACCACAAGCGCGGTGCACGTTGAATTCAGGTAATCCGCCACGCGCCGCCCGCGGCGGATCAGCATTGCCGTCGACGGATGCGGGATCAGCCAGATCAGAATGCTCTCGTCGCGCCGCGACTCCGCGCGCACCGGTTCGGGCACACGAATTTCCTCGAGCTGATGCGCCGTTTGCCGAAGGGCCAGTTCCCGCAAGGCAGTCAGGTTCGATTCCGTAAAAAAGTTTTCGAGCGCTTTCTGTGCCTTGTCGGGCGAGTACACGACTCCCCGCTCGAGACGATGCAGCAGCGCGCGCGGTGTAACGTCCACCATCACAACTTCATCCGCTTCCCGCACCACCCAGTCGGGAACCGTCTCGCGCACGCGGATGCCGGTCACGTACCACACCTGATCGTTCAGGCTCTCGATGTGCTGCACGTTCAGGCTCGTCATCACGTCGATGTCCGCATCGAGAATCGCCATCACGTCTTCCCATCGCTTCGCCCTCTCGGCGCCGGGTACGTTCGTATGCGCGAACTCGTCAACTACCGCGATTTCGGGATGCCGCGCGATCACCGCCGCCGTATCCATATCTTCGAAGCGCGCGCCGCGATGTTCGAAGACGCGCCGCGGCATGAACTCGAGCCCTTCCGTCTGAGCGATGGTTTCCACGCGGCCGTGCGGCTCGAAGTAGCCGACGATGATGTCGCGGCGCTGAAACCGCAGTTCCCGGGCTTCGTGCATCATCTGCCAGGTCTTGCCGACGCCGGCCGCATAGCCGAGGAAGATGCGGAGTTTGGCGCGCTTGCGGGCGGCGTCCATCACGCCGCTTGCGCGTTCGCGTTGGGGAATATTCGAACGTCCATCCCATCGGCCTCCTGGATCAGTCTATCGACCGGGCTGCGGAGCCAGCGCCCCTGAAGGGGACGCCGGGACCAGAATTTCCATGCGCTTTGTTGGGTGTGGCCGATGAAAAGCTGCGTGATGCGCTGTTCGCGGGCGAAGCGGATAATTCCGCCGATCGGGTCGCTTTTGTCACATTCGATAACGTGGACCTCGGCGCCGAGCTTCCGCGCGTAGTTGAGGTTGTCTGCGACCGTTTCTTCGGCCGCGCGGGTGAGGCCGTCCTGCTTCACATAGGCCGCGAGAAGCTGCGCGTGGAAGCGCTGCGCCGCGCGCGCGCCGCTTTCGAGCATCGCCCGCGCGCTGCTGCGCGGCGTGATGCAGACCAGTATCCGCTCCTGTGTGCCCCAGCTTTGCTGAATCCCATGGGCATCCATGTAGCGCTGGAGTTGGTCCTCGACCACCTGCGCGGCGAGCAGAAGCGCCAGCTCTCGCAACTGAGTGAGCTGAGCGGACGTCAGGTTGCCCGGGCCGCTGTGCTGCGAAACGTCCGCTGCCGGAACGTCGACGATGACGATCTCGTCGGCCGACTGAATGAACGACTGCGGGGCTGAGCTTTTGGAGCGGCGGTGCGTGATGCGTTCGACCGCGTCCTGCTGCTCGGCGATGTGCTGCAGGTTGATCGCCGTGACCACGTTCACGCCGTGGTCCCGCAGGGCCTCCACTTCCTCCCAGCGATGCGCGTACCGGGCGCCCGGCGGATTGTCGCGCGCCAGCTCATCGACCAGACAAACCTGCGGGGCGCGTCGGAGGACGAGTTTGACGTCGATCGTATCCGCTTCGCCGATCCGCAGCGGCGGGATGATCTCGAACTCGCGGATGAGCTCGGCCGCTTCGTCGGCGCCGCGCGCCTGGATCATGCCGATGACGACGTCCTGACCGCGTTTCCTGCGGCGGCGGCCTTCGTCGAACATACGCAGCGACTTACCCACACGTGGAGCGTAGCCGAGGAAAATCTTCAGGCGTCCGCGGGTGTCATGAGCCTCCTGCGCGGTGATGCGACGGAGCAGTTCATCGGGATCGGGGCGCGTCATCGATTGCTGGCGTATGCCTGATCGAGTATCAAGTTCAGCCGGAGTACGTTTACGCGCGGCTCGCCGAAGACGCCCAGGTCGCGCCCCTGGATATTGGCATCCACAAGCGTGCGGATCTTATCGGATGAGACGCCGCGTGCTTTGGCGACGCGTGCTGCCTGTGCGAGGGCATTGGCCGGGCTGATTTCCGCATCGAGTCCGCTGGCTGAGGTGGTGATGGCGTCGGCGGGGATAGGGCCGCTGTAGTCCGGGTCGTCTTTTCGAAACTGCGCGGCGTCTTTCTTCAGACGATCGGCGAGGGCTGGGTTGGTCGGGCCGAGATTGCTGCCGCCGGAGTTCGCGGCGTCAAATGAGTTCTGCGAGGGGCGCGGATGGAAGTACTCGGGCTTTGCGAAGTTCTGCCCGATGATAACTGAGCCGATTACTTTGCCGTTGCGCTTGACGAGGCTGCCATTGGCCTTGTCGCGGAAGAGAGTTTGCGCCGCGCCGGTTATGGCGAGGGGATAAAGGATGCCTGTCAGGATTGTGAGGACGATCGTGATCAGGACGGCTGGCTTGAGCTCTTTGAGCATATGTTTGTCTCCTATGCGAGGTGGAGAACCCCCAGCAGGCGGTCGATGGCCCAGATGCCCGGGAAGGGGACGATGATTCCGCCGAGTCCGTAGACCAGCAGGTTGCGGCGTAACAGCGCGCCGGCTGAGAGCGCGCGGTATTTGACGCCGCGCAATGCGAGCGGCACCAGGGCGATGATGATCAGCGCGTTGAATATGACCGCCGCCAGAATTGCGCTCTCGGGCGAGTGCAGACCCATGATGTTCAGCCGGTTGAGCGGCGGATACGTCACCGCGAACATCGCCGGAATAATCGCGAAATACTTGGCGACGTCGTTCGCAATCGAAAACGTCGTCAGCGAGCCGCGCGTGATCAGCAGTTGCTTGCCGATGGCCACGATTTCGATGAGCTTCGTCGGATTGCTGTCGAGATCCACCATGTTGCCGGCCTCTTTGGCGGCCATCGTGCCCGTGTTCATCGCGACGCCCACGTCGGCTTGCGCGAGCGCGGGTGCGTCGTTGGTACCATCGCCGGTCATGGCGACGAGACGTCCGCCGGCCTGCTCGCGCTTGATGAGATCGAGCTTGTCGCGCGGTGTGGCCTGCGCGAGAAAGTCGTCGACTCCCGCTTCCGACGCGATCGCGGCGGCGGTGAGGGGATTGTCGCCGGTGATCATGACTGTCCGGATGCCCATCACGCGCATTTGCGAGAAGCGCTCCTTCATGCCGCCCTTAACGATGTCCTTCAGATGGACGACCCCCAGCACGAGTTCGCTATCGGAAACAACCAGCGGAGTGCCGCCGGTGCGGGAGATCTGGTCCGCGATGTCGGCGACGCGTTGCGGAAAGCGTCCGCCGAGCGCGGTGATGTGATCGCGGACCGACTCCATGGCGCCCTTGCGAATTACGCGGCCCTGATAATTGATGCCGCTCATGCGCGTCTGCGCGGTGAAGGGAATGAACTCGGCCTGGCCGTCGGAGATCTCGCGCCCGCGCAGTCCGTATTTTTCTTTCGCCAGCACGACGATGCTGCGGCCTTCCGGCGTCTCATCGGCGAGACTGGACAACTGCGCAGCATCGGCGAGGTCCGAATCGAAGATGCCGTCGGCCGGAATGAAGGCCACGGCCTGGCGGTTACCCAGCGTGATCGTGCCGGTCTTGTCGAGCAGGAGCGTGTTGACGTCACCCGCGGCTTCGACCGCTTTGCCGCTCATGGCGAGGACGTTGTGCTGCATCACGCGGTCCATGCCGGCGATGCCGATGGCGGAGAGGAGTCCGCCGATGGTGGTGGGGATCAGGCATACGAGCAGCGACACGAGAACGATTACCGACGGGACCGTGCCGGCCTTCGCGGCATCGACGCTGTATTGCGCAAAAGGCGCGAGCGTGACGACGGCGAAGAGGAAGATGAGCGTCAGGCCCGCGATCATTATGTTGAGCGCGATTTCGTTTGGGGTCTTCTGACGTTGCGCGCCTTCGACGAGGGCGATCATCCGATCGAGGAAAGTCTCGCCGGGGTTCGAGGTGATCTTTACCTTGATGTAGTCGGAGAGGACTTTGGTGCCGCCGGTAACGGCGTTGCGATCGCCGCCGGATTCGCGGATCACCGGCGCGCTTTCGCCCGTGATCACGGACTCGTCGACGCTGGCGATGCCTTCGACCACGTCGCCATCCCCGGGGATGACGTCGTTCGGCTCGCAGAGGCAAACGTCGCCTTTGCGGAGGCTGGCGGCGGGGACGACTACAGTGCGTCCCTCGGGGTTCAGCTTTTTCGCTTCCGCGCTCGTTTTCGTTTTGCGGAGGCTGTCGGCCTGGGCTTTGCCGCGTCCTTCGGCCATGGCTTCGGCGAAGTTGGCGAAGAGGACCGTGAACCAGAGCCAGTCGGCGATCTGGAATTCGAAGCCGAATCCGGAGCCCGTTGTGGTTAGGGTTTTCACCATGAGGATCGTGGTGAGGACCGCGCCCACTTCGACGACGAACATGACCGGGTTCTTTGCGAGCGTCACCGGGTTTAGCTTGACGAAGGAGTCCACGATGGCGCGCTTCACGATGGGCGCGTCGAAGAGTGGGCGGGCGCGCTTGCCGCGCGAGAGGCCCATGGCTGTGGAATCCGGCTGCGTTTCGATTTGCGGTTCAAGTTGGATTGCCATATGTATTGTCTTTGCGCTACAGCATCAGGTGTTCCGCGATCGGGCCGAGCGAGAGGGCGGGGAAGTAGGTCAGGGCCCCGACGATAACCACTACGCCAACGAGGAGCCCGACGAACAACGGCCCGTGGGTCGGGAAGGTGCCTGCGGACACCGGAACGTGTTTCTTCGCCGCCAGTGAGCCCGCTACCGCGAGCAATGGCAGAAGCATCAGGAAGCGGCCGATCAGCATGGCGAATCCGAGCGTCACGTTGTAATAAGGCGTGTTCGCGCTGAGTCCGGCGAAGGCGCTGCCGTTGTTGCCGGTGGCGCTGCTGAAGGCGTAGAGGATCTCCGAGAGTCCGTGCGCGCCAGGGTTGGCCGTGCTCTTCACCGCGGTCGGGACGACGGCGCTCGCGCCCGCGAACAGCAGGATACTTGCGGCGAGTACCAGCATGGCGATCATCGCCATCTTGACCTCCTTTTGCTCGATCTTCTTGCCGAGGTACTCGGGCGTTCGTCCCACCATGAGGCCCGCAATGAAAACCCCGAGGATGGCGAACATCAGCATGCCGTAGAGCCCCGCGCCGACGCCTCCGAAGGCCACTTCGCCGAGCTGGATATTGAAGAGCGGCACGAGGCCGCCGAGCGGAGTGAAGCTGTCGTGCATGCTGTTGACGGCTCCGCAACTGGCGTCAGTTGTGACGGTGGCGAAGAGCGCGGTATCGGCGATGCCGAAGCGGGTTTCCTTGCCTTCCATGTTGCCGCCGGGCTGGGAGGCGGCGCCATCTGATGCCGCCATCTGGATTCCCGCGCTGGCGAGCAGCGGCGTTCCCCGCTGCTCGTAGTGGTACGCGACGACGACGCCCCCGAGCCAGAGCAGAGACATGGCGGCGAAGAGCGCCCATCCCTGGCGCGTATCCCGCACCATCTTTCCGAACGTGTAAGTGAGCGCGCCAGGGATGAGAAAGATGAGGAACGTTTCCAGCATGTTCGTGAACGGCGTGGGATTCTCGAACGGATGCGCGGAGTTGGCGTTGAAGAAGCCGCCACCATTGGTGCCGAGCATTTTGATCGCTTCCTGTGAGGCGACCGGTCCCTGGGCGATGGTTTGTTTTGCGCCTTCGAGCGTGGTGGCGACTGTGTAGGGGTGCAGGTTCTGAATTACGCCCTGCGAGCAAAGCACGAGCGCGGCGACGATTGAGATCGGCAGCAGCACGTAAAGGGTGGCGCGCGTCATATCCGCCCAGAAGTTGCCGATCGTTTTTACCGACTGGCGCGCGAAGCCGCGCACGAGAGCGATGGCGATGGCGAGCCCGGCGGCGGCGGAGGTGAAGTTGTGAACCGTTAGTCCGGCCATCTGCACGAAATAGCTCAGCGTGGTCTCGGGCGTGTAGCTCTGCCAGTTGGTGTTCGTTGTGAAGCTGACCGAGGTGTTGAAGCCGAGGTCCGGGCTGACGTTGCCGGCGCTGTAACCCTGCGGGTTGAACGGAAGCCAGAGCTGCATGCGCTGGATGACGTAAAGGAGCACGGCGCTGAAAGCGCTGAAGGCGAGCAGGGCGCCGGCGTAACGGGTCCAGTGCTGTTCTTCGGGGTCGCCGTTGGCGTCGAGGGCGATGCCGCAGAGCCGGTAGATGAGGCGCTCGACAGGCGCGAGCACAGGCGTCAGAAAATTCCTCTTGCCTTCGATGATGGTGGCGATGAAGCCGCCGAGGGGTTTGGCGCAGGCCAGGATCAGGAGGAAGAAGATCGCAATTTGGGTCCAGCCGTTGAAAGTCATAAGACTAGAACCTTTCCGGGCGCAACAGGGCGTAGAGCAGGTAAACGCCGAGGGCCAGTGAGATTAGTCCCGCGATGAGATATTCCATGGGTTTGTCCTATAGCCGGTCGAAGGCTTTGGTCATGCTCCAGGCCACGACGAAGAAGGCGACGATCAGCAGGCAGTAGATCAGGTCAGGCATTTTGCACCACTACGACCCGGTAGCCTTCCTTTCGGAGCACGGCGGCGAGGCCCTCGGTGCGCGTCCGCCACAGCCGTTTGCCGGTGGCGAGGACGACGATCGAGTTGCGCGTCAGGGTCCCGACAAGCCCCGGTTCCAGTTCACGCGACAGGCGGATTTCGGCGGCGATCGGCAGCTCCGATTCGTAGCGGACCAGTTGGCTGCGGAGGAAGTCGAGGTAAACGGGCGACTGGTGGAGGTCCATTGGAAAGGGGACCACCTGGATTTTGATTAGTCGCAAGGTCGCATTCAGGCCCGCGCCCATTCGGTTGGCAGCGGCAAGGGCGGCGCGCGTGAGGTCCGGCGTAGTAACCGGGATGACGAGATCGAGCGCGGTGCCGGTGACCGAGGTTTCCACTTCATCCAGGCCCGGGATGGCGAATTGGCTTTGGTTTTTCATTTCCTACCCGGTTTGAGGGTAGGGCTGAAGGCATTAGAAGTTCATAAGAATGGCGTGAGAAGTTTGTAGCGCGAAAGCGGGCGCGGCTGGAACCGCGGCGGCTGAATCAACACACTGGCATGACGGATCAGGCCTTTTCTCTGCGCCTCTGTGTCTCTGCGGTGAAGTCAACATCCCTTAACCGCAGAGGCGCGGAGACGCAGACAAAGCATGCAGAGAAAACAAAGTTTCGTGAAGAACCTCGCAGCGTCCTGCCGATTCTCTGCTATCTCTACACCAACACCCGGTTCCGCCCCTCTGACTTGGCGCGGAAGAGAGCCTGGCCGGCCGCTTCCATCAGATCTTTCACGTGGCCGTCGGGCTCCGACACCGCGACGCCGAACGTTGCGGAGACGCAAAAGGGCGATCCCGGCGCGAATCCAAAGGACACCGAGCAAATGCGGTCGCGGATGCGCTCGGCCACTCGCACGCACTCGTCGCGGTCCACGCCCGGCAGAGCGACGCAGAATTCGTCGCCTCCCAGCCGGCCCGCAACATCGGTCGCGCGCAATTCTGCCCGCACGATGTTGCCGATGACTTCGAGGACTTCATCGCCTGCCGCTTGTCCATAACGGTCGTTGATCTCGCCAAACAGATCGATGTCAAACAGGCAGACTGCCGTCCCCGTCCGCATGAGGCTCGCCTGTCTTAATGCGGATTGCATACCGGTCCAGAAATGGCGGCGGTTGGGAAGGCCGGTCAGCGCGTCGTAATTGGCCCGTGCCAGTTTGCCCTGAGCGCCTTTATGCGCGGTGACGTCCTGCGCAATACCGACGATTTGTTTGACGAGGCCGTCAGAACCTCTTTCAAAAGACGTGTCGCGGGTCGAAAGCCAGACCCAGTGCCCATCCACATGCCGCGCGCGAAATTCCAGCTTCCGGATCTCTCCATCCCCGGCGTATCGCATCGCCTCGTGGTGGGCCGCCACCATCGCCTGATCGTCCGGGTGAATCACTTTCTGAACGAGCGATTCGGTCTCCTGAACTTCTTCCGGCTTGTGGCCGAGAACCGAAATGATTTCGCGGTTACTGTAGACGGTTCGCAACTCGATCAGATCGTAGATATACAGAATGCCGGGAGTGGTGGCGGCGATCCGCTCAACGAACCGGCGGCTTCTCTTTAACTCCTGCTCGGCCTGTTTCCGGTCCGTGATTTCCCGCGCAATGGCCTGGAAGCCGGCGACCGATCCATTCTCGCTTTCTAAAATGAGCTGGACATTCTGACCGATCCAGCGCGTATGGCCGCGGCCGTCGATCAGCGGGAACTCGTGATACGTGTTCTTCTGTCTGCGCACAAACTGCCGCATGTAGAAGCGCTCCGCGGCGCGGCGTTGGTCCTGGCGGACCAATTTCACCCAGGAGCGCCCGATGACTTCCGCCTTCGTCAGGTGAAGCAGCATGAGCGCGGCTGGATTGCAAAATACGAAGCGGCCTTCCGCATCGGTCCGATAAATGAGGTCGCCCGCCAGTTCCACCACTTGCCGGTATTGCTGCGATTTCGATGCGAGTGCCCCTTCCGGACGGCCATTGCTTTTCTGCGCGGCAGCCACGCGCCAGCCCGCGGCGACAACCATCGCGAACGAGAAGATCGCCGCCAGACCGAACAGGAGACGACTGACGACGGTGATGCGTTGTTGCCAGAGACCGCGCATGATCGCAAAGCCGCTCTCCCGCGATTTCAGATCGGCGATCGCGACTTGAATGCCGGAGCTCAGGCCGGCCTTATCGAGCGCTTCCACAGCCTCACGGACATCTGCCGGGTTGCCGGATCGCGTCCTCGCCGAACCGATGGCTGTGAGCAGCGTAGTCGCCTGCCGATCCACGAGGCGGTCGACGGTCGCGAGGCTCTGGCGCTGTCTGGAATCGGGCTCGATCAGGGTGATCAGGTTGCCGGATGTGCTCTCAGCCTGCAGGAGTTGCTTCCGCGACTCTGCGAGACTGCGCGGATCGCCCGTGACGAGATAGCGCCGCGCCGCGTCTTCGGCGTCTTTCGATTCGAGCGAGAGATCTCCAAGCCGCTCGATGGCCCGATTGATCCGCGCGATCGACTGCGCGCTCTCCTCCCAATGGAAAGTCTGGATGGCGGCCGGGATCCCGATACCGAGAAGGAGTGCAAACCCGGCGCCGAAACCCGCGTTAAGTCTGGCAGCGGCGGTCAATGCTCAATTCTGTATGGGTCGTTAACGGCGCGACAAGTAACCGAAGGGGTACTGAATACCGTTAACGTGGTACGGTGATGCCGCGCGTATGACGACGGTTTATGTATGATAGCCGCCATGAAGCTGCCGATCGGTCTCGCCATCGTCCTGGCCACAAGCTTTGCGGCACTCGCGCAACCCGTGCCGCCCGCGCATCCTTATCCGCGCGCCGACGATACGCTCGGTTATAAAGCGGATCCGTCCTGGCCGCGCGAAAAGCCCTCCGGCGGCGAGTGGAACGCGCCGATGTCGAGTGTCGCGGTCGCCCCGGATGGCAACATCTGGACGTTCAACCGCGGCAAAATCCCCGTACAGGTCTACACACCCGACGGACGTCTGGTGAAGTCATGGGGGCAGGAAGAAGGCTTGTTCCGCAATCCGCACACGGTTCGTTTTGACGCGGCCGGAAACCTGTGGATTGTGGATACGCTCACGCAAACCGTCCGGCGGTTCACGACCGATGGCAAGGTGCTGCTGACGGTCGGCACGCCGAACCAGGCGGGTGAAGACCAGACGCACATGAATCAGCCGAATGATGTCGCCATCGCGCCGAACGGAGATCTTTATGTAAGCGATGGATACGGCAACAATCGCGTCGTGGTCTTCGATCGGAACGGAAAGTTTCTGCGCGCCTGGGGAAAGCTGGGGCAGGGACCGGGCGAGTTCAGCCAGCCGCATTCCATCGTGCTCGATTCGAAGGGCCGCGTCTATGTGGCGGACCGCAACAACGCGCGCATCCAGGTCTTCGATGCGAAAGGAAAGTTTCTGACCGAGTGGAAGAACATCATCACGCCGTGGGCTCTGGCGATCACGAAGAACGATGAGATCTATGTCTGCGGCAGTTCTCCTATGCTTTGGGAGGAGATTCCCGAACGGCAGGCGTATCTCGCGACGCCGCCGAAGGATCAACTCTTCATGAAGCTCGACACCGAGGGACGTCTGAAGCAGCTCTGGACTTTTCCCAAAGGCGACAAGCCCGGCGAAGTGGACTGGGCGCACTCGATCGCCGTGGCGCCTGACGGCAGCATCTATCTCGCCGAAGTGCAGGCGAAACGGGCGCAGAAGTTCGTTCCCGCCGGCACGCTGGCGCAGCGGACAAATCGTGGCGCGGGCTATTAGCCCGCCGCGCCGGCCATCGTGCCGGCGCTCGGGTTAAACGATATCCTGTCTGGAGGTGAGCCGCCCATGAATTCCCGCCGCGAATTTCTGAAGATCGCCTCCGCCGGAGCAGCCGTCGCCGGCGCCTCGCTTTCAGCAACACCAGAGCGCACGCTCGGACTGATCTATCCGCCGGCCAATTATCCCGTGCCGCCGGAAGCCAAACGAATGTATCCGACCGGAGTTCGGTTTTTATCGATCGGCGTCGGGCTGCCCGCCATGACTCCCGAAGGCTACGATTCAGTGATCGACAAGATCGTGCCCGCGGCGCTCGACCTGAAAAAGCAGGGGGCCGACGCGATCTCGATCTTCGGTTCGTCGCTGACCTTCTATAAAGGCGCGGCTTTCAACAGACAATTGCAGGAGGCCGTCGGCAAAGCCACGGGCCTGCCCGCGACGACTCAGAGTAACGGACTCGTCGACGGTCTCAAAGCCGCCGGCGCGCGCAAAGTCGCCGTCGCGACCGCCTACAACGAAGAAGTGACGGAGCGGCTGAAGGTCTTCCTGCACGAATCGGGATTCGAGGTCGTGGCGGCGAAGGGACTCGGTATTCTGCTGAATGTGCCGCAATCGGCGCAGGATGGTTTGTTCGAATTCAGCGCCGGAGTGAAGGAAAGCGCCCCTTCGGCCGATTCGCTGCTGATTTCCTGCGGCGCGCTGAAGACACTCGACCTCATCGTTCCGCTCGAGAAACGCTGCAAAGTGCCGGTGGTTTCGAGCCAGCCGCACGGCTTGTGGAATGCCGTGAAACTTCTCGGAGTAACTGGGCGCGTCAAAGGCTTTGGATCGGTGCTGGCGAAGGGATAGTACAGAAATCGTTGCCGAGCCGCTCGCGAGCAAGCGGTCATCACACGCGAACTTTGCAACTTAGTTCGCGATTTCGCAAATACGGTCACTTTTTGTCGCGAAGGAAGAGCCGGAATTGAATCCCGGCCTGCGGGCACCAGTGCCCGCGCCGCGAGGCGCTCGCAATACGTGACCGGTCTTCAGAACCGGCGCACTTAGCGCTCTTTTTGCGCGAGCTGCGCCTTTTCAGCCATCCGGCGCCGAGAAAACTGAACGCTGCGAGGCCGGCAGTTCCCGGTTCCGGCGCCACCACCACCGTATATCCGACCGCGTCGAGGACTCGGATTTCCGATCCCCCGTCATTGGTGATATCAATCCCGTTCACGCTCATGGTCCCGAAGGCGTTTTGCACGCGCAGGGCCGCCGAGTCCCAGTCGCCATAGTCGGGTCCGTCCGGCGAGTTATGGTAATTTGCGATGGCGGTGGTCCCGCCGTCAATCGAGAACCAGGCAGGGCTCCCGTTTGCCGAATTGAGATAACTGCGCGCGCGCGCTGTCGTGTAGCGGAACAGATCGGCCGCCGAGACGCCCACCGGCGGATTGTTGCCGAAACCATTCAGACAGTTCACGCTGGTTTCCTGAGTACCGTCGATGCCCACGATGCAGGACGACGTCCCCAGAATTTCGTCCGTCTCATGCTCGACCGCGGTGTAGAAGTCGTAGGTGCCGTTCAACTGATCCCCGCTGCGGAAGTAGAACGTGTTGGCGAGATTTGAGTAAGTGATGACGCCGTTGTAGCAAGCGCCGGCGCCCGGAGACGTGCAGAAGCTGCCCGCGGTTGTCGTCCCAAGGGAATCGGCGGCGTTTGCCAGACCGAGGATGGCGGCCAGCGCGCTGGTGATCGCCACACCGTCGCTGCCGTTCACCGGATTCGTCTTGTCTCCACCCAGGCTCGCGACGGCTGTAATGTCGTCAGCATCGCTTTCGGACGCGATCAGTTTGTCCGCGTAATCCGTGTAGTCGATGTTGGTATAGAACTGCAGGCTTGACGCAAGACCGACCGGACCCGGCTGAATGTAGATGCTCGCGTTCGCATTCGTGAACGTGCTGCTGTAGAGCCCGGCGATGGTAGTGTTAAGAGTATTGCAGACCGCTGAGGAGAGACTGGGATCGCAGGTATAGGTGATTCCCGTGGCAAACGCCGGTGCCGCCGCCAGCAGATAGACCGCGAGCCGCCCCGTAACAAAACCCCTGTGGAATCCCACGTTTTCCTCCACCCCGATCGGAAGTTTCGACCGGGAGCGCCCGATCACTTCTCTAACGCTTGAGGATAGCAACTTTTGCTCTCGCGGATTATTGGAGATTCCACCGCAGGATCACTCGGACCTCGTGCTCGTACCCCAGTACCCCGATACCAGCCGTTCCGAGCGCGAAGTTCTGGCCGGTCTCAGGCGCCAGGCCAAGCCAGCAGGCCGTGAGAATCCGCAGGATGTGGCCGTGTGCGAACAGCGCGGCTTTTCCATCGTTGCCCAATGCCACGAGCGAACGCTGGATCACCGCCTGCGCGCGTCCGGCGACCTGCGCGAGAGTTTCACCTCCCGGCACGCCGTCGCGGAACAACGACCATCCGGGCCGCTCCCGCTGGATGTCGGCGCTGGATCGGCCCTCGTAGGCGCCGTAATCCCACTCCATGAGATTGGGCTCGACCTGCGCCACGCCGCCGAACCCCGCCAGTTCGCAGGTGCGCCGTGCGCGCTCGAGCGGACTGGTCAGCACGAGAGCGAACTCCTCGCCGGCCAGTCTGTTTTGCAACTCGCGCGCCTTGCGTTCGCCTTCGGGAGTGAGAGGCAGATCGGTTCTGCCGGTGTGCGCGCCGGAAAGGCTCCACGCGGTCTCGCCGTGACGAATGAGCCAGAGTTCCGCGGGCATTTTCCTTTTAGTTCGTGTTGGCGCGAAACGCTAACCGGCCCTTGTGATTTGAATATAGCAACCCTAAGCCATTGAAAACAAGACTGGATTTCACATTTATTTTCGACTAACATCAACCAGCGCATGTCAATAAAAACGGTTGTTGACCAGACGGTCTCAAGTATCGGACCCGCCGGAATCGATATCGTCTATCAGCGCCACGGGAATCCCGACGCGCCCGCGGTGCTGCTCGTCATGGGCGTCGCGGCGCAACTGATCCATTGGCCGGATGCCCTTTGTGAGGCGCTCGTGGAACGCGGACTACAAGTAATCCGCTTCGACAACCGCGATGCAGGGCTCTCGACGCACCTGACCGGCGCCCCGCCGCCCGACCTGCCCGGCGCACTGGCCGGCGATCTCTCGTCGGTCTCGTACACCCTGTCGGACATGGCTGCCGATGCGGTCGGGTTGCTGGACGCGCTCGGCATCGGGAAGGCGCATGTCGTCGGCGCATCCATGGGAGGCGCGATTGCGCAGACGATGGCCATCGAGCATCCGGACCGCGTCCGCTCTCTCACGTCGATGATGTCGACGACCGGCAACATGTCGGTCGGGCAGCCCTCGCCGGACGTGCTTCGCGAATTGTTCAGCGGCCCGCCCGCGGTGGGCCGGGACGAAGTGATTCAGTACATGTTGCGGGCTTCGCGGATCGTCGGCTCGCCGGGATATCCGCCGGACCCGAACGAGGTCGTCATAAGAGCGGGACGGGCTTACGACCGCGCTTACGATCCAACCGGCGTCGCCCGTCAGGCGATTGCCACGGTAGCCTCGGGCGATCGTACCGAGCTCCTGCGCCTTCTCGACGTCGCGACGCTTGTGATTCATGGCGCTGCCGACCGCATGTGCGACCCGAGCGGCGGGAGAGCGACGGCGAAAGCCATTCCCGGCGCGGAACTCGTTCTCATCGAAGGAATGGGGCATGATCTGGCGCCCGGTTTACGATCTCAACTCGCCGAGCACATCGCAGGGTTTGTGTGGCGCGTAGAGGGCCGGTGAACTACTCGGGGCCTCGCAGTTGATCGCCCCGGAGATTCCGAAGCGGTTCGTAAGCATGCCGTAACGATGGGCCCAGAACGTTTGCTGAATCGGGGTATCGTCGGTCGGGCGGATCTCGCCAGGCCAAATACGTGCGAATGACAGCTTTGGAGAGATGGATGTCCCTATACTTGCCAATGCCGTCGACCTTGGACTGCTCGACAACTGCCATCGTATATTCCGCGACGTGATCGGCCAAAGACCGCAGGAGAAGATCCTCAAACATTCCGTAGGCACGATGGTCGGGCATTAGCCAGACACCCGGTTTTGGTGCCGATTAGTCTCTGGCCTGTTTGGGATTGGCTCGACGATCAGGCCGTCTTCCGGATACTCGCCGTTTACCGGTATCGAGTAATATTTGCCCGCTCGTGCTGCCAGTTGCTGCAAACGACTACGAACGACCTGTGCTGAATCTACCCCGTCAATATCCGTGTTGTGACACAATCAAACTGTAATTTTCACCGGAAATCAACATGGCAACAGCGTCCTGAAGCCCAAGTGAAGTGAATGCCCAAAACAATTGACGACAAACACGAGCCCGAAAGGATCAGGCGCCTTCTTTTGGACGCTCCGCTCATTCAAAACGCCTGCGCTGCGGATCTCCTGGTATTTCTGTTCAGACATCCGCACACCCTGCTGACGAATGAGCAACTCGCCGCCTTTGTGGGCTACAGCATGAAGGAAGTAGCCAAAGCGCTCGATCTCTTCTCGGACGCCGGTCTTCTGGAACGAGCGATACAGCGCTCCAGCCACGCCGCACGAATGTATTCTCTCGTCCTTGAAGGACCACAAGGGAAAGGACTAAAGTTGCTTCTGAACGAGGCATGCACCCGGCAGGGACGGCAGCATATACTAGCCGCCCTGGCTCCGCCGCAGCCCGAGAAGGCGGCCGAAGTTCATCTTCGGCTCTTGAAAAGAGCATGAAGGTGGCCAATGGAGATTCCAATGCTCGAAGCTGATCTCGTTAAGACGGGCATCACAGGATTTGATGATATTCTCCTGGGGGGAATTCCGCGCGGAAACGTCATTCTGGTGGAAGGCGGCATCGGCACAGGCAAAACGACCCTCGGCGTAGAATTCGTGTATCGCGGAGCGAGCCAGTTCGGTGAGCCCGGTATCATCGTACTCTTCGAAGTCTCGCCGGAGAAAGTCTCTCGTGATGCTCTGCGGTTCGGTTGGGATCTTGCGGCGCTGGAACGACAGGGCCGCCTGAAGATCGTCTTTACTACCCGCGAGGTTTTGCGGCAGGAATTGCAGCAAGCGGATAGTGTGCTCCTTGAGGAAGCCGCGAAAATTGGCGCCCGGCGTATGTTCGTCGACGGCGTAGGCCGCCTCTTCGGTGATGGCAATGCAACAAACGAATCCCGTTCCGCGTTTCACGTGCTCACCGAAGGTCTTCAACGGGAGAGTCTTACTGCGGTATTGGCAGTGGAAGCGTCCTCATACGACGATAAGCATCGCGCGAACTCCATGCCTGAGGAATCCATCGCAGACACAGTCATCCGGCTCAGGATGGAGGATAGCCAGCGCGCGGTGCTGCGATCGCTCGAAGTGGTGAAATCGCGCGGGCAGGCCTATCAAATGGGACGCCATACTTTGCAGATCCTCGATGGCAACGGACTACGTGTTTATCGCCGGGTCCAGGCCTTAACGCAACCCCGCGATACGGCGGCCACTTATGATCCGTCTGAGCGGATTTCGAGCGGAATCCCGGGACTGGACGAACTTGTGAATGGCGGCTATTTCGTCGGCAGCACGACGGTTGTCGCGGGAATTTCGGGCGTCGGGAAGAGCGTCATGGGCATTCAGTATATTGCGGAGGGCGCCCGGCGGGGGGAGCGTTGCATCATGCTCAGCCTTGACGAGCGCGTACCGCAAATCATCAGAAATGCCCGTAGCATAGGCGTCGATTTGCAAAAGGAGATTGACCGTGGGCTCATTCACCTGGAATACGATTCCCCGCAGGAGATCGAGGTAGATGTACATTTTGATCAGATCGAAAGAAAGGTAAAGGAGTTCAAACCCACTCGCGTTGTGATCGACAGTTTGTCCACCTATGCTTCAACGCTGGGGACACTGGGGAGAATTTTTCGGGACTTCTTCAATGCGTTGACGGCTCTCATGAAGGAACAAAAAGTCACAACGGTCTACAACCATGAAAACCCGGAAATGCTTGGGATGGCGACGATGATGGGGCAGTTCGCGATGAGTTCGCTGGTGGACAATATCATCCTTCTGAACTGGGCCGAGATTGGCGACACTTTCCGGCTTGGTATGACGGTAGCGAAGATGCGGGCGAATCCTGTGAACCGCGTCACCCACGAATGCGAGGTTATCGACGGCAAGGGAATGCGTGTGCTGGCGCGAGAGTTGCGGCTGTTGGGTCCTCAAAAACCGTTTTCCAGCTTCGCTGGCCTTGTATCGCGAGCGCCCGAACGTCGCAGCTTTGATGCTCCGAATATTAGAGAGCCAAACACAGGTACTATCGAGGAAAATATTGGATGACGGCGCGCCGTACTAAACAGCGGCTGGTCGCGTGCGTCGCGGCAAAACGCGAAACCGCTGGTCGCTAATCCGGAACCGCAACTTCAGATCTCTCCCTTCGCCGGAAATCTCACGCGGATGGTCGTACCCGCGTCTGATTGAATCTCCAACGTGCCCCGGAGCTGACGGACAAGGCCGTGGATCAGTTTTAGGCCCAGCGACGAGGCCTGGCTGTAGTCGAATCCCTGGGGAAGCCCCGGACCATCATCAGCGACCTTCATCTCGATTTGTCTCCCGTCCGTCTGGAATTCAATGATCAGACGCCCGGTCCGGCCGGAGGAAAACGCGTGTTTACAGGCGTTGGAGGCTAGTTCGTTGAGCAGCATACCGTAAGGTACGGCGCGCTCCAGTTCCAGCGTAGCTGCCTCGCCGGCGATTTCGATCGTCACCCTCTCTTCGAGGCCATAGAAACGTATCAAATCCGGCACCAGTTGCCGCGCATAACCCAACAAATGAATGCTCGCGAAAGACTCGGCACGATAGAGCAGCTCGTGAATGGCCGAAATGGACTGCACACGATTCCGGGTTTCCTCAAACAGGGTCAGCGCCCGTTTGTCATTTATCTGGCGGGCTTGCAGGTTCAAAAGACTGACGATCACCTGCAGGTTGTTTTTGACGCGGTGATGCACTTCTTTAAGAAGCTCTTCTTTTTCCAGCAGCGAGTTCCGCGTTGATGCCTCCGCCTGTTCTTTCGCCAGGAAAGTCTGTTCCAGAGTCAGTACAGTCTCTTCATATTGCCGTGTGTGGGAGTTCTCTCTCAATAAAGCGTCACCGAGCACCTGCAGCAGTTCCCCATAAAGAACGAGGCGGCCCTGAGGAACCGGTTTCTGCGTGCGGGCCACACCCCAGATTCGCTCGAAACTGAAACGGGAATTGCGAGCCAGATGCTGAACTTCTGCAACGTGAGCAAAATCCGCGAAAGCATATCCTGCGACCGCAGCCCCGACGGTCGTTCCCTCCAGTACCAGCGAAATCCCTACAACGCTAAGTCCCCATCGTGAGAGTATCTCTGGCCGGCGTTTATTTGTCTGGGTCAGACAGGAGGTCGCGCATTCCGTAAACAGGGCAGGATCATATCCAATCTCCTCTTCAAAAAGCTGGAACAAAGGAGTGGAATGGACTGGGCCAAACACGATGCGCGTTTCAGCGTCAAAAAGCTTGACCGTAAGATGGACGGCGCGAGCATAGCTTTCGAGCGCCTGTCCCCAAAGATCGGAGCTAAAGAGCACATTAGCTGCGGGAATCACAAACAAATTCCTCGTATTCTTTCCAGCGTGCGCCCCGCATCTTCACATCGAGCGCACATTGAGCATCCATAAAAATGGTATCGCTCGTGAAACGGCCAACCGGACTCACGGCGGCCCCTGAACAGTTGGCGTGGTTCGTCTTTAAGTGGTTCGTCTTCAGGTGCAAACCTCCTTTCCCGGCAGGTTCCGGTTCAAGAGTAGCCTTGCAACCAGCCTGCCTGTAGAAATCGGGCCAGTAGAACTGCCCGGCAAGCGCTGCGCGAATCGCACTCAGGAGTTCGGCCGCAGCGCGATCTTTTAACACATAACCGCTTGCCTGAAGTCCGAACACTGAGTTCACACTTCACGTCTCCCACTCACAAATCGATTCCCCTGAATCAGAAATCGCAGCGGCAAATCCGCGCACTTCGTAATCCCAATCCGCGGTGTTACGGCGATTTCAAACGAACCTGCGCGAGGCGAGCTTCGGACCACCAACTCCCCACGCGTCATATCCACTCCGGAGTGATTCCGCGTAATCCCCATGGCCTGCGTCAGCTTTCCAGGACCCGACGCCAGATCTCGGTCCGACTTCGCCCGCGTCCTGCGTTCACGCATTACGTCGATACCCGCAATCGGCTCAAGCGCTCGGATCAACACGCATCCAGGTTTACGGTCCGGCTCCGCCACGATGTTCAAACAATCGTGCATCCCGTAGGAGATATACACGTAGGCATGACCCGGCGGACCGAAAATCACACGCGTCCGATTCGTGATTCCCGCGGCCGAGTGCGAGGCCAGATCGTCGCCACCGAGGTACGCCTCTGTCTCCACGATGAGCCCGGACACCGGGCCATGCACCAGAAGCTTACCGAGAAGGTCGCGCGCGACTTCAATCGTCGAGCGCTCGTAAAATCGCCGTGGCAGAATCACTTTTTTCTGCGCGCGAACGCCATCCCGCTCCAATCCTGATGCAAGGCGCAGATTTTGTAGTCGACGAGCCCGGCATCGAGCGCCGTGTCGCGGACGACATACTGCGTCAACCCGTTTGTCGAGTTCTTGCGCCAAACGACCCACAGCTTCGTCCGGCCGGCCAGCGCCTGCATCCTGTGCATACCCGCCTGATAGATGCGCGGATCGCGCACGAACCACAAGGTCACCGGATGAACCGAGTCCGGGTCTTCGAGCAGATCCACGTCTTCCGGAAGCACTCCAAGCGCGGACGTGTAATCGCGCGGCGCATCGATCACGGCCACCGTCGATGCCGCTTTGATCCCGAGCTTCTGCGCGACCGTGCGGGTTTTATACGTTTCCGTCAAATCGGGCGGAATCACCGGATTCACCACCGGCTTCGCACACGCTGCCCTGACCTTGGCGCAGAGCTGTTTGCTGGTTGCGTAGGTGGCATCCGGCAGCCGCTCGCGAACGGCAGCGATCTTTTCCGGTTCGCCGCCGACGAAGATCAGCGGAATGTGCCGCGCATATTTCGATTGACGGAAAGCGCTGGCGGCGCCGCGCCCCTGGGCCGGGCGGCAGGTCAAATCGATCACCAGCGCGTCAGGCGGATTCGCGCGTATCGCCTGCGCCTGGGCGGGGAAATCCGCGTCGAGGTATTCGACTTCACACCCGCACGCGCGGCACGCGCCGATCAGCTCCGCGGCTTCCTTCGCCTTCCAGTGAATAATCCGTACTCGCGGCATTTTGCTTCGGGCTGTGTGGCCTTAACATGACAGAATAATCGACGTGCGTCTGTTTGTGGGCATCCCGATCGCCGGACATGTGCTGGATAATCTGGCGCGCGTGCTCAAACAACTGCGCCCGCTCGCGCCGGTGCGCTGGTCGCCGGTCGAGAATTTTCACATCACCTCCAGATTCATAGGCGAGTGGCCGGAAGAGAAGCTCGAGGCGCTCGAAGCCGCGCTCGAAGAAGTGAAGACCCCCACGCGCTTCGAGATCTCGATCGCGGGCTTCGGATACTTTCCCAACCCGCATCATCCCCGCACTCTTTTTGCCGCCGTTCACAGCGGGCCGCAGCCTGGCGAACTCGCCGCGCGGGTCGATGAGAGCCTCCTCCCGCTCGGCATCGCCAAAGAAGACCGCCCTTACTCACCGCACCTCACTCTTGCCAAAATCAAACACGAGAATATACAGGACCTCCGCGACCACCTCGCCAACATGACAAATTTCGATTTCGGAACGTTCCCCGTCACCGAGTTCCATCTCTATCTGAGCCAGCCCGGACCCAAAGGCTCCGTTTATTCTTCCCTGGCCGTGTATCCCATCGCAGCCGCAAGCTCGCAGGCGGGCCATCCGCGGTGATGGGAATCCTCGCCGTTGTCGCGGCTTATTTGATCGGCGGCATCCCCTTTGGCTTGATCATCGTCAAGCTGATGACCGGCTCGGACGTGCGGGAATCCGGCTCCGGGAACATCGGCGCGACCAACGTTCTGCGCACCAGCGGACCGGTGGCCGGCGTGCTGACGCTTGTGCTCGACGCGGCCAAGGCGTGGCTCGCGGTGTGGCTGGCCGACCGCCTCTCCGGCGGCAGCGAACTCTGGATGAGCGCGGCCGCGCTGGCGGTGCTCGCGGGTCACGCCTGGTCCGTGTGGATCGGATTCAAAGGTGGAAAGGCCGTCGCCACTTTCGTCGGCGCGTATCTCTATCTCACGCCCGTGCCGCTGCTCGCCGTTGTCCTGCTCTTCATCTTCATCGTGGCGTGGACCCGCTATCTCTCTCTCGGTTCCATCATCGCGGCCGGACTGTTCCCGATCGGGTGCTGGATGATCCTGCACCCTGGCTGGCCCGTGCTGGTATCGGCCGTCGGCGCCGCCGCCATCATCATCTATCGTCACAGCGCCAACATCGCCCGGATTCGCGCCGGCGAAGAACGAATCTTCTCTTTACGCCGCACCGGGTCATGACCCGCCTCGCCATCATCGGCGGAGGCGGCTGGGGCACCGCGCTCGCCTGCGTGCTCGCTCCCCGCTTCGACCGCGTCTCGTTGTGGGTTTATGAGGAAGACCTCGCCCTCCGCATCGAGTCTTCGAGGATCAACGATGTCTTCCTCCCGGGAGTCACGATCCCTGGGAACGTGCGGGCCGTCCACTCGCTGGAATCGGCGCTTGCCGGCGCTGATGTAGTACTCACCGCTGTTCCATCCCACGCGTTGCGGACGGTGTGCGGGCAAATGGCGCAGTGGCTGAATCCTTCGATGCGGATCGTCAGCGCAACCAAAGGTCTCGAATCCGGCACGCTCCTGCGGATGTCGCAAGTGATTGGCGAGCTCACCGGGTCTGAATACGGAATCGCGGTTCTCTCCGGACCCACCTTCGCCCCCGAGGTCGCCGCGGGACAACCGACGGCCGTCGTCATCGCTTCCGAAAACGCGGCGCTTGTAACCGAGTTGCAGACCGCCTTCTCCGGACCCACCTTCCGCGCTTACGGCAGCCACGATCCGATCGGAGTCGAAATTGGTGGCGCGCTCAAGAACGTAATCGCCATCGGAGCCGGCATCAGCGACGGCCTCGGCCTGGGCCACAACGCCGTTGCCGCCCTGATCACCCGCGGGCTCGCCGAGCTTACCCGTCTCGCCGCGGCATTGGGCGCCCGCGCTCAAACTTTATCGGGACTGGCCGGCCTTGGCGACCTGGTCCTGACCTGCACGGGCGACCTGAGCCGCAACCGCCAGGTCGGTCTGAAACTGGCCGCCGGCCTTGACCTCGACCGCATTCTCGACGCCACGCCCATGGTCGCCGAAGGTGTGCGAACGACAGCCGTTGCGCTGCAACTTGCGGCGCTCCACGGTGTTGATCTACCTATAGCCGCGGAAATGAATGCGGTGCTGGAGGGCGGCCGGTCGCCGGGTGAAGCCATCAAGCGGCTGATGGGCCGGGCCTTGCGCAATGAGGGCTCGCCAGTGTTGCGATGACGGCGAAACTATTAATGGTTCAAGGGGTTAACACGATTGGGAGCCCGGCGCCGGCGCTCCGGACCAGCGAAGATCGGGACGCTCAGTTGATGCTCCGGGTTCGGGATGGCGACGAGCAGAGTTTTGGTGTATTGCTGGAGAAACACCGGAACCCGGTCATCCATTTTGTGTTCCGGATGGTACAGGACAGAGCGGTTGCCGAGGAACTCTCTCAGGAAGTATTTCTGCGTGTGTACCGCTCCAGGGGAACTTATGAGCCGACGGCGAAGTTCACCACATGGCTGTTCCGCATCGCGACGCATCTGGCTTTAAACTGGCTGCGGGACGCGCGGAATGAACGGTCACATCAGCGGCTTGATACGCCGCGGAATTCGGAGAAAGATGGCGAACTGCCGGTCCGCGAGATCAGCGACCGGACGCCATCGGTGGAGCAGCACATGGTCTATCAGACCAGGCTGCAGGAAGTCAGGGACGCAATCGGGCTGCTGCCGGAGAAACAGCGCGCCGCGGTCCTGATGCATAAGTACGAGGAAATGGAATATTCTCAAATCGCAAGCGTTCTCGAATGCTCGGAATCGGCGGTGAAAAGTCTCCTGTTCCGCGCTTACGAAACGTTGCGGGCGAGATTGGCCCATATGGTCACGGGAGCCGCGAGATGATTTGCCCTTTGATTACCAAATCCGGTGCGCACACCGATTTGCTGCTCGACTATACGGCCGGCCGGCTGGATGACGACGAGAGAATCCGGCTCGAGCGGCATATGGAAGAGTGCCCGGCCTGCGCATCGTTTCGGATGGAACAGGCCGCCGTCTGGGAAGCGCTCGACTTGTGGGAGCCCGCGCCCGTCAGTATGGATTTCAACCGCCGCCTGTGGCAGCGCATCGAATCGGCGGTCGCCACGCCGTGGTACAGGAGTCTTGCGGAGTCCCTGCGTTTCGCCAACTGGAAGCCGCTGATCCCGTTGACTGCGGCAGTGCTCGTGATTGCGGCTGGGTTTGTGTTCGACCACCCCGCGAGAAGAACAGCCGTCTCGGGGATGACTATCCGGGAAGCCGATCAGGTCGAACAAACGCTCGACGATATCGATCTTCTGCACCAACTGGATGCCGTCGTGCTGCCGGCTTCAGGTGGTTCGAAAACAATGTAAGCTGATCCGGAATGCGCCTGCGTTTTTCATTTGCGGTTTGCGTTGCCGGCGCGCTGGCGCTGGCGCCCAGCGGCGCCGCCCAGAAGAACGCTCCGAAAGCCGCCGCGCGGCAGGTGCAGCCACGAGTGCAGCAGGCCCCGCGGACCCCGAATCAAAAGGCGCCCAAAGCCGATAATCACCCCGGCGAACAAATGCTTCTTGGGCTGCAGAACATGACGCCGGAGGAGCGCGAACAGGCCCTTTCGCGTCTTCCACCCGCGCGCCGCTCCCAGATCGAAAAACGGATCCAGAACTTCGAGGCGCTGCCGCCGGCCGCCCAGGAGCGCCGGCTGAACCGGCTGGAGCGGCTCAACAGCCTGCCGCCGCGCAGGCAGAATCAGGTCCGCCGTTCGATGCGGGATCTGAATGCGCTGCCGGGAGATCGCAGGAAAGCGGTCAATCAGGAATTGCAGCGCATGTCCAGCCTTCCGGATGCCGATCGCCAGGCGCATATGAATACTGACGATTTCCGCAGTCGCTTCTCGCCCTCCGAGCAGGAGATGATCGGCAATCTCGACGAGCTCCTGCCTTCCCGGCAATAGTCACGCGATTATGATTTAAATCCCGCGCCGGGGTCGTGCAGCTTTCACCCGCAATCCTTGCCTCATCCCGGGCGCGAACAGGTTCCGCCTCACCCGGGTACCGATGGCCGCCACCCTATTGCATGTCCGCCGATGGCCCGTACATGCCCGGAATCGGCACATCGACCAACCGCAGATAAACGCTCACTTGCCCGCGATGGTGGATCATGTGACTCATCACCAGACCGCGCAGTATCGCGGCGCGTGGCATCGACAGGATCTTTTCACCCGCATAAAACAACTCCCACGTTTTGCCGAGATGTCCGTCACTGGCGCCCGCGATCG
>DASZLP010000282.1:0-2686 GCA_035552355.1 Bryobacteraceae bacterium | reverse complement strand
CACGGAAAGTGAATACGAACCGCGCGCCGAGGCTTCGCTATCGGTACCGCCGTTGAAGAAGCTGTTGGGATTGGTCTCCTGGGTGGTGCCGGGCGTCAGGGTTGCCAATTGCACGAAATCGCGGCCGTTGAGGGGCAACTCGGCTACCTGTTGCGAGGTGATCACCTGGCCCAATGTCGGATTGGCGGTCTCGACCGCAACCGGCGCAGCCGTTACTTCGACGCTCTGCTGCACGTTGGCGGGAGCGAGGGTGAAATTGACCTCGCGTTGTTCATCCACCTGTAGCCGCAGGTCGCGGGTTTCAGACGTTTGAAAGCCGGGGAGTTCCGCGCGGATGGTGTATGTTCCGACTCCGAGGAGTGGAACCACATAGTGCCCCGCGTTATCGCTGACGGCATTGCGAACGGTGCCTGTTTCCTGCCCTGTAACCGTGACTTTGGCATTCGAGACCGGCGCGCCGGAAGCATCGCTAACGGTGCCGGAAATGGTACCGGTCGCCTGCCCGAAAAGAGATTCAGAAAAACAAACTAATAAGAAGGACAGAAGAACTGCCCGTAAGCCCCTGCCGACCCCCATCATTGCTCCCCCTCATGGCCACGGACAGAGTGACTCAATAGAAACTTAGCTTTCATCTAACGGCGACCATCGAGATCTTCTACTATCCCCTGCTTAGAGCGGGGGTGTCAAGAGAGACCCGGCCGTCACACTGCGTCGCGGCGGAAGCATTCCGAAGCGTGGTCATTCACCATGCCGACGGCCTGCATCCAGGCATAAACGATGACCGGTCCGACGAACTTGAACCCGCGCGCCTTGAGCGCCTTCGAAAGCTGTTCCGAGGCGGCGGACTTCACGGGAATCGGGCCGCTGTTGCGCAGCGGTTTGCCGCCGACCAGATTCCAGACGAAGGCCGAAAAATCCTCGCCCGCATCGCGCATGGACACGAACGCCTGAGCGCTGCCGATGGCGGCTTCGATTTTCGCTCGGGAGCGAATGATGCCGGCATCGGCCAACAACCGTGCGACGTCCGCTTCAGTGAAGCGCGCGACGAGATCGGGATCGAAGCCGCGGAACGCCTTTCGGAAGGCGTCGCGTTTGCGCAGGACGGTGATCCAGGCGAGCCCGGCCTGAAAACCATCGAGCACCAGTTTTTCCCAGAGCGCCCGACTGTCGTACTCGGGAACGCCCCATTCGTTGTCGTGATAGGCCTGGAGCAGAGGATCGCTGCCCGCCCATGAGCAGCGATGCACGAGGGTCGCGGTCATCGTTACATGGTGACACGCGGAAGCCGGCGCGCACCCGAAATCTAGAATGGTGAGATCGCAAGCAAGGCATGAAGCCAACCGTCAGTCATTTGCGCAAGCACGCCATTACGAACTCACTGTTCCGGCCGACAACGCTGCGCCGGGCGATTGAGCGGCTCGGATTCGTGCAAGCGGACCCGATCCGCTCGCCGGCCCGCGCGCAGGACCTGATTCTGCGGCAGAGAGTGAAGGACTATCATGCGGGCGAACTGGAGGCTCGCTATCCGTCCCTCAACCTGGAAGAAGACTTCCTTTACGCGTACGGCTTTATGCCTCGTTCGACCTGGACGCTGCTCCATCCTCGACTGGAGACGAAGCTGAACGCGGCCGAGCGGCGGGTGCTGGAGATCGTTTCGGCACACAAACGAATCCATCCGCGCGAGCTCGAAGCGTACCTGGGGCGGAAGCGGGTCATCAATGCCTGGGGCGGTTATTCGAAAGCGACGACGCGAACGCTGCATTCGCTGCACTATCGCGGCCTGCTGCGAATTGCCGGGCGGGAGAACGGCATTCGGCTGTACGAACCGACGACGAGCACGCACGAACCGCTGGAACCAGGGGAGCGATTGAAAGGCCTGGTACTGCTGATGGCCGCGATTCTCGCGCCGCTTCCCGAACGGAGCCTGCGGGCGGCGCTCCAATTGCTGGCGCACGGTGCACCGGCGCTTGAAGGGAGACACTCGGTGGTCACGCGGCTGCTCGAATCGGGGGAACTTGCGAGCGCTGTTGTCGACGATCTCCGTTATGTCTGGCCGGCCGGGCCGGTGGCGAGAAGCGCGCCTCAGGAGACCGTTCGGTTTCTCACTCCGTTCGATCCGCTGGTTTGGGACCGACGCCGATTCGAACACCTGTGGGGATGGGCGTATCGCTTTGAAGCGTACACGCCGGTCGCCAAACGCAAGCTTGGGTATTATGCGATGCCGATGCTGTGGCGCGACGACATCATCGGCTGGGTCAATATTTCAAACAACAATTCGAACAACATTTCAAACACCATTTCAAACAAGAAGGGGCGGCTCAACGTGCAGCCCGGTTTCGCGAAAGCGCAGCCATCCGACTCATCCTTTACGAGGGAGTTCGAGGCGGAGACGGAGCGCTTTCGCGTTTTTCTTTCGGGATCGGAAGCGTAATTCTTGTCACGCGGCTTTTATCATCTTGGCGAGAGCGGGGTTGGCGTCGAGTTCGGCGGCGAATTGCTCGATGGAGCGGGCCAGGACGTGCTTCAGGGTGCTGAACGGGATTTCGGTGTGGCCGGGCAGGCGGGCTTCGACGAATTCCTTGATGTCGTAATCGAGTTCGGCGTGTTTGGCGCGAGCATGGGTGAGGCGGGTGCGGGCCTCGTGTGCTTCCTGTTTGCGGAGTTCGTCGGCGGCTTTCTGTTTCTC
>DASZLP010000281.1:0-20167 GCA_035552355.1 Bryobacteraceae bacterium | reverse complement strand
CGAGGCGAACTTCGAAACGACCGTCAGCGCGGAGGACTTCGCCGAACATCTGGCTTTTCTCCTGCGATGGCGGCAGCCGGTCACGTTGTCGGACGTCCGCGCGGCGATGCTCGGCGGCAGACCGCTTCCCCGCCGCGCTGTATTGATTACCTTTGACGACGGCTACAGAAATGTCTACACGCACGCGGCGCCGGTGTTGCAGCGCTATGGCGTGCCCGCCGTGGTGTTCCTGAGTACCGGCTATATCGATACCGATTGCCTCTACTGGTATGACGAGGTCCGGCAGCGGCTCGACCGCTGGGGGAATCCCCTCATTGAAAGGCCTTCGGATGGGTCTACGGTGGCGTGGCCGGTCGATCCTCGCACACGCGAGACGCTCGCCGGAAAGATCCGTGGCGAGTGTAAGCGCGTTCCCGATCGGCGGCGTGTCGAATATCTCGACTATTTGCGCGCGCGGATGAATGAGCCGCTGCAGCTTACCGCCGAGCAGCATCACATCCTCGATCCGATGAGCTGGCAGGAAGCGAGCAAACTCCTCGAGATGGGCTTTGAGATCGGCTCGCATACCGTGACGCATCCGATCCTGACGAATCTTCCGGCCGAGGAATTGAACGCCGAGCTGGCCGGAAGCAAGGCGGAGATCGAGCGCCGCACGGCGAGGGCGTGTTACTCCATCGCCTGGCCCAACGGTACGCGCGCCGATTTTTCTCCGATGATCGCGGATGCCGCGAAGGCGGCTGGTTATGACCTCGCATTCACGATGGTCGAACGCATGAATGGACCAGAGAGCAATCCGTACATGTTGAGCCGGATAACGGCGCCCGGCCACGTCCCGCTGACCGCGTTGCGGGTTCGGGCAAGCGGGCTTTATTCCATCCTGAACGGATAGCCGGAAACAAGCGCCGGCACGATTGCCGAGCCGGCCCGTTCCGGGACAAAGACCTGCTTCGATCGCTCGATGCGCGACCGCGATACCCACCGCGTTTACTTACAACACTGTTTCGAGAATAATCCAGTGAAAGCCGGCTTGTGCGCGCGTCCCGATCAGTGGCCGTATTCGAGTATTCAGCCAGTTCATTGCCGTCGAACCCGGACTCGGATAAATAATCTGCGTGTCCGATGTCGGAAGAACGAAAATGCAGAAACTCCGGGCGCGGCGGACAAAAGCGCCGGCGCCACTTCAGATCTTGTGCTTGCCGGCCCGGCATTCCGCCAGCCAGCGCAGCATGGCGTCGCGCGGCCAGATAAACAGCCCCTCCCGCGGACGGTACTCGCCGGCCTCGTAAAGCCTCTGACGTTCCGGACTCCCGACGAGAAAACCCGAATCCTCGCGCGCAAGACCGAGGTGGGTCAGGATACCGCCGTTATTGACGATCACGTCGTTCATCCAGCGCAGATGCGGGCTGATGCGCAACGTGTCTTCGCTGTTCAGCCACGAGGCCGTGATGATGCCCCGTATCTCCGGCTGCATTTCCATGCTCTGCGCGATGAGGAACCAGGACCGGAGCGAGCGGCGCTCCAGGAGGAACGGCGGGTTGCTGCGCGGCGGCATGATGTGCTGGTAGTAACACGGCGCGAATCCGCCCATGCGCAGGATCGTGCCGAGTATGCGCGGCTGATCGCGCAACGGCGCCTTGAGCAGCCAACTTCGCGGAAGGCCCGAGACTTCCCAATGCGATTGCCCGGCCGTGAAGCGCTTCAGCACGGCCATGCCGGCGTAGGCGACACTGGTGCGCGATCCCGATTCGAAAGTAGCGAGCCAATTCGGATTGGGTCGCGCGAAGAACTCGTACTCGCGCCGCATCAGCGTCTCGACATCCGGAGCGATGCGCGCTTCCGAGAGCTTCGGCATCGACCCGAGCGCGGCGTGCGTGAGCAGATATCTTTCCGGAACATAGCCCTCGCGCAATCCGGTGTCTTCGCGCAAACTGGACAGCACACGCGCGAGCGCTTCCGGCCAGACACGCGTCCGTACGTACTGGCGGACGGCTTCAACGATCCCATCGGATGTAATACCGGCCGACGCCAGCGCATCGCCGACGGCCGCGGCGGGTGGGCTTTCCAGAAAGTCGCGGCAGACCGACGCGGTCTGTTCCGCGTCTCCCCGCTCGTTCACGTCGCGCTCACACTCTCCGCCCCGGCCGCGCGGGCCTTTCGGGAGCCCACAGCATCTTCGACCATGCGCGCAAACTCGCGCACGTAAGCCCGCTCGTCCAGGTCCGCATGCGCGCGCCTGTAACCTGCCTCGCCCATGCGGCGGCGCAGGCCGGGATCCTGGAGCAATTGACGCAGGCGCTCGCTCAGCTTCTCCGCATCGCCCACCGGCACGACAAAACCGTTTTCCCCATCCCGCACCAGGGTCGGAATTCCACCAACATCGGAACCGATCAGTGGAATTCCGGCGGCCATGCCTTCGAGCAGAACGCGTCCGAGCCCTTCGCTGCGGCTGGGAAGCACCAGCACCATCGCTCGCCTGATCAGAGCCAGCGCTTCCGGATTGGGGCGCGGCTTCATGATTTCAATCCGCGGCGAACCGCCTGTCAGCACGTCCATGCCGGCCCGGTCGGGGTAAAAGCCGAGAATCCGCAGCCGGACATTGGGGAAATCGGCGGCAATGCGGAGAAACGCCTTGATCAGCACATCCGCACCCTTCAAATACCAGGGAGCCCCTACCAGCAGAATGTACTTCTCCGGATCTTCTCCCGCGTTGTCTTTGTTGACGGTCGACACGGGCACGAATTCGTGGAAAACCGAGCCGGGCACGCGGCGCAGCAGAGGAAAACGATCCAGTTGCCGCGGGTAGAGGAAGTGCGCCCGATCGGCGATCAGCGTCGAATAATGCAGGCACAGATCGGAATAGAGCTTCATCACCCGTTCCCACAAAGCGGGCCGCGGGCTCTGGCGGATGTAGGCCAGCTCCGGTACCGTCACGATCTCGACAACGCAGCGCGCGCCCGTCAGCAGCTTCAGCGTGGCGGCCAGCACTCCCGACGTCATGTGCGAGTAAGCGACGATGCAATCGAAGCGGCGCTCTTTGTAGATTTCCCGTCCCTTTTGAATGTAGAAGCGGAACATGGCCAGGCGCTTGAGGAATCCGCGCGCGCCGACCAGACACCAGTGGTAGCGGAACTTCCCGAGCGTATAGACGGGATACGAGCCGGGCCCGAAGACTTCTTCCACCTGCTGTGGTGTCTCAAACCAGATTGGCTGCAGAACGTCGCCCTCGAGCTTTTCCGAAAGAAGAAGGAAGCGATTAGTCCGCGGATCGGTTGAAGGCGGTTCGAGAGTTGAATGGATATATAAGATCCGCATGCGCGATTCAGGAGTGCGCGAGACGGACAGCGGCAACAGGGAGCTTCGCGGGTTGCCTCGCGGCGAACTCGTCGGCCTGCTGGCCGGCCAGCTCTTTATCTCCGATCGTGCTGACCGCGATGGCCAGACCAATCATCAGCGGAAGGTAAAAGCGAAACGCATTGGCGAGGAACGTGATACTCGTCATGAAACCGATCATCGAGAGAAGGTAACAAAAGCAGACATTGGCGATGCCGGTGTTCTGCTGCTTCCGCGCCCTCTTGTACGTACGGCTCACTGAGAAGATCGCGCTGCCTATACCCATCGTGAAGAAGATAAGTCCAGGCACGCCGCACTCACTCGAAACCTGAGTGAAGGAGTTATGGGTCTCGTGCCAATTCCCGACTTTTCCGGCCAGGATGGAATCCTTACCCTCAAAATTTGAGAACTGCCCCAGCCCAACGCCGAAGATCGGATGTTGCAGCGTGTAGACGATGCTTTGCTTCAGGAGATAGCTGCGCGCCTCCTGCGATTCGAGCGCTTCTTCATGGTGGACCGTTCCGAAGAGCGACGCCAGCCGGTCCACGGCGCTGCCCCGAATCAGGAATGGCGCCGACACTGCAAGGATGGCGACGGCGCTGATGGCGGCCACCCGCTGTTTCCACGAAGCTTTGAAGAGCACAAACAGGAATGCCATCCCGATAGCAACGAGCGCGCCGCGTGAAGCGGTTCCGAGAATCATCTTGAGCGCATACCCAATGGGAACCAACATTGCGGCCCGGATGAGAGACGCGCGCCGCTTGTCCATCGCGATATACAAAACGAACGGCAGAACGAGAAGGAGATGGCTGGCCAGATCATTCGAATTTCCGATCGAACCGGTTGCGTTTGCCAGGTCGGTTCGGCCGCCCTCGTCGATTGTGGCGAAAAGCCCAGCCGCCGCAATGATCACCATGCCGGCCACGCCTGTTACGGTGAATGTCGCGCGCACCTCACTCCACGTCAGGGTCAGCCCTGCCACCGTGAAGAGCATCGGCAGGGAAAAGAGAGTGTACGATTTAAAATCCGCGATCGATCCACCGAGCCATGAGCTGAAGGGCAAACTCAACGCCATCCAGATCGACAGAGCCAGCCACCATTTGCCCGCGGAGTGGCGCAGGGTTCTGGTGATCCCGCCGCCGAAGGCAGTGCCGAAGAGCGCGGGCGGGCCGACCAAATACAGCAGATAGGTGTTGACATGCAGGATGCTCGCGATCAGCTCCGGCAATACCGCGATACGTATGAAGATGAACCCCAGCCCCGCGCGAAATGTCAGTTTGTGCGATGGATTATATTTCTCGACCGGCTCCGCGGGCGGTGGCGCAAAAGTTGTGGCTGGCGCGATCGGCGGATTGGTGGGATTCATTACCCGAATGGGCTTCGGGCTCTGCTGGATCGTATGCTGACGCACGACGTCCGGATTGAGAAATCGGCCCATTTAGACCATGGTAACGCCCCGATTCCTCCTGGCCGCGTCGGGAGAATCCGAGTGCCGGTCTCACCGCGAGTTCTCAAGGGCCTGTTTTGCGGGGAACACCGGTCGCTTCCGGTAGAATGGACTCCAGATTTCGATGGTCGAGCGCCCGCCATCCCGGCAATATCGCTTCGGCGTTTTCGAGGCGGATGCGGCGGCGGGCGAATTGCGCCGCAACGGCCTCCGGATCAAGCTGCACTCGCAGCCGTTCCAATTGCTCTGCCTGATGCTGGATCGGCCGGGGGAGATCCTGACGCGGGAAGAGATCTGCCGGGAGCTGTGGCCGGATGGGACGTTTGTCGATTACGAGCATGGCGTGAACTCGGCGGTGAATCGGCTGCGGGAGGCGCTGAGGGATAAGGCGAGCAACCCGCGATTTGTCGAGACAGTGGCGCGACGCGGTTACCGGTTCGTGGCGCCGGTGGAAAATATCCGAATCAAGGCGGCGCCGGCGCCGGTCGAAGAAGCGCCGGTAAAGCCCGCCGTTGGCAACCGCATGCTCGCGTCTCCGGACGATTTACCGAAGAGCTCACGGCCGGTGGTCCAGACCCTGTTTTTGCTGCTGCAGGTGATGTACCTGGCGTTTTACGCGGGCGCACTGGCGAATTTGGCTGAGATCAACGACATCCTTGCGTCGCTCTCGCCTGGGGCGGTGACCTTCCGGGTTGTCGTCGTCACGGCGGCGTTGCTTATCCCTGTCCGCGCGTTTTTGGTGTGCGGAGTGTTGTTCCATGCTCCGGGGATGCAGGAGAAGTTCCGGAAGATGTGGCTGTTCCTGCTGCCGCTCGATGCGCTGTGGTCGCTCGCGCCCTTTTTGTTGCTGCACCATATGAGCTATGGACTGGCGCTCGCGTGTACGACCCTGTTGGTGTATTCGCCGTTTGCGCAACGGTCGCTGATGCTCATGGGGGCGGCGGGCGTGGATGGCGCTTTCATTAATTCTCCAAAGGCCGCTCCGCGTGGTCAATGAGGGATAGCTCGTTGTCAGCAGGCGGTCAACGGCCGTAAGTCCTCGCAGGGACGGGAAAGCTCAGGTAGATAATAAGACTCGTGAAATTCCGCAGACTCAAACTGACGCGCGCAGCCCTTCCATTCCTGTGCACGGCGATTGCCTTCGCCCAGAAGGCCGGCGACTGGCCCATGTTCAATCGCGATCTGGCGGGCACGCGCTATTCGCCGCTCACGCAGATCAACACGTCGAATGTCGCCAAACTCGCGCCCGCGTGGAGTTACCACTTCGAGCGCGAGGGCAAGCCGCCGATCAAGGGTGACAGCCCGAGCGAACTCTATCAGGAGATCACGCCGATTGTCGTCAACGGTGTGATGTACCTGCCGGCGGGCGATCGAGTGGTCGCGCTCGAACCGGAGACGGGCAAAGAAATCTGGACTTACGAGGTCACGGGCGGTCTTGCTTCGTTCCGCGGCGTGGCGTACTGGCCGGGCGATAAGGACAATCCGCCGCGCATCATCTTCACCACGGCGCGAAAAATGATGGCGCTGAATGCGCGCACCGGCAAGGTGGATCCGGGCTTCGGCAAGGAAGGCGAAGTCGCGCTCGAGGTGCCATATGACGGCGCGCCGACGATCTACAAGAACATCCTGCTGGTGGGCACGAACTTTTACGGGCCGGGCGAGCGGCATATCGGTCCGCAACTTGAGCAGGCGGGCGGACAGATTCCCGAGTCGCACGGCTATGACGTGCGCACCGGCAAAGAGATCTGGACGTTCCACACGTTTCCGCATCCGGGCGAAACGGGCAACGACACGTGGGCGAACGACAGCTGGAAGAACCGCACGGGCAACAACGTGTGGGCGTTCGCGCTAACCATCGACACGGCGCACGATATCGTCTACGAGCCGGTCAGCGGACCGGGCGCGAACTTCTATGGCGGCGATCGGCCCGGCGCGAATCTGTTCGGCAACACGCTCGTCGCGCTGGACGTGAACACCGGGAAGATGAAGTGGTTCTTCCAGACCGTTCATCACGAACTGTGGGATTACAACCTGCCGCCCGCGCCAGGGCTCGTCGACATCAATGTTAAAGGCAAGAAGATTCAGGCACTGGCACAGGTGGGGAAGTCCGGCTACATGTTCATTCTGGATCGCGTGACGGGGAAGCCGGTGTTCGGCGTGGAGGAGCGTCCGGTGGCGAAGAGCAACGTGCCGGGCGAGGCGAGTTATCCGACGCAGCCGTTTCCGCTCAAACCGCCGCCGCTCTCGCGCGTGAGCATGACGCGCGACGACATCGTCAGGCCTGAAGACACGACGCCGGAACACGCGAAGGCTTGCCAGGATTTGTGGGACAAGTACGGCGGACTTTACAATGCGGGTCCGTTCACGCCTTATGTCTATCACCCGAAGGGCGCGACGGACACGAAGCCGGCGATTATTTTTCCGGGCGCGACGGGCGGGGTCAACTGGGGCGGCACGGCGACGGACCCGAAACTTGGGTATATTTTCGTGAATTCGCACGACGGTCCGCTGACCGGATGGATGGAGGACAACCCGAAGTACACGCCGGGCAATCCCGAAGGTCTTGAGCCGTATATCCGGACTGGCCCGCCGGGACTGGGATTCTTTGGCGTGGTCGCGAAGGATGCCAATGGCCGCACGCTGGGGAACTGGCCGTGCTTCCGTCCGCCGTGGGGGCGGTTGATGGCAGTGAATGCGAACACGGGCGACTTTGCGTGGAACGTGCCGCTCGGAATCACGGAATCGCTTCCGGCGGGCAAACAGAATACGGGGACGCAGAGTTTGGCGGGTCCGATGGCAACGGCCGGTGGGCTGGTGTTTATCGGCGCGACGAACGATAACCGCTTCCGCGCGTTCGATTCAAAGTCGGGTAAGGAACTGTGGACGACGAAGCTCGACTACACGGCGACCGCGGTGCCGATTACGTACGAAGGCAAGAACGGCAAGCAGTATGTGGCGATTGTGGCGGCGACGGGTGGGCGCGGTCCGGGCGCGGCGGCGGGCAGAGGGTTGGTGGTGTTCGCGTTACCGTAGGGTCCCGGCAGGCGAAACCGCCTGCCCTACCAGCGGGTGGTCGGTGTGGAAGTATTTCTTGTAGGCCTCGATCCAGTTCGAGGCGATCTCGCGCTGGGCCGTCGATAAGTCAATCTCGCCCGCGCAGACCATGTCGCGCAGATGGTCTTCGAGTGCGTCCTTCACGCTCGCGTTCCATACGGTCGCGTCGCTGGATTCAGGCCAAAGGTTGTGGATGTCATCGGCGCCGCCGAGGGCGGGTGTGATCAGGTAGTCCACTTCATAGGCGCGCGGCTCGGCGGCCCGAATCCCGTATTCCTCGAACACCTGCCGCCGCAACGTCGTGGGCACTACCTTGTTCTTTGCGTTCGGAGCCCGGCAGACTTCTTCGCGTCCGAGGAAGATGGCCGCGCCAGGAGTCAGGCTCCGATTGGGGACGGTCACCGTCGCGGCGCGCACGCGCTGCCAGGAATTCCACGAGGGAGAGGCAAGGTACGCGGCTAAGGCGAGCACAGCCATAACAGCGGCCCCGGAAAAACTTAATCTCCACCACGGCGACGAGGCCGGAGAACCCGCTGGCGCGAGCCGCGCTCTCAACAACGCACGCGGACCTTCCGCGGGGGGGCACCCCCCCTCCGATGCGCGACGGTATTCGCGCATGAAATCTCCCGCCGCCGCTTCGATTTCCTGTTTGCGCGCGCGGCACGTCCGGCAGGCCGCGAGGTGCGACTCCACGCGCGCGGCGGCCCGCGTCGAGAGCTCGCCGTCGACGGCCAGTACCAGATCCGTGTCGGAAATGTGTTCGTCCCGTTGCATAACATTCACCGATTTCTTTTCGCGCACAACGCACCTGCGGGCTGTGCGCCTTTCTCAACCGCGCACAACCCACCTGCGGGCTGTGCGCTTGCCTTGCCAACGCGGCCGAGGCGTGCCAGCGATCGTCCGAGAGAAAGGGAAACCGAGCCGAGGGACATGTCGAGGATGGCCGCGATTTCGCGGTAGCGGAGTCCTTCGGCCCGGAGAAAGAGGCAGCGCTGGTCCCGTTCGGGCAGGGCGTCAACAATCGTCATCAGGAGACTGCTGGTCTGGTTGCTGAGGAACTCATCCTCGGGATTGGGGGCCGGGTCGATGACCAGCTCCTCTGCCGGCGTGATCTGGCATCCACGCCAGTCGTGGCGCCGCTTCCGAAGGGCGAGGTTGTGCGCGACGCGGAAGAGCCATCCCCGCAGGTTACGGCGCGACTTGCCCCGCTGCAGATGCTGGAAAAGTGCGAGGAAAGTCTCCTGAATGATCTCTTCAGCGTCGGAAACATCGAGCGAGAAGCTCAACAGGTAACGGAAGAGGCGCTCGCGCAGCACATCGAAAAGTTCGAGCACTTCCGTTTCGATTTCGGGCGAAGGTGAGACGGCGGCAGCAAGGTCCGGTAAAGGAAAAGCCGCGGTGAGATTCGAATCTGAAGAAGAGCCAGACATGCGCGGATGCCAGAAGACTATTCTCTCCAATTCAATATTCCTCGCGGCGGGCATTTGCTCAAAATCGAAAACGCATGCCGCCCCACGCGCCGATGGGGGCGCCGGGCGCGAAGAAGGTGGAATTCCTCACCGGGAATTCTCCATCTGACGCCGCGGGGAACGGACGCGCAATGAAATTGCCGCCGTTGTCGTAGGGCGTGGGCGCGAGCTGCGCGGCCGTGTAGTAGCGATGATTCAGCAGGTTGTCTATCTGCAGGAAAAGCTGGACGCGCTTGTGAACCTGATAGTGAGCGCCCAAATCCACCACCCCATATCCGGGGGAAAATCCCTGGCCGAGATAATAGACTCCGTCAGGCTGATGCAGATTGTTTTCGTTGCCGCGGGCGAAAGAACGCCCGACGGCATCGAAGTCAAGGTCGATCGAGATCTTCGAAGTGGGCTGGTACTCGGCGTACGCCTTGAAAATATTGCGCGGCATCTGTGGAATCTGGTCACCAGGGAAGATTGCGACGGTGCCTTCCTCCCCCGGGCCGCCGTCGCTCAGACTGTTGCTGCTCCCGGCAATCGTTTGCGGACTCTGGTACGTCGCATCAAGGAAGGTGTAGTTGCCGCCGAGCGTAAAGTGCCTGAACTTGCCGCTCACACTGATCTCGGCTCCCTGGCGCAGCGTCTTGCCGAAGTTCAGGAAGTAACCGAATCCTGTTTGCTGCGACGACACGAACAGAAGATCGTTATAGTTTTCCGCACGAAACCAGCCGGCGCTCCAGCGCAGATTGTTCTCCCGTTTATCAAGCATCGACCCGCGGAGGCCGGCTTCAAGCGTGCGTGTGACCACCTGTTTGAGCGGCGGATCGCCCACCAGCGCGTTCGGCAGATTGCACGGCTGCGTCGGGTCCGCGCATCCAAGCTCGATGGAAGTTGGCGCGCGATTGCTCTCGCTGTAGTTGAAGTAGACGCTCGCATAGCGCGGCGCCGTCCACGTGAATCCGGCCGCGGGGTTGAAGCGCTCGAAGACGTAGCTGCCGTTAAGCGATCCGCGCGACCCGTCGGTCACGGGCGGAAGCCGGTCTGTGTTGTCGATAGCGGCGCGGTTATATCGGCCTGACACCGTGAGGGCCAGCGATTTCCCGATTGAGATCGTGTCGCCGATGTAGAAGCTGGAAGTGTTGACACCGCCATGCAGATTTACGCGGTTATCGACTGGCACGCCGTCCGCGCTGGTGCTGCCGTCCTCGAAGACGCCGGTGGGAGTAAAAGTGAGGCGGTCAGGGTTGAGATATGCAAATTCCGTGCCCTGCTGGAAGATCGTACTGCTGCGATCCCAGACCGCGCCCGCCGTGATGCGATGACGGGCAACGAGCCAGCTCAGTTGTCCGGATAGTCCCCAGTTGTTCTGCTTGTTATACGTATTGCCGATGATGCCATCGCACTTTTCGGCAGCCTCGCTGTGCTCAAGACCCTGTGCGATACACCGCCAGAAAGGAAGCGGCATTGTGGTGGCGTTGCCGGTCGTCGGAAATCCCGTATATCCCGCGGCGTTCAACGCCACGATATCGCCGGCGCTGAGGGTGTAGAGCGACTCGCCGAATGAACCCTCGTTCAGATCGCCGTTGGTCGTGTCGGCGCGGATGTAGCGGAAGTACACGTTTCCTGAGAGCACGAGATGACTCGTGAGGTTATGCTTCAGGCTCAGATTGAAGGAGGGCGACCGGTTCCAGGTGATGTCGGGGACGGTGTTTACACTCGACCAGTGCTGGGCAAGGAAGCGCGTGTCCTGTAGTCCGTTTCCGGTAAGCCAGTTGTCCGCGTAGCCGAAGCTGAGATTCACCGACGTGTTGCCATGGGTGTAGCCGAGTTTGGCGAACGCCTGCCGGACTTCCGACGGCGAAAGCACCCGCCAGCCATCTTCGCGAAACAGGTTGCCGGCCACATACCAGCTCAATCCCTTTGAATTGGAGCCGCCGTGCTCAAATTCGCCGGCGCGGCGTCCGAAGCTGCCGCCGTTGATCGAGAGCGTGGTGCCCGGCGCGCTGAGTCCGTCTTTGGTGTCGATCGAGATCGCGCCGCCGAGCGTGTTGAGTCCGAAGAGGGGGTTGGAGCCCGGAATCAGGGCCATTTCGGAGATGGCGATTTTGGGGATGAGGTCCCATGCGACGATGTCGCCGAACGGCTGATTCTGGCGGACGCCATCCATGTAGACGGAGATGCCTTCCGGCGTGCCAAGCAATGGCGAGGCGGTGTAACCACGGTAGTTGAGATCGGGCTGATAAGGATTCTCCTGATTCTGATTGATGTGAACTGCGCCCAGCCGCTGGTTCATCAGGTCGGAGAGGTCGAGCGCGCCGCTTTGTTCGATGTCGCGGCTGGTGGCGGTCTGGACAGGCGCCGGGATTTGGTCAAGCGGCAGATCGGTTCCGGGCAAAGGCGTTGCTTCGACCACGTCGACTTTCGACGCCTGCGCGGCGAGCTCGAGCATGATCGTCCGGGAGAGCTCGGCTCCCGAAGCCACGTCGACGGTGACCGATTGCGTGGCGAAACCGGCTTTCGCAACCTCAAGGCGATACCGTCCGGACGGCAGATCGGCGAAGGTGTACGCGCCCGCGGAGTCGGTCTGAAAGGTGCGGTTGTGTCCTCCGCCGCTCAACTTACCCGATACGGCATCGATGGGCGCGCCCGACGGGTCTTTCACTTCCAGATGAAGTTGCGCCGCGGTCTGGGCGATCAGAAGAAGAGAACTGAAGAAAAGGGCGCACGCCGCCCGGGGCTTCCCACCAACCGGCATCTATAGCTACATTCCGCGGCGCGGTGATTTGTTCACATTTTTTTGTCGTGCTCCGGGTCCGTACGATGGTGGCACGGGCTTCAGCCTGTGGCCTGGGTCTTGAAAACAACAGGCTGAAGCCTGTTCTACCATCGTGGCTTGTTGTTCCTGTAAGCGGTATTACGCGGCTATCTCTGCTGGTTCTTAATGTCCGTTTCGCCTTCGATGCAGGCGAATTCGAGCGCCTCGTACTTCGGATCGTTGTACTTGCTGAAGAAATACTCGATCTTCCACGGCTGCGTGTACACCTTCGGGTCTTCGATGGTCGCGTCGTAGGTAATGTTGTTCGAGTCGGTCATCGTCATGCGCTCGACGACATGAATCGCGTCGCTGTGGAAGTCGGCGGCCTGATCGATCCACGGCCGCGCCTTCTGGTTCGTGACATCGATCACGAGCGTATCGCCGTCCCAATGACCGCGGGAGTCGCCCATGTAGAGCTTCGTTTTCGCGTCGAGGTGCGGACGCCCATCCATCGGGATCACGCGATAAGCGTGCATGAATTCCCACACCTGCACTACTTCGCCCGGCGGCTGCAGCAGACGGAATCCGAAGGGCGTGAAGGAAGCGTGCGGAAATCCTCCGAGCAGGCAATGCGCGTCGGATTCTTCGATCATGTGATTGGCCGCAAGGTCCTCCTGTTTCGCGCGCGCCCAGGGCTGATAGGGAATTTTGCCATCCGGCGGATCGACAATAACGCCTTTACGGGTACCTCGCCCGCCGCCGAGCGTTTCGACGCTCAGCATCGACATCGAATTCCCGGGAGCGCGGACGAGCCAGACGCCCTGCATGTCCGGCTTGCCGTCAGGGAGGCGGGAAATGGGTCCGCCCTTGACTTCCGGCGGAGAGTTGTACGGGTTCGGAGTGAGGAGCGGATTGACGGGCTGCTGATTGCCGCCGCGTCCCTGTGCGAGCGCGGTCAGGGGCAGAAGAAAAACGATGAGGGATGAAAATCGCATGGCAGCTTCCTATTTCGCGGACAAGCTGGCGTGGCCAGGATCGGGTTTGTCGCCAACCGTGACCGTCGGACCTTCCTTATCCGCATAGCATTCGGATTCGAGAAGCTGCGCGTTCTTCCCGGTATGACGGTCAAGTGGAAGAGCAACGCGGAACGGCTTCGTCAGTACTTTCGGATCTTCGATGGTCGCTTCGTAATTTATGGTGGTCGGGCTGGCGCGCGTGAAGCGTTCGACCACATGAAGAGCGTCGCTGTGCTGGCTTCCGGCGGCATCGAACCACGTCATGTCGTTGAAATCCGCGACGTCGACGACGAGCGTGTCGCCGTCCCAACGGCCGCGGGAATCTCCCAGCCAGAGATCGAGACCGTCGAGATGCTCGCCACCCATATTGATGTTGCGAACGGTGTGGACGTATTGCGAGAGGAACACGATCACCGGCTGTCCGGCAGACTCGGCGATCTGAAACGGGTAAGGCACCCACGCCAGCCGGGGCACACCGGGCATCTGGCATTTCACGACGGGATCCGCCGTGGCTCTGTTAGTTTCGTTTTGCTTCTTCTTCGCGAGCTCGGCGGGTTTATAGGGAATACGTCCGTCTGGCGGATCGACGATCACGGGCTTGCCGTTGACTCGCGCGGTTTCGAGGTTCGCATCGGCTTTCACGCGGACTTCCCAGATGCCGTTCAGATCCGGATGGCCGTCGGCGAGGCGCGGCGCGTTCCAGGCTTTCGATTTAGTCTGTGCGGGAGCACCTGAGCACAGCACCAGCGCGGCTGCGAGCATGAGAAGGGATGCGGCTTTTCTCATCTCTACTTCGCGGCCGGGGCAGTCGTCTGCGTGAAGTTCTCGGACGATCCCGCGAGCAGCGTGCGTCCGTCCGGCGTTTTCACGGTGCGCGCGTTCACGGTGTTGGTGCCGTTCTTCGCCATGGTGCCGACCACGACAATCGCTTCGCCAGGCTTAATGAAGTCTTTGCGCCAGCCATTCCGGTAGAGGGTGTTGGGAGGGCCAGTCTCGATATCCCACGTGTCGACCTTGCCGCTGTCTTTGTTGACGGTCTCCATGTGGATCCACGAGTGGGGATTGACCCAGTCCATTTTGGTGAACTTGCCTTCCAGCGTGACGACCTTCGTGGAGTCGAATTCGGCGGCGAAAGAGTGGTGAGCGAGGAGCGGCAAAGCGCCGGCGAAAGAGCCCAGAATGGCTGTAAACAGGGCTATGCGGGGAGTCACGGACATAAATGGAAATTGTATCGTACGCGTGAATCCTCCCAGGCCGGTTATTCCTCTTGACGGCCCCGGGCATACCTGTTACATTCTGTAGCAGGACATGCGCGAATCATCCAGAATCCCTCGCAGCGCTCTTAGTAATCTCGAACACCAGTTGATGGAAATCCTCTGGAAACGGGGATCCGGCACGGCGGAACAGATTCGCGAAGCGCTCGCGCCGCGGCATGAGCTGAAGGATTCGACGGTACGCACCATTCTGCGGCGACTGCAGGAAAAGGGCTATGTGAGGCACAAAGTCGAGGGGAAAGCGTACGTCTACACGGGTGTCGAAAAGCCGCGCAACGTAGCAGTGCGCGCGGTGCGGCAGATTCTCGATCGGTTTTGCGACGGTTCGCTTGAACAGTTGCTGGTCGGTCTGGTGGAAAACGAAGTCGTCGATCGCGATGAGCTTCAGGAACTCGCGCGGAAGCTGGCCCGCAAAGGCCCGCGAAAGAAGGAATAGCATGCTCGCACATCTTTTCGAAATTTCGATTCGGTCGCTGTTGCTCGCCGTGCCCGCTGGGCTGGCGCTCTGGATGCTGCGCCGCAAGCGCACAGCGGCGCTCGAACACGCGGTATGGACCGCTGTAGTCTGCGGCATGCTTGCGCTTTACTGCTTCGGACATGCGCTTCCGCGCGTCGCTCTGCATCTGCCGGATCGCGGGACAGCGACCGCGGCGCCGACGCCTGTTTCGAATGTCGAGCGGGTGATCTTCGACGACTCCTGGTATCGATTCGCTGGGAGTTCAGACGCGGCCCCTGCAAGCACGCGGCGGGTTACATGGCCGGCAACGCTGCTGTTTGCCTACTGGGCCGTCGCGGCGGCGATGCTGGCGAAGTTCGCCTTCGGAATGCTGCTGGCGCGGAGGTTGCGCGCGGGCGCGGTTCCGGTGATGTTTCCGTATGCGAAGGATGTTTACGAATCGGAACGCGTTTCGGTGCCGGTCACCGTCGGCTATGTGCGGCCGGTGATTCTGCTGCCGATGGAATGGCGCGAGTGGGATCACGCGAAACTCGATGCCGTGCTGGCGCATGAAGGCGCGCACGTCCGCCGCCGCGATGGATTGGTCGCGGTCGTCGCGGGAGTGAACCGCAGTCTGCTGTGGTTCCATCCTCTGGCATGGTGGCTGGAGCGAAGACTCGCGCTTGTGGCGGATCAGGCCTGCGACGAATCGAGCGTGGCGGTGCTGGGCGACAGCAGCAGTTATGCGCGCTTACTTCTCGAAATGGCGAACGTGGTGGACCGGTCGCAGGGCCGTCTGCGGCGGCATGCGCTGACGATGGCCGCGCCTTCGCATCTCAAGCGGCGCATCGAAGCGCTGCTGGAGGATGGCCGCACGTTTTCGCGCGGTCTGAGCCGCACGGCGGCGGTCTCGTTGTGCCTCTCCGCAATGCCGGTGCTGTGGGCGGCTGGAGCGGTCACGTTCGATCGACGGCAGCCGATGCCACCGCCGATGTCGTTACCGGCGGCGAAACCGCCCGCGCTGACGCCAATTCCTTCAAGCCCTGTGCGTATCGCACAGGCGATCAAGTTGCCGGCTCCGTCGGCGCTTACTCCACCAGTGCCAGTTCCGCAATTCGACAAAGCGTCGATCACGACCTGCAGGCAGGGGGATGGCGCAGGCCGCTCGGGCCGCGGCGGCGCGGGTGGACGCGGAATCCCGATGTCTCCTTCGGGTCAGCTTTATGTGAACTGCATGACGGTTCAGGAGATGCTCGACCATACGCAACGCGCCCGGTTGCTTAACGATTACGGAGGTCCGTTCCAGACGGGGCGGATTCGGGGAGGGCCGGCATGGCTCTATTCTGACCTGTACACGATTAACGCGGAGACGAGCGACGCGTCAGTCAATCGTCTTACCGGCCTTGCGTCCATCAAAATTACCAGTGGTCCGATGCTGCAGGCGCTTCTTGAAAGCCGCTTCGGTTTGAAAACACATCACGCGTTCGAAGAGATACCGATGTACGCGTTGACTGTAGCGAGCGGCGGGTTTAAACTCCAGCCTCGGGCTCCGGGAGCCTGCGAGCCGCACGAACCCGATACGCCGTTGCTGATGCCACAGAATCCACCGCCCGGCTGGGTACCGCCGTGCATCCTTCACACCGGGTGGGAAGGTCCGAACTGGACAATGGAGGCCGCCGAACAGCCGATCGGCAATCTCGCCAGTTCGTTAACCGGTTTTGTGATGGACCGGCCCGTTCTAAATAAAACCGGCATCACGGGCATGTACACCTTCCAGATCAAATTCGCGCACGATGCGGTTGCGCCCGGATCTTTTCCGCCTGGCATGTCTTCGCCGTTCCAGCCGTCCGACATTCCGCCGGCAGCTTCCCTTCCGGTTGTGCTGGAACAGCAGCTCGGGCTGACTCTCGTGCCGGACAAGGGTCTGCGCGAATACATCGTGGTAGATAATGCCGAGCGGCCGTCGGAGAACTAATTAACAAGCGCCGGCGCGGCGGCCCGGATTGCCCGCGCCACACGGGTAATCGTCCGTTAGAATGGGCGATTGAAGCGCGCCTTGATCTCCGGAATCACGGGGCAGGACGGGTCATATCTGGCCGAACTGCTCCTCGAAAAAGGATATGAGGTCCACGGCATCGTCCGCCGCGTGGCGCTCGAAGATCCGACTCACCGGATGGGCCGAATCACCCACCTGCTCGATCGCGTTCAGCTCCATCCGGCATCGCTCGAAAATCTTCCGAGCCTTTACCGGATTTTCGTGCAGACGCAGCCCGACGAGTGTTACCATCTCGCGGCGCAGAGCTTTGTGAGTTATTCCTTCGACGACGAATTTTCCACCATGAACGTCAACGTCAACGGAACGCACCACATGCTCAGCGCGCTGCGGGACGCCAGCCCGGGCTGCCGGTTCTACTTCGCGGCCACCAGTGAAATGTTCGGACGGGCCGAGGAGACCCCGCAATCCGAGCGCACCCGTTTTCATCCGCGCTCCGCTTACGGAATCAGCAAAGTCGCCGGCTTCGAGCTCACCCGGAATTACCGCGAGGCTTACGGCATATACGCCTGTTCGGGAATTCTCTTCAATCACGAATCGCCGCGCCGCGGATACGAGTTTGTGACCCGCAAAATCACCAGCGGCCTCGCACGCATTCTGGCGGGCGAGATGAAACAACTCGTGCTCGGAAATCTCGAAGCCCGGCGCGACTGGGGACACGCGCAGGACTATGTGTGGGCCATGTGGGCGATGCTGCAGCAGCCTGAGCCCGACGACTATGTGATCGCGACCGGCGAAACGCACTCCGTCGGCGAGTTCGCGGATTTGGCGTTTCGTTCAGCGGGCCTCGACTATCGCGAGTTCGTTGTCAGCAGCCCCGGGTTCTTTCGTCCCGCGGAAGTCGATCTGCTCATGGGCGATTCTTCCAAAGCCCGCGCGCAGTTCGGCTGGCGCTCGCAAACCGGCTTCAGCGATCTTGTGAAGGGGATGGTGGCCGCCGATTGCAAACGTTTCGCAGGCGCGGCGCGCCAGTGAGCGCACCCCTCGACATCCATGCGGTTGTCCCGACTTTCAACGAACGCGAGAACATCGCGGCACTCGTCGAGGCGGCGTTTTCCATGGTTCCAGGTCTGCGAATCCTGGTGGTCGACGACAACTCGCCGGATGGCACCGGCGACACCGTGCGCGCGCTGCAGCGTTCCTTCCCGGCTCTCGATCTGCTCAGCCGGACGAATGAAAGAGGATTCGGCTCGGCCTACCTCGCCGGGTTCCGGCGCATTCTGGAAAGCAGCGGCACCGGCGCGGTTCTGATGATGGATGCCGATCTTTCGCACGATCCCGCGCACGTGCCTGCGCTGCTGGAGAAATTGGAAGTGTGTGACGCGGTGATCGGCTCGCGCTACGCACAGGGCGGGGCGGTATCGGGATGGGAGATGTGGAGGCGAATCCTGAGCAGAGGCGGCAACGCTTACGTTCGCGGCATCACGGGCATGCCGTTTCACGATTGCACGAGCGGATTCATGCTGATCCGAACCGGCGTGCTCCGCGGTCTCGATCTGAAGGGGGTTCGCAGCGGGGGCTACGCATTCCTCATGGAGCTGAAATATCGGATCTGGCAGTCCGGCGCCGTCATCCGGGAAGTTCCCATCATTTTCCGCAATCGTGATCGAGGTGAATCGAAAATCTCAGGCCGCATCATCCGCGAGGGTTTTCGCGCGCCGTGGCGGGTCCGATTCGGGAGGACTGCGCGATGACCGAAGACCGGCGCGTATCGCGAATCGAAACCTGGATGTCGGCGCGCGTGTTTTTGTTCGCCGTAATCGGTGCGCTGATTTTTCTTGCCGGCTCAATCGCGCGCGACATCAGGCGTCCGCTATGGTTTGACGAAGCGTGCACGCGATTTCTCTCCCGGCTCGACAGCCCCGCCGTGATCTGGCGTTCCCTTATCGGAGGGCCGGATAATCAGCCGTTTTCGTTCTTTCTTATTACTCACGATTCGCTTCGGCTCTTTGGCGACGGCGGCCTCGCGCTCCGTATTCCGGAAACCATCGGCTATGCCGTGATGTGCGTGTCGATTTACCTTTTTACGTTGCGGCGAGCCAACCGTTTGTGCGCGTTCGGCGCGGCATTGCTTCCGTTCGCGACCGGCGCGGGCTTTTATGCGACCGAAGCCAGACCCTACGGAATGGAGCTGGGCTTCTGCGGAATCATGCTGGTCTCGTGGCAGGCGGCGGCCGAATTTCGCCACCGCAGGCTCGCTCTGACCGGCCTGGCCTGCGGCGCGGCGGGCGCCGTGGCGGTGCATTTCCTGGCGCCGCTCCTGCTGATTCCGATCGGCCTCGGAGAACTGGAGCGCGCGCGCGTGAACCGGCGGCTGGATTGGCCAATTGCGATCGCGCTGCTTATCGGACTCATTCCGGAAGTCGCGATGATCCCGATGGTGCGCGCCCAGCGCGCTTTTACCGGAGCATTCTGGGCAAGTCCGTCGTGGATTCGATTGGCGGGTTGCTACGAGATAATTGCGGCGCCGGGCCTCGTGTGCCTGGCGGCGGCCGTGTTGCTTTGGCTGAGGCGCCGCTCAACTTCGACGGCGGCTACGGGCTGCGCCCTGCCCCGCTACGAGTTGATAACGCTGCTGAGTTTTCTGTGCCTGCCGCTTATCCTGCTTGCCATCAGCCCGATCACGCACGTGCTGTTCTACCGCTATGTGCTCGGCATCGTGTTCGGCCCTTGCATTTTGTGCGGGATGCTGGTTTATCGCCTTCGCCGCATCTGGCCGCCGGTTGCTGTCGCCTTTGCCCTCGTCATGTTCGCAGTTCTGACGGCTCGTGAAGTGCGGGATTATTCACGGCCTGGCCCCGGGAACGATTTAACCGCCGACTCCATGCTCAACGCCACGGCCGCGCAGGCGCTGCCGGTTGTGCTGAGTTCCTCGCATATCTTTCTTGCGACCGAGGGGCAGCCGAATCAGCCGCCGGATCCGCGGCTCTGGTATCTGGCCGACCGCCAGGAATCCATCCGAGTCACTGGTTTCGATTCGGATGACATTACGCTGCTGAACCTGCGGCCATGGGCGCCGATACAGGTCGCGGGGCCGCGGGATTTCGTGGCATCGCACCCGTCTTTTCTGTTCGCCGTGGAGCGCGGTGAGAACAATTGGGTGCTGCAATGGGCGCGGGAACGAGGAGGCGCGGTCCGCGCCGAGCCGGATCAGGGACCGTTTCGCTTATTCCGCGTCGACATGAACTGACGGTTTGATGACGACGACTACGTTCCCCTTCTTGTTGTCCGGCTTGTTTCGTTTATCGAGGGCTTTTACCAGTCACCGCGCGGCATTGCTTTCACCAGTTCCTGTGTGAACGGGTGTTGCGGGCTCGTGAAAATCGAGGCCGGCGGTCCGGATTC